>CAMBZR010000159.1 GCA_945872285.1 Bordetella parapertussis | reverse complement strand
TGGTGGGTGTTGAAAGGAGAAGGGTTTGCAGTGGTCGCTGCGGGTGCCGGGGCTTTTGTATTTGCTTTTGCGTTGCCGATGCTGCACCAAGAGGGGCATGCCCAGATGGTGTATCGCTTTGCTGTGCCTTTGGCCGTGTTTGCGGCGTATCGGGGGCTAATGCATAAAGACATTGCGGCGTTGGCGCATGCGGTGTTTTGGTGCGGGGTACAGTTTTTGTGCTCGATTTATTTGGGTGTGTTTTTGGTTTACCTAATGATCGCGGGTTTGCTAGCCTACGCGGTGGTGCACGCCGTGGTTGGGTTTTCGAACAGCTTGACGCAGAGCTGGTGCATCGAAAAGCAGCGACTTGCCGCTTGGATTTGGATTGGCTTGGCGGTAAGTGTTGGAATCGCCGTGGTGCTGCTATTACGTCAATACCAACAGATCGCCATTGATTATGGCGTGGTGCGTCCTTTGGATGACCTTCGTTCACTGATGCCTAAACCAACAAGCTACCTGCTTGCAGATCAATCACAATTGACGCGTTGGGTGGGATCCAGTGTTGCACCGTTTGCAGAAAGGCCTGAGCACCAAATGTTTGTGGGGCTTGGAGTGGCACTGTTTGTGATGCTCGGGATGGGCGCAGCGTGTTGTGCACGTGCGCTTTCAGGGCCACTTAGGGCTTGCGCAGGGGTGGCGGGGCTGACGTTGGGCTTGCTGGTCGTGTTGACTTTAATGGTGGGGGATTTTTCTTTATATCTGTGGGTACTTAAACTGCCAGGGGTAGCCGCGATTCGGGCTGTTTCACGAATCATCTTGGTGTTGTTATTGCCTGTCGCCATTTTGGTAGCGCTTGGATTTGAGTGCCTGCTGCAGTTGCAGCGGGGTAGGATTTCGAAAATTCTGGTGATTTTGCTTGCAGTATGTGCGCTGACGGCTGAAACCGTTTGGTATCAACCTCACCAGGCTGCTGTTCAAACTTGGTTGGATCGACAAGCGAGTATGAATTCGCATATCAAGACAGCGTTATCCAGTGACACAATTTTGTACGTCACCCAGCGACCGTCAGAGCCCTTTTACATCACTGAGCTTGACGCCATGATCTATGCGCAAGAGCATCATCTATATACCCTCAATGGGTATTCGGGTAGCATGCCTCCCGGTTACGCCTACCCAGACCCCTGTCTGCCTGCAGATACACGCTTAAAGGGTTATTTTGCGTTCAGAAATGTGCCAGAGGCTCGCCAGCAAGCGCTCTTGAGCCAGCTAAAAACGGTGGCACTAGAGCCGTGCGCTAAGAATTAAGCAGCCGGGCGTGATTTAATGAGCCTATGCCGACACTATCGCAGCTAAAGACCCCCGTTGCCTACATTATTTTCAATCGTCCTCGCCACACTCGCGAGACGTTTGCGGCCATACGTGCGCAGCGACCTGAAACCCTGTTAATCATTGCCGATGGCCCGCGCGAAGGTCACCCGACGGATGCAGAACGCTGTCGCGAAACCCGTGAAATTGTCGAGCAAATCGATTGGCCGTGTCGGGTATTACAAAATTATGCCCAGCAGAATATGGGGTGTAAAAAGCGGGTGAGCTCTGGCTTGGATTGGGTGTTTGAACAGGTCGAACGCGCCATCATTATTGAAGATGATTGCCTGCCGAATGATGATTTTTTTGTCTTTTGCGACACCTTGCTTGATCGTTATGAGCATGACGAACGCGTTTGGGTTGTGACGGGTAACAATTTTCAGCGCGGGCAAAAGCGTGGCGAGGCCGCGTATTATTTTTCAAAATACAACCACTGCTGGGGTTGGGCCACTTGGCGTCGGGCATGGCAACATTACCGAGTGGATATGCCCTTTTGGCCCGAGTGGGGCACTACGGCCGATTGGCGCTATAAAACGCTTGATTCGGTTGAGCGTACGGTTTGGTCCGGATTTTTGGATCGGGTCAAAAACGGCGAAATTGATACTTGGGATTATCAATGGACCGCGTGTGCTTGGTATTACGGGGGTTTAACCGCTACCCCTAATGCCAATCTTGTCACCAATCTTGGCTTTGGGCCGGATGCGACACACACCGTCGCAACGGGCGACCAAGAAGGCTTACCAGCCCAAGCTTTGGGCTCGCTGACTCATCTTACTGAAATTAAGCAAGATCGCAGCGCTGATCGGTTTGTGTTTAATCATCACTTTGGCGGTCTTGAGCATCCTGATCGTTGGCGTAGCCGGTTAAGATGGCGCCGAGATCAACTGCTGCGCGCACCGCAGTGGTTGCTGAAAAAAATAAAGAGTCTTGTTTAGCAAGCTTTTTTAAGCGACTAAACGCTGATGCATCTATCAAAAGAGGCTTGACCTTGAAGGTTCTGCAAATATCGACTGAAGATAATACCGGTGGTGCTTCGCGCTCTGCGTATCGATTGCATCAGGTGATGTTGCAACAAAATGTTGATTGTGACATGCGTGTGTTGACGCATGAAACTGCAAATAGTCGTGTGATTGCTGGCCGTGCACCCAGATCATTCCAGCAAAAAGTACAGGCGCGACTTGAGCAAAAAATTCGTGAATTTTCGAACCGAAAGTGGCATACAGATAATCCGATCGTACACTCGTTTGGTCATCAAAGCGCCGGCATTGTCAACGAGCTGAACGGCTCTAGCGCTGAAGTGTTGAACTTGCATTGGATACCAAAGCTGTTGTCTATTAACGATATTGGTCAGTTGCAAAAGCCAATCGTCTGGACCTTGCACGACATGTGGCCGTTTTGTGGTGGCGAACACTACACCCCCGATTTTGCAGAGGCACGGTTTCGGCTGGGCTATCTTGAAGGGAATCGCCCAGCAACCGAGCGCGGGCCAGATTTAAATCGTCAAGCTTGGGAAGCAAAGCGCTTAGCCTGGCGCAATCAAAATTTTGTCTTTGTGTCGCCAAGCCTTTGGATGGCCGAGTGTGTTCAAACCAGTGCTTTGTTTCGCGATCAAAAAATCAGCTCACACGTGATTGCGAATCCGCTGGATACCGAGCATGTGTGGCACCCGATTCCAAAGCTTGCTGCGCGTCAACTCTTGGGTTT
>CAMBZR010000158.1 GCA_945872285.1 Bordetella parapertussis | reverse complement strand
GTGTAGACGGGCGCTTTTTAGATGGCTCGTTCGTGGGCTGTGAGTTTGATCAGGCTTTTATTGATCGGCTGCCGGCTGGGGTCGATGCTTGCGGTGAAAACGGCGAGTTTCACACGTTGTTTATGATGGGCCAAATTTTGCTGCGCTAGTGCCTTGGAAGAGCTTGGGCAAAGAAACCTATGTGTCACCGCCTGAGTACGGGAGCCAGACGTATTATTTTGATTTGCTGGGGGTTTGAGGTACTTTTTAAAGCAGAAAAAATTTGGGCAAGCTGTGCCTTTGAAGTCCCCTACGAAGCGCTATCGACACGCTTAAGCAAACACCACGCTCGTACGGCCACAGAGCGATGGCCGCGCAGCTTTGCGCACGACAATTTGCACATCACGACCTAGGCGGTTAAGGCACTCAAGCATTTTAGTTTCACTGATGCCGCGAAATTGACCGCGTAGCATGCCAGACACTTTGGGTTGGGGCATACCTAAGATGCTAGCAGCCTCAGTTTGCGTGAGATGACGGTACTTAATGATCTCTGCAATCTTTGTAGCAAGGCGAGCTTTGACGAGCATGTCATCCGCATTGACAGAGCCTAGATCTTTATAGACATTGCCGGTGCCTGTTTGTACTTTTGTCACGAGTTTGACTCCTTATGATGTTCTTCTGCTGTTTTTAGTCGAGCGTTAATTAAGCTTATGTCAGGCATCGGAGTTTCTGCGCCCCTCTTGGATTTCTTCTGAAATACATGCAAGACATATACCGCGGCGTCGAATTTCACGGTGTAAACCGCGCGAAAGGTATCCCCTCGCTGGTCTGCAACAACCTCAAGAACACCTGTTCCGCCAAACCCTCGTAGCGGCTTGGTTTGAGGGTGCTTTTTGCCCTCCTGAGCTAAATGCAAAGCGTAACCAAATACATCACGAAGCGAATCCGAGAGTGCTTTCAAATCTTTGAGGGAAGAGCCAATCCAATACAGAGGCTTTAGTTGATCATTCATTCAAATGATCATACCCATATGGGTATAGTATATCAAAGACTTTTACTTTTGTTACATGACTATCATTTTGAAATGATTCAGTGCATTGCTTAATTGCACGTAAACAGCTCGGCAATCAGCGCAGCGGCTTCATCGTTACCGGTTGGTGCGACCGGCGTGTAAGGCCCTTGTGTGAGCAGCTTGAATAGTTCTTGCTCAAACGTACCTGCCCTGAGCGCATCAGTTGTGATCTGGGAGCAATGCGCGTTGTCTTGCAACCACGTAACAAGCGCCTCAGTTTCTGGCCATTCGCCTCTGGCGGTAAACAATACCGGTACACCTGCTGCCGCGGCTTCGGCAAACATGCCATAGCCCGGTTTGGTGATGATTAAATCCACCGAGGCAACTAAGTCAGAGTACGACAAGCCAGTTGTTTCGACGGATAGCGCGTTGGGGTGGGTGTTGGCGCTAGAAGGTGAAACAAGATAGCAAAGCGGGCGGTCTTGGTATTGGGTTGGCCAGTGTTCGAGTGATAACTCAAACGGAATGCCGCCCATGCCTACGAGTATTAGCCAGGGGTTGTTTAGGGCTTTGCGTTGTTTGGCCGCGCTGAGCAGGGTTGTCTTTTGCGCGATACCTGGCGCACAACAAGGGCCGATCGCGCGTTGATTTTTCAGCTTAGGCATCGCCATACTTGGCGCCGGTTGCAAAAAATAGCGCGCGGATTGGTATGCCGCATACATGGTGTGGATGAGGGCTTGTGGTTTATCCAGTCCAACATAGTGCGACAAAATATCAGCCCAGTTCAACGAGCAAAGCGCGACCGCGGGGATCCCAGCGACCTGTGCTGCAGCTAGTGGCAGATAAGGTACATCGGCCAAGACAACGTCGACCTCAGCGTCCATCAGTTGCTGCGCAAGCGCCTTCACCTTGTGATCCCAGTCTTGATGCAGGCTTTCATAGCGCGCCAGGCTTGCTTGTGTATCGACGCTAAACGCATGATTCATCACCATCCCAAAATCATCAGTTGCGAATTGCAAGACGTCTAAGTGATGAAGGCGGCTGCGAAGTTGGGCCTCAGGTAAGGCTGCGCGAATTGTTATTTTTAATTGTGGGATGAGCTCAATCAGGTGATTCACTACCGGGGCAACTTGCGACAAGTGTCCAAAGCCGTGGGATGAGATGGCGACTAAAAGGTGAGGCGTGTGAGAGTTAGAGGCGATCACGGAATAGACAGCAGCAAAAAATTGTGAGATAGTTCTGCCAACAACACCCTCCAAGCCTCTTAACAATGCTCACCCCGGAGGGTTTTTTATTGCCCATGAAAAAAAGAAAAGCTAAGAGGTAAGGCGAATCACCCGTACTGCTTCCCAAGCCACTTACGATACTCGCCACTCTTCACGCCTTGCACCCACTCGGTATTGTCCAAATACCACTGCATGGTCTTTTCGATACCTGTTTCAAAGGTCTCTTGCGGAGTCCAGTTGAGTTCGCGTGCGATTTTTGTGGCGTCGATGGCGTAGCGGCGGTCGTGGCCGGGGCGGTCTTTGACGTAGGTGATTTGCTCGGCATAGCCTTTGCCATCTGCGCGTGGGCGCAGGGTGTCTAGGCGAGCGCAAATGGTTTTGACAACGTCGATATTGGCTTTTTCGTTTGCGCCGCCGATGTTGTAGGTTTCGCCAGGTCGGCCCGCTTCAAGCACGCGTGCGATGGCGCGACAGTGGTCTTGTACGTATAACCAGTCGCGTACTTGTTGGCCATCGCCATAGATGGGCAAGGGCTTGCTGTCTAGCGCATTTAAGATCACCAGCGGGATCAGTTTGTCAGGAAAATGAAACGGCCCGTAGTTGTTGCTGCAATTGGTCGTGAGCACCGGCAAGCCGTAAGTGTGGTGCCAGGCGCGCACTAAGTGGTCAGACGACGCTTTGCTGGCGGCGTAGGGGCTGTTAGGTTCAAACGGATTGGTTTCAGAAAACGGTGGATCTTGCGGTGCGAGTGTGCCGTAGACTTCATCCGTCGAGACATGTAAAAACCTGAAGTTTTGTTTTTTGACTTCGTCTAACTCAGACCAGTAGGCGCGAACGGCTTCAAGCAAGTTGAAGGTGCCAACGACGTTGGTTTGGATAAATTCGCCTGGTCCAAGAATTGAACGATCTACGTGGGATTC
>CAMBZR010000157.1 GCA_945872285.1 Bordetella parapertussis | reverse complement strand
GCCACCACAAAGCTACGCGCCTCTGAGGTGCGCACGACCCCTAAGTTAGGGTGCAGCGTGGTGAAGGGGTAGTCGGCAATTTTGGGTCGTGCGTTTGAGATTCGGCTGATTAGCGTTGATTTGCCAGCGTTTGGCATTCCTAGCAGGCCGACGTCGGCCAAGACTTTGAGCTCAAGGCGCAAACGGCGCTGCTCGCCTTCTTTGCCGGGGGTCCATTGCTTGGGCGCGCGGTTTACGCTTGATTTGAAGTGGACGTTGCCCAGGCCGCCTTCACCGCCGGCTGCCAAGGTGACCTGCTGAGCATGGCGGCTTAAGTCAAAGAGTTCTTCGCCGGTTTCGGCGTCATAGATCACCGTGCCAACCGGGACGCGTAGCGTAATGTTTGCTGCGGCGGCACCGTATTGATCTGAGCCGCGACCATGCTCGCCGCCTTTGGCAAGATGTTTGCGCGCGTAGCGGTAGTCGATCAAGGTGTTGATGTTGCGATCGGCGATGGCAAATACAGTGCCGCCTCGGCCGCCATCGCCACCATCGGGTCCACCTTTAGGAATGAATTTTTCACGGCGAAAGCTATGCGCGCCATTTCCGCCTTTGCCGGCAATGACTTCAATGGTGGCTTCGTCGACGAATTTCATAAGGCAATGGTACCGTGAAAAGAAAAAGCCCTGCCGCTTGCGACAGGGCTTTTAGAACTAAAAAGCAGCTTATTCGGCCGAAACGATTGAAACCGTTGACTTGTTGAGCTTGCCTTGAACCGAAAATTTGACGTGACCGTCAATCAGCGCATACAGAGTGTGGTCTTTACCCAAACCCACGTTTGTACCGGGATGAAACGTTGTACCGCGCTGACGCACGATGATAGAACCGGCCGGGATCAGTTCGCCGCCGTAGGCTTTAACGCCCAGACGTTTCGATTCTGAGTCGCGGCCGTTGCGGGTAGAGCCCCCGCCTTTTTTCTGTGCCATGTTTGTTCCTAGATTTAGCTGTGATTTAAAGAGGACAATGCAGCCATTAAGCTGTGATGTCGCCGATTAAGATCTCAGTGTAGTTTTGACGGTGGCCTTGATGCTTTTGGTAATGCTTGCGACGACGTATCTTGAAAATCGTGACCTTATCATGGCGTCCTTGCGCAAGAACCGTTGCCTTGACCAGAGCGCCAGCCACAAGCGGAGTACCAACCTTAAGTTGGTCACCTTCGCCTACGGATAACACCTGATCCAGCGTGATTTCTTGCCCAATGTCTGCCGGTATCTGTTCTATTTTAAGTTTTTCGCCAGAAGCAATGCGATACTGTTTGCCTCCAGTTTTTATGACCGCGTACATGGGTTAACCTCGTGTTTTAGTGCAATTGGAATCTCGGCTAAAGTAGCCAAGCCCGAAATAATAGCGCGTAACCACTTGAAAGTCAAAAGAAAGTCTGTGCAAAAACTCGTTGACCTGCTCGCCCCTGTTGCTGGGGATATGAAAGCCGTTGATGCCGTGATTCGGTCGCGGCTCGACTCAGAAGTGGTACTAATCCGCACCATCGGTGACTATATTATTGGGGCGGGGGGCAAACGGATGCGTCCGGCCTTGCTGCTGCTGGTGGCGAAGGCGTTGGGTTACCAGGGTGCTCACCACCATTTAATGGCTGCGGTGGTCGAATTCATCCACACGGCCACCTTGTTGCATGACGATGTCGTCGACGAATCCGACCTGCGCCGCGGACGCAGCACGGCCAATGCGGTGTTCGGTAACGCTGCCAGCGTCTTGGTAGGCGATTACTTGTATTCGCGGGCCTTTGAGATGATGGTGGATGTTGACAGCATGCCCCTCATGAAAATCATGTCTGGCGCCACCACAGTGATCGCCGAGGGCGAGGTGTTGCAACTACTCAATGTGCATGACCCTGACGTCTCTGAAGCGCGTTACTTACAGGTGGTGCGGTTTAAAACTGCCAAGCTGTTTGAGGCCGCCGCTGAGGCGGGGGCGGTGCTAGCCGGAGCAAATTCGGTGCAGCGCGAGGCTGCCGCCGCTTACGGACGGCACATTGGCACAGCGTTTCAGCTTGTCGACGATGTACTAGATTACAGTGGCGATGTCGATGCGCTAGGCAAAAACGTTGGGGATGATTTGCGCGAAGGCAAGCCAACCTTGCCGCTGATCCGCGTGTTGGAAGTGGGCACTGACTTACAAAAACAGCTTGTGCGGCAAGCGATTGAGCATGGTGAGGCTGATTTTGATGGGGTCGCGCAAGCCATTCGCGATACTGGGGCGCTTGAGCACGCCCAACGTTGTGCGGTGGCCGAGGCTGACATGGCCTGCAAGGCGCTTGATGCGTTTCCGGCTTCAATTGCGCAAGAGGCGTTGCTAAATTTTTGTGCTTTTGCGGTTGGGCGCGATCGCTAGCTTGCTTGGCGTTAGTGCGTGTACCGCGCTACATAAAAAACTGCAGCAAACAGGCTAGGCAATAAAGTGACCAACAAGCCCGACATCCACTTGACGATTAGCCAGGTTTGGTTGGTTAGCTCTTTGTGCAGCGTTGTCTCGACTTTTTGAATGGCCCCATTCATGCGCCCTTCAAGATGCGCAAGATCTTCGCGTGTGGCCAAGGTGGGGATGATTGCTTCTAAGCGAGTGAGTCTAGTTTCCATCCCGCAATTTTAGACGCTGCCCATCGTGTTTATCAATACGTACACTGACAAAAAAGTGTAACCAAAAATTAACAAATCAACGTGCAATCAGATTCAACGCCCAATGAAGGCCATCGAACTACTTGATCACGAGATCGTACAGCGTGTCTTGGCCGTCGTTTTTCTCTCCGACGACCTTTAACAAACGTACTAAAAGGTTGTAGACGTCGATGTTTCTGACCGTGTCTAGTTGGGTTCTTTTTATTTGTGGTCCTTGAATAATAAACAACCCTTGCATCGTAGGGTCGCCTGGGTCATGCCCGTGTTGCCCCGGAATCACTTTTTGACCTGCGCGCGCAATGGTGCTCCAGCCGGCTTTCGCAAGACAGACCACCTGCGGCACCCTTCGATGCGTTCCAAAATGATATTTTGCTGGGATGTCCTCTTTAGCCCAGCAATCCATATTGGGATTCTGTTTCAAGCGACTCAATAAAATAGGCTTGTCAGTTGAGTCTGAGTCAAAACCCGCTAAAGGCCCAGCCCATTGGATCCGCACGCTGCCTAGCTCTTTGGTGTACGCAGATAAATCAACCGCGCGGTCGGGCGTGATATGCGCCATGCCGTGATCCGAGGTGACGATGAGTGTCGTTTTGTCCGCCAAACCAAGGGCACGAAGCCCCTCTAAGAGTTCAC
>CAMBZR010000156.1 GCA_945872285.1 Bordetella parapertussis | reverse complement strand
CAGCCAAAACCACGCGCTCGTAGGTATTGAGGATTTGCAGGTCAAGAACATGTCACAGTCCGCCAAGGGCAATCGCGAACAGCACGGTAAACGGGTGAAACAAAAGTCCGGCCTAAACCGTTCTATCCTTGACCAAGGCTGGGGTGAATTCAGGCGACAACTCGACTACAAGGTCCAGTGGAACGGCGGCATATTGTTGGCTGTACCACCGCACAACACCAGCCGCACTTGCCCGTGTTGCGGCCATGTGTCAAAAGAGAATCGACAGACTCAGGCGAAATTCCTGTGCATCGATTGTGGTTACGAAAATCACGCTGACGTCGTTGGCGCGATCAATGTTTTAGAGCGGGGATACCGCTTGTTAGCCCGTGGAGAGTTGGTGCAGTCAGACCGCTCGATGAAGCAGGAACCCACCGAAGTGACTCAGGCAGCCTTTGCCTGAGCACCGTAGGAATCCCCGTCCTTTGCGCGCAAGCGGCAGTCATCGACTGAGGGCGGGGAGGATGTCAATGGTGTGCTGTACCGACCCGCAACCTCGCTTCCAGCAACAGCTGCGGCGTGCTCTGCGCAGCAGTTTGACACCGACCCTTGGATAGTCTCTTTTAAGAAAAACTCGGATTATTGTACTAAGACAATGAATATTGCCCCAAGGAAATCGCTCTGGCAACTTTAAAGAGCTGCGCGCCGACGCCTTTAAAACTCTCGATCCAAGCTATTGGGAGCGCATGGACACCACCTTTTTTTGTAATCAGGCTGTCTTTTCGCCAAACAATGTTGTCTTGCTTGGACAAGGAGGCGTCAAACTCGACATTAACCGCGAAGTCGCACAAGACCGCGCCTTGGCTACAACACTAAGGTCGCCCGGTAATAACAACCAAAGACAACCGAGGTTAGTCCTCAACTTTCCACAACTGTAAAAATAAATCCTCAACGACCAGCTTTGTAGTCACCCGATTATTTTTTTCTAACGCCCGGCGAAACTGTTCGGTCGGACTATATAAATACACCGCCCCTTGATGCGCAGGCAGAATCCAGCTTGCTTCGAGAGCAATCGGTACAAATTGCATCTTCGTCTCGGGTTTTAACAAGTTCGCCAGCGCAAACAGATTGCCTGGGTGATGCCTCTCTTGGTTACCCACTATAAGGGGACGCTCTGATTGATTCATCACCCGAGCCACCTCAGGCAAGAACAACAAACCCACCGTACACATGCTGACAAAGAAGCCAGACAATCGGAATGACCATTGCAAGCGCGTCGTGCCACGCGACCTGACTCGACCTTGGCACCGATCTTTACACCGACTGTACCCGCATCCACTGTACTTGCCACCGCTGCGTTTGCCACCACTACGTTTGCCACCACTACGCTTAAACGCAAGGCGCGCAACAACGCCGCACTCGAAAGTAATAGAGTCAGCGCCCATAACGCGTATTCACGCGCCTCCTAACTATACAAAATCATTAGCGGCGAGACACACAGCAGTAACACTGCAAGCAGCGCCGCGCGACGGGTAGCTGCCAATTCACGCATCAACCAATACAAAGCAGGCAGGGCCAACACGCCAAAAAAAACAGAAAGACCACGTAAAGTAAATACTGAGTCGCCCCATAACTGAACCCATCCCTTGGCTAAAACGTAATAAAGAGGTGGGTGCTGCGGATCGTGTTGCGCGAGGTCTGTCAGCAGCGCAAATACCGACGAGGCTTGCTGGACTTGTTGAAATTGCAGCACCTGCGCCACCGTCAGAACCTGAGCGCTGTACAAGCCCTCCATTTGGGCCGCCAAGGTGGCACCGGCTGACAACACCCGGGTCGCCACCTCATCGTGCCAAATAATTTTTTCGTCAAGGCCATAGAACCTAAGCGCGGCACCAAACAGCAAAAGCGCCACTAGGAGGGCGGCCTGCCTATTAGGGTTCACATGAATAGACAAAGGCGTCTCAAAAGCACAAAATCGTAGGGTATCAGAACTATAAAAACCTCGGGACATCTGTCATGAAACGCCTTATTTACGCCCGTACGCTAAGAGCCGTCAGCGCGCTACTAGCCGCCGGCGCTTTGTTTGTCGCGCCAGACTCAACGATTGCGCAAGACGCTGCCTCTGCCTGGCCCACTAAACCCATTCGAATCATCGTGCCATTTGGCGCCGGGTCTTTCACGGATATTGCCGCACGCACCGTTGGTGCCGAGCTGTCAGATAAGCTCGGGCAGCCCATTATTGTCGAAACCAAAGGTGGTGCCGGAAGCACGATCGGCACCGATCTAGTCGCTAAAGCGCCTAATGACGGTTACACCTTTCTAGTCACAGACAACTCTTTTGCGGTGTCATCCGCCCTTTATGAAAAGCTACCCTATTCACCCAAAGACCTCATACAAGTGTCTTTGCTCGCTGACGCTCCTGCAGTCTTGGTAGGACGACTTGGCCTGCCAGCGAGCACGCTTAAAGACATGGTTGAACTCGCACGTAACAGCCCCGGCAAACTCAGCTTTGGCTCGGGCGGACAAGGCTCTTCGGCCCAACTCGCCATGGAGGCTTTTTTATTACAAAACAAACTCGAACTCATTCACGTTCCGTTTAAAGGTATTGCTCCGGCTTTGATGGAAGTGGCCGCCGACCGAGTCGATATCGCAATCAGCAGCGTGGGTACGGCAAGCGCCTACATTAAAGACAACCGTCTGAAAGGCTTGGCGATTAGCAGCGAAAAACGTCACCCCAACATGCCAAACGTCCCCACCTTCGCTGAGGCGGGGTTTCCAAGCTACAAAATGATGTACTGGTTTGGCATGATGGCGCCCGCGGGGACGCCGCCAGCGATCATCGCGCGCATGCAAAAAGAAATCGCGAGAGCGGTCGCCACACAAAAAGTGAGCGACGTTTTTGCAGCCACAGGGGTGCGCGCGATTGCAACCTCGCCCGCAACGTTCACCAAAATGGTGCAAAGCGAAACCACTTTATGGTCTGAAGTCATTACCCGAGCGAAAATTAAACTCGAGTAACGCTTGGCATCTGTTTACAAAAACTGATCAACCGGAACCCCTCTCGTGTCTTTTGATTTAAACGAAAAAGTTGCCTTTACTGCCCCTGCTAACGCCTGCGACGCGCACTTTCATGTGTTTTGCCCGGCAGACAAATACCCGTACGGCTCTGATCAATTGCGCTACCCACCACCGCTTGCGCCTTTATCTGACTATCTGCAGCTCGCCAAACACCTTGGCCTCACACGTTACGTGTTTGTGCAACCAAGCGCCTATGGCCGCGACAACAGTTGCATGCTCGACGCCATGCGCGCAGTTGGCATTACACAATCGCGCGG
>CAMBZR010000155.1 GCA_945872285.1 Bordetella parapertussis | reverse complement strand
ATCACGATGTTCAGCAGCGCTATCGTCTTAAAGCGACGGGTAAGATCTTGCTTACAGGTCGTGCGATCGGACAAAAAATTGGCTCTGGTCGTGTGCGGGTCGTGGCTGATCTTTCGCAGATGGATCAAGTTCAGGCTGGTGATGTTCTAGTGACTGACATGACCGATCCTAATTGGGAACCCGTCATGAAGCGCGCGGCGGCGATTGTGACTAACCGTGGCGGGCGCACGTGCCATGCAGCGATCATTGCGCGTGAGCTTGGTATTCCGGCTGTCGTGGGTTGCGGAGAGGCTACCGAGCTTTTAAGCGACGGCCAAATCGTGACAGTCTCGTGCGCAGAAGGCGACGAGGGGCGAATTTATGATGGCCTGATCGAAACCGAGGTCGAAGAAGTGCGCCGCGGTGTGATGCCCGAGATTGGCTTAAAAATCATGATGAACGTGGGCAATCCACAGCTGGCGTTTGATTTCTCGCAAATCCCCAATCACGGGGTTGGCCTGGCTCGCCTAGAGTTCATTATTAATAACAACATCGGTATTCATCCTAAAGCCGTGCTTGATTACCCGAATATCGACAGCGAGTTAAAGGTTGCCGTTGAATCGGCTGCGCGCGGGCATGCAAGTCCGCGAGCCTTCTTTGTCGAAAAACTCGCAGACGGCATCGCCACAATCGCAGCTGCCTTTTATCCTAAGTCTGTGATCGTACGTTTGTCTGATTTCAAATCAAACGAATACCGTAAGTTAGTCGGTGGCGCGCGTTACGAACCCGAAGAAGAAAATCCAATGCTAGGGTTTCGAGGTGCTTCGCGCTATATCGCCGAAGATTTTGCTGAGTGCTTCAAAATGGAATGCGAAGCCCTGAAACGGGTGCGCGAACAGATGGGGCTCACTAACGTCGAAATCATGGTGCCGTTTGTGCGAACAGTCAAACAAGCCGAGCGAGTGGTGGGTTTGCTTGCGCGCGAAGGCCTTGCTCGGGGCGAGAACGGTTTGCGCGTCATCATGATGTGTGAAGTCCCGTCAAACGCGATTTTGGCTGAAGAGTTTCTGGAACACTTTGATGGTTTCTCGATCGGTTCAAACGACATGACTCAACTGACCCTGGGCTTAGACCGAGACTCGGGTATGGAGATCTTGGCAGCTGATTTTGACGAACGCGACGCGGCCGTTAAGTTTATGTTGCAACGTGCCATTGGGGCGTGCTTAAAGGCCGGTAAATATGTCGGCATTTGCGGCCAAGGCCCAAGCGATCACGCTGACTTTGCGCAGTGGTTAAAAGACGAAGGTATCTTGTCGATGTCTTTAAATCCTGACACCGTCGTGGACACCTGGCAGCGCTTGGCCGCCAAGTCGATCTAAAAGGGGGCAGTCGGCGCGTCAAAACGGCGCGTCGAACCACCGCAAAAGGCCAAGGTGCGCGGGTTGTGCACTGCGGCCCTTTGTTGCTTAAGCGATTAACCGCTTAATCGCTTAAGCGCTCAGTCGCGGGTGCGGGTGTCGTGCTTCATGAGGCGCTCTTTTTCGCGTGCCCAGTCTTTTTCTTGTGAGGCGTCACGCTTGTCGTGCAGCTTTTTACCTTTACCCAAGCCAAAGTCGAGTTTGATTCGACCGTTTTTGTAATGCAAATTGATGGGGACCAAAGCAAAGCCGCGTTGCTCAACTTTGCCGATGAGCTTGCTGATCTCTTCGGCTTTGAGCAGCAGTTTACGGGTTCGAGTCGCATCAGGCAAAATATGCGTTGAGGCTGATAATAAAGGGCTAATATGCATGCCAATCAGCCAAATCTCGGCCTCGAGTACCACGACGTAGCTTTCTTTAAGCTGTGCGCGGCCTTCGCGGATTGCTTTGACCTCCCAGCCTTGCAGCACGAGACCGGCCTCGAAGCGTTCTTCGATTAGGTAGTCGTGAAAAGCTTTGCGGTTTTCAATAATGCTCATGGGGCCTAAGACTTCTGGTGTGATACCAGTAAAATGCCTCTATTCTATCAACCATTCATCATTAACAATGCATTGCGTCGAGCGTTCTGTCCTAGTGCCCTTTAGTTCCAGTCAAATGTTTGAGCTGGTGGCCGATGTCCAAAAGTATCCTGACTTTATGCCTTGGTGTGGAGGCTCTTCGGTGACCGAGCGCGATGAACTGGGCATGCAGGCCTCGATCACGATTGCCCTGGCCGGTCTGCGCCAAACGTTTACCACGCGTAACCGACACGATTATCCCCATAAAATAGAACTTGAACTTGTGAACGGCCCTTTTTCTGCGTTAACCGGCGAGTGGGTCTTCAGACCTTTGGCGCATGATGCCTGTAAAGTGTCGTTCACGCTCAAGTACGCGTTTTCAAACCGCGCGCTTGAGGCGCTTGTTGGGCCAATTTTTAATCGCATTGCCACAAGCTTTATCGACTCATTCTCGCAACGTGCCCAGAGCATCTATGGCGACGCCTAAACCGCCCCAAGCGCTTCTGAATATTACCGTTTGTTGGTCAACCGACAAGCAAGTCTTGCAGAAAGCGTTGGTCGTGCCGCCTGGCACCTGTGTGGGGCGTGCGCTTGAACTCATTGGGCAGCCCCTGGCGCAAGAGGCCACGCGGGTAGGTATTTTTGGGCAGCGTTGTGCCTTGTCGCGGGTGTTGCAAGAGGGCGATCGTATTGAGTTGTATCGCCCCTTAATTGTTGAACCCAAGGCGGCCCGAAGACGTCGGGCAATTCACCGAGAAAAAGTTCGCAATATTAAAAAGAAAATGCCCATCAATGACTTAACGGTTTGACTTCGCCGACCGACCTCAGGAGAACGTTATGGATATGGAACTCAACGACGATCAGCTTGCTTTTGCGCAGGCCGCTAAAGAGTTTGCCTTGGGCGAACTCGCACCGCACGCTGCACGCTGGGATCAAGAGGCGATTTTTCCGCTTGAGACGATTAAGCTAGCGGGTCGCATGGGGTTTGGTGCGATGTACGCTTCAACCGAAATTGGTGGCCTTGGGTTGCCTCGGCTGGATGCGACCTTGGTGTTTGAAGAGATGGCTGCGATTGACCCCTCGACCACCGCTTTTTTGACCATACACAACATGGCGACGTGGATGGTGGGCGAGTGGGCGACACCCTCGGCGCAAGAGCAGTGGGGTCGAGCCTTAGCCTCCGGCGAAAAGCTCGCCTCGTATTGTCTGACCGAACCGGGCTCGGGCTCTGATGCGGCCTCTTTAACTAGCGCTGCTGTTTTACAGGGCACGCACTACGTTCTCAACGGTGCCAAAGCTTTTATCTCAGGTGGCGGCGATACCGATGTGTTAATCGTGATGGCGCGCACCGGAGGCAGCGGGCCTTCTGGTGTCTCGTCCTTTCTCGTGCCTGCTGACCTTGAAGGCATCAGCTTTGGTCGCAAAGAAAACAAAATGGGCTGGAACAG
>CAMBZR010000154.1 GCA_945872285.1 Bordetella parapertussis | reverse complement strand
CTCTCTCTCTTTCAAAAAACCACGAGAGATTGCAATGCAAAGCCCAAAGCAAAGTCAGTTAAGCCCGCGCCAACAGCAGTGGCGTGATGAACAAGAGCAATTCGAAGCCAGCGGTCTGACGGCGCGTAAGTTCTGTGAATTGCGCCGATTAAATGCCTCGACTTTTTATAAGCGACGCAAACGACTAGCAGAGCTTAGCGCAGATAATGTTGCTGCTGCTGGCCAGCATGCGTCCATGTTCATTGACGCAGGTTCAATTGACTCTTCTGTAAAGCCTAGCGTCCGTGCGCCCGAGTTAGTTGATTCACAAGCACCGCCCATCTTAGAGTTACGAATCGATTTAGGTGCAGGAATTGTTCTGACCCTCACGAGGCACTGATGTTCTTTCCTGAAGGTCAGGTCAGGATCTTTGTCTACGGCGACCCCGTGAACATGCGGCTGTCTTATGACGGGCTGTATGCAAAGATTCGAAACGTGATGGGCAAAGATCCGATGAGTGGTCACTTGTTTGCCTTTATCAACCGACGTGCCACACAGATGAAGGTCATGTACTGGGATCGCAGTGGTTTTTGCATTTGGTCTAAGCGTTTAGAAGAGGGGCGATTAATCAGCGATTGGGCCACCGTTCACACCCGAGAAATGGATTGGACGGGCTTAAAATTGTTGCTCGAAGGCATCGAAATTAAACGCATAAAAAAGCGTTACTTTAGAGCAACAACATCGGCAGAAATTGCAACAACAATAGTATAAAAAACCCAATAAATATGCGGCTCACAGTACAATAGACTCTATGCAAACGGCCTCTCATCCACGCACTGTTTCAGCCTCTGATGTGGCTGCATTGTCGCCCGAGAAAATTGCAAAGTTAGTTAACTATCAAAGCATTGAGAATGCGCAACTGCGCCACCAACTCGAATGGTTTAAGCGCCAGATCTTTGGCCAAAAAAGTGAACGCCGCCTCGCTGTCTCGACCGAGAGCCAATCAAGCTTAGGCGAAGAGTTCGCTGCTAAGCCTGAACTGCAGAACGCTGGCAAAAAGACTCGCATCGCTGAGCACGAGCGCAACACCAAGCCCAAAGACGGATCAAGCAACGATGAGTCAGCTTTGTTCTTTGATGAGAGCAAAGTCCCCGTTGAAACCATTTATCTGGATCCTGAGACCGCAACGGGTTTAAACAAAGACGAGTTCGAGGTGATCAGCGAGAAGGTCACGTATCGCCTCGCGCAGCGTCCAGGCAGCTACGTGGTGACTAAGTATGTGCGCCCCGTGCTCAAGCTTCGCGAGACAGGCAAGCTGGTTAGCATCCCAGCACCCGAGGGCGTCATTAAAGGCAGTCGCGCTGACGTGAGCTTTTTAGCAGGTGTGGTGGTTGATAAGTTCGCGTACCACCAGCCGCTTTATCGCCTGCATCGCAAATTAGCTGATCAAGGGTTTAAGTTAAGTCGACCGTGGTTGACGCAACTCATGCAGCAAACGATTGAGGCGTTGATGCCGATCTTTGATGCGCAGTTTGACTCGATACGCCAGAGCCGAGTCAAGTGCATGGATGAAACCCCAATAAAAGCTGGGGTGGCAAGCCCAGGCAAAATGAAGGCCGCCTACTTCTGGCCCATCTATGGCGAGCTCGACGAGATCTGCTTCAAGTTCTATCCCGACCGCTCGGCCAAGAACGTCGAGGATGCTTTAGGGCTGAGTCCGCCCGATGCTGCGGTATTGCTCACCGATGGCTATGCGGCTTACAAACAATACGCCAAGAAAGTGGGGCTCACCCACGCCCAGTGCTGGGCGCACACACGCAGAAAGTTCTTTGAATCGCAAGACATAGAGCCTGAGCGCGCAAGACAGGCGCTCGACATGATCGGCGAGCTCTATGTGATTGAGGCGCGGTTACGCGAGCAAGAGCTCACGGGTGAGGCGAAGAAAGCCATTCGTCAGTGTGAAGCAAGACCGCTCGTAAATAAATTCTTTACCTGGGTGCAAAAGCAGTTCGATTCGCAGGGGTTATTGCCCAGTAGCCCGCTGACCAAAGCGCTGTCGTATGCACACGAGCGCCGCGAAGGCCTTGAGGCCTATCTCAATGATCCAGATGTACCGATTGACACCAATCATCTTGAGCGTGCCTTGCGCGCGATTCCTATGGGTCGCAAAAATTGGCTGTTTTGCTGGACTGAGACTGGCGCCGAGCATGTCGGTGTTGTGCAAAGCTTGCTAACCACTTGTAGGCTGCACGACATTGACCCGTATGAATATCTAGTTGATGTGCTGCAACGGGTCAAAAACCATCCACCGCTGCAAATGGGTGAGTTAACGCCACGCCGTTGGAAAGAGTTATTTGCACAGAACCCTAAGCGGTCGGTGCTGCATCTGATTGATCAGATGAGAAAGAAAGCAGAATAACGTCGCCTATTGAACGGTGCGCAGTTACCGCTTACGGTTGCACGCCGACATTCGCCTTATCCTTACGGGTGCTGTTGCGTGTTTCACCAGACGCCTCACCACCGTGGTGCAGTCTCCTTGGCTACCCAATGCCACAGAAAAACTCACTCGATCAGTCCGCAAGTAACCCATTGATTTTTATAGATTTATCAAAAACCACTCGCGGACTTCGACCCATATCCACGGTGCAGACTTCCAGAGACTATCCGCCCCCAGAGACAAAACCCTGCCTTTTACCGCCCTGAACCCCCGTCTCCACAGTCCGCAACACTCCCCACAGACCCGCATGAACCCAAACCTGTAGGCAAAAAAAGACCACCCTCGAAAGGATGGTCTTGTGCGGTAATGGTGGAGCCGGGGGGAATTGAACCCCCGTCCGCGAGCCCTCTGCAGGCAGTTCTACATGCGTAGTCGTTTCATTTTGAATTTAACCTTGGACTTTGCCAAACGACAGGCCGGACCTTGGCGATTCACTTGGATTTAAGAAGTTGACGAGTGACCCGCCAACCGCCGATTCTTTGTAAATGACGCTGCTGTAGATTTCTCTACCTGACCCAAAGACAAATCAGTGCAGCGGCTCTACCGCTTAAGCGGCCAGAGCGAAACGCTCGTCGTTGGCGTTTATAGTGTTTCCAGTGGATTTACGAGCGAACTGGGGCTCGGCATGCCCTGCACTGTTTCGCGACCCACGTCGAATCCGGATCGGCCCCAGTAAAACGATTGTAGACGAACAATCGTCACATTCAGACAACAAATATGTAAAAGAGTGCAGCAATTGTTATTTGTTGAAAATCTTCTTGCGTAAGATCATTCTTTAACTACCAAACTAACCCATTAACTGCTTAATCGCAGGCCACATGTCTTTGGCCGAGTACACGCAATGATCAGCTTGCCAGGTTTCGGGTGGATGCTCGGGCCCGCAATAGCCATAGGCCGCAGCAATCGAAGGCATACCAGCCGCCTGTGCC
>CAMBZR010000153.1 GCA_945872285.1 Bordetella parapertussis | reverse complement strand
GGCCTTGAGCTTTCCGCTTTGTACATAGGGTAAAAAAGCGACTGCTGTGCCAAACGCCAGCGAAATACGGCCGCTCACCAAATCAATCGTCATCGGCGCATCGCCCTTATAAGGAATATGCTGAATCGCGATGCCGGCTGTTGCTTTGAAATATTCAGCAGTCAGGTGAGACACGCTGCCGTTGCCCGTTGAGCCAAAAGACAAAGCATCGGGTTTACTTTTGGCTAACGCAATTAACTCGGTCACCGACGAGACAGGCAGCGACGGATGCGTAACCAACAGTATGGTCGCAGTCCCGACTAGAGCAACCGGAGAAAAATCTTTGATTGAATCGTACGGCAGCCTTTCGTATAAAGCTGGGGCAATCGCATGCGTGCTGCTCGTGCCGATTAATAAGGTGTAACCGTCAGGGGTAGCCTTTGCAACAACATCTGAACCAGTCGTACCGCCCGCACCGGCTCGATTTTCGACGATCACCGTTTGACCCAGACTTGTCGTGAGTTTTTCGGCAAGAAGTCTACCGACGATGTCGGTTGAGCCACCCGCCGGAAAAGGAATCACAAATTTGATCGCTTTAGTTGGCCAAGTTTGTGCCGCACAGAGCGTGCTGCCAGCAAACGCAAATACACAGAGCGCACGACAAGCAAGCCTCGTCGTCATAGAAAGATAGTCAAGTGCTCGAGCCATTAAGTCGCTTCCTTTGACGCCTTGCGTTTATCAGAAACGATGCGCCCATCTTTAAATACAAGTTTGAGATCTCTTAGGTTATTAATATCGTCAAGCGGGTTGGCGCCCACCACAATCAGATCTGCGATTTTTCCGACCTCAACCGTACCGAGCTCGTCGCCGACGCCACAAATTGCGGCCCCAGCACGTGTGGCAGCCTGCAAAGCTTGCCAAGGCGTGGCACCTGCACGCACCCATAAACCAAGTTCAAGTAGTGCAGCATCTTTTAGTGGTCTGATATCTGAGCCGAGTGCCATCTTGACGCCCGCCTTAAGCGCTTTGAGGAATCCCGCTTGATGCACATCGGCTGCAGCCTCTGCCCGGCAGCATAACGAATGAGAGAGATTGCGCTGTTTGAGCCAGCCTCTTTCCCATAAGTTGGTCGCTTGCTGCGGTGTCAGATGACTAATCGCCAGAGTTGGCACATACCAGGTGTCGTGTTTCAGAAACAGTTCGATACACTCGTCATCCAAAATATAGCCATGCTCAACGCTGTGCGCACCCATCCGTATGGCATTTTTTACGGCAATGGGGTTGGTCGCATGCGCCATGACTTTGAATTCACGCAAACGACAAACATCAAAGGCCGCCTTGAGTTCTTCGTCTAATAAAAACGAATGGCGATGCAAATCCCAGGCGGGGCCCATGATTCCCCCTGAAAGATTCAGTTTGATATGGTCTACCCCATTTTTAATCTGCTCTCGAATAGCCTTCACAAAACCATACGGACCGTCACATTCGATCGCGTGTCCAGACGTTAAAAAATGCCCCGCAGTCGTCGTTAAAAAATGCCCAGCGGCAAATAAACGTGGGCCGACGTGCTGCCCTGAGTCAAACGCGCGCTTCCACGCGACATCCATATAGTCGTGCGCGCCGGCGCAGCGTAAGCCGGTAATGCCGGACTCAATCATGGCGGCCTGCAGCCGGTTACCAAACAAAGTGACCTGCTCAGTCAAGGGCATATCGGTCGGCGACAAATAGTCCGGATGAATGTGTACGTCCCACAAGCCTGGAAGTAAAAACTGACCAGTCAAGTCGATGGTCTCGCAATCAAGCAAAGCATTCGCATCTGCTGCAGACAAGATTTGTTTGATGCGTCCATCTTCGACCACTACCGAAGCATTCAGGCGTGGCTGAGGGTTGACAGCATCAATAACGGTGGCATTTTTAAGAAGTGTTCGCATAAAGTGGTCGTGACGATGTCGTTAAAGATTTAGAGGGGCACAACGGATCTTCAGTTACTGTGCCCGGATGCCAACTTCAAGTGCAAGCTTTTTCCATTTGGTTGTTTCAGAGACAATAAATGCGCGAAACGCTTGCGCAGTACCACCCGCTGGCACAATGTCTCGATCGGCAAAGACTTTCAACAGTTCTGGTAAAGCGAGTACCGCATTGACCTCAGCATTAAGGCGATCAACGATTATCTGTTGCGTTTTATTAGGCGCCAGAATCCCAAACCATGTGCCTGCAGTAAACGTCGGTAAGCCCTGTTCTGCAAAGGTCGGAATATTAGGAGCATTGGCGAGCCGCTGAGCGCCTGAAATCGCAAGCGCCTTCAACCGGCCACCGCGCACCTGCTCCATGACCGCGGCGGGCGCATCAAACGAATATTGAATCTGCCCACTGATCAGATCGATAATTGAAGGGCCACTCCCTTTGTAGGGTACGTGCAACGTATTGATTTGGGTGAGCGATTTGAAAAGCTCGCCCGCAAAGTGATTAGTGGTGTTTTCGCCAAAAGAAGAATAATTCAGTTTGCCTGGATTCGCTTTGGCATACGCAATTAAATCGGCGACACTACTAACCGGTAACTGGGGATGGGTCACTAGCAGAAACGGTACGCTACCCACCATCGCTACAGGTTGCAAATCGACCAAGGGGTCGTAGGCGAGTCCCTTGATGGTGAACGGAGCGATCGACACCTCAGGGGCTGCGGCCATGAGTAGTGTGTAGCCGTCAGGCTCTGCGCGCACCACTGAAAGTGTCGCGACGGTACCGCCAGCACCTGCGCGATTTTCGACGATGACTTGTTTGCCCAAGCGGGCGCTTAGCCGCTCAGCCACTAAACGCGCGGCGATATCTGTGGTGCCGCCTGGTGAGTAACCGACGACTAAGCGAATATTTCGATTTGGCCAGGTTTCGTTCTGCGCAATTGCTGCAGCGCAAAATAAAAGACTGAGACAACCAAAGATCGCTATGGTGCTTGTAATTTTTTTCATAGGTCCACGAGTCGCAATGTTCTACATATACTAACCGTTGATGACATTGAAGCGCCTGCTAGAGAATACTACGCGATTACCTCCTTGGGCCAGCCAATCACAAACCGCGTGTCGCAGACGTCGCATGCCCAAAAAAATTAGAAAATGAGCCTCGACTCAAACCAAACCACAACAATCGCACCCTGGCCCAAACACTGCCGGGCTACCCAACGCAGCTAATTGCGAGCGCCATCCAGGCAAACGTTTTTGAAGTTGTTCAAGAGTTGAATGATGATTTAGGCCAGAGATGTGCCGCTGTTGCATCACGACTTTACCGTCAATCACCGTATCAACAACATCGCTTGCCTTGGCATAGTAGACAAAGGCTGCATAACTGCCGTAATACGGCTGAAGATGCGGTTGATTGATGTCAACGACGATCAGATCGGCCTTTTTACCCACTTCAAGCGAACCAATCTCATGATC
>CAMBZR010000152.1 GCA_945872285.1 Bordetella parapertussis | reverse complement strand
TTCATCCACGTAATGAGCAGATCTCGACCTAAGCGATCCTCTTCGGAGAGCGCTAACCGACAGCAGGCACCTTCTGGTGTCATGCCAATGTCAGCGAGCGTATTGATTTGCTCGAGTAGCGGTCCGGGCTGGATCTGTAAGTCAAGTGCGCGTGAGTCAAGGGTTTTCATGCGAGTACCTCAGAAGCGGTTTTCCCAACAACTTGTCGGTAAATGACGGGATCGGTGTCGCCTTCGCTGCCTAGTAATAAGACCCGCGAGTGTGCATCGAGTTTGAGTTGCGTGCGGATGTTGACATGATCGCGCGCAGCTAGAAGGGCGGCAAGACCCACTCCACCGGTTTCGCCAGCCACGATCGCAGGGTCACCTGGGTGTGGCTGCGCCAGTATTCGCATGGCTTCAAGCGCGTAGGCATCATCGACGGCCACTGCAACGTTTGTGCCACCGTGCAGGATGTCCCAGGCGAGTTCAGAGACCTCGCCGCAGGCTAAACCTGCCATGACGGTATCAAGCGAGCCTTCAACGACTGTTCGTTGGCCCGCCTGTAAGCTTTTAAAGACACAATCTGCTTGTGTCGGTTCAGTCACAATAAATAGCGGGCGTTGCGCGTCCCATTGCAACCAAAAATTCGCACAGACCGCCGACGCCAAAGCCCCAACGCCTGCCTGCGCAAAGACGTGGGTCGGAGGTTGAGTTGAAGACATTTGAGTGACAATTTCTGAAGCCATGACGCCATAACCATGCATCACATCAAGCGGAATGTCGCGATAACCGGGGTACGAGGTGTCAGAGACGACAGTCCAGTCCTCTGCGGCGGCCGTCGTGGCGGCAAACCGAACCGCGTCGTCGTAATTGCCTTTGACTTCACGAACCTCGGCACCGTAGTGTGCGATGGCATCGCGTCGCCCTTGGCTGACGGTTTCGTGAACGTAGATCACACATTTGCAACCAAACAGGCGAGCCCCCCAGGCGACCGAGCGCCCATGGTTGCCATCGGTTGCACAGGTGACGGTGGACGCATTGATTAAGTCTTTGAAGGCTCCGGATAACAATTCTTTTGAACGGACCTGAGCCCGACCATGCTGATGCTGAATCTTGAGGCGCAAGACGTTGGCGACAGCATAGGCACCGCCCAGTGCCTTGAAACTGCCCAGCCCGAAGCGCCCGCGCTCGTCTTTGTAAAGAATTTCAGCCACACCCAGTTGTTGCGCTAAGTTAGGCAAAGACACCAGGGGAGTTGGGGCGTAGCCTGGCCAGCTTGAGATTTCGACGAACGCGGCGTCGAACCCGTCTTGGCTCATGACGCTCGCGCGTTTGGAACCATAAGCTGAATGGCTTGGCTCGGCCCGTGGGTTGGTAAAAGCGTAGGCGGGGGGATTCATGCGGGTCTCAAGTGTTAAACAACCGAACAAGCTCAGTTATTTCCGTTGCTAGAGCAAAATGGTATCAGCTTTCGCCAATAAGAATAATTTTCGTTTCGTTTGGCCGCAAGCCAAAATATAGGGTGTAGACTCGTTTTGCGTGGCAGTTGAACACTTTTCCGTGCATTGTCCTTGTCGGTCCGAGTGGTTCGCCTGCGAATCTTCAATCTTTGCTTTCTAAGTCAAGGCGGCTAGACATGTTGAACTGTGATTTATTGTTGATAAATGGCGTGGTGATCGATGGTAGCGGTCAGGCAAGGCGCCAGGCCAGCGTTGCGGTCAAAGACGGTCGTATTGTTGGAGTTGGCGGTGCGCTGAAATATGCCGCAGCTAAAACCATCGATCTAAAGGGCTTGGTAATCGCCCCAGGCTTTATCGACGTTCACACACATGACGACCGTCTGCTGCTAGCAGACCCTTCGATGGCTGCGAAAGTCAGCCAAGGTGCCACCACCGTCATCACAGGTAACTGCGGCCTAAGTCTGGCACCGCTTGGGCACACTGAAGCGATTGCACCTCTAAATTTAATTGCGAATGGCCCCAGCCAGCGTTACGAGACTTTTGCAGATTATTTCGCAGCACTTGAAAAAAATCCGCCCGCCGTGAACATGGCTGCCTTGCTTGGTCACACCACCTTGCGCGCAGTCACCATGTCTGACTTGACGCGACCTGCCACAGGCGCCGAAATCGCAAAAATGCAGGTCTTGGTTCAAGAGGCCCTCGATGCAGGTGTAGTCGGAGTGTCGACCGGCCTGTATTATGCTCCGGCTCAGGCTGCCACCGCAGCTGAAATTCAAGCGGTGTTTGAACCCTTGCGCGGCGGTACCGCGCTGATTGCCTCACACATTCGCAACGAAGCGGCGCAAGTGCTCGAGGCCATGACTGAAGCGATGTCAATCGCTAAAGAGTTGGGTGTGCGGCAAGTGCTGTCGCACCACAAAGTGAATGGCCAAGAAAACTTCGGCCGCTCGCGTGAAACGCTTGCCCTCGTGGATCAGATGCGCACGCAGGGTGACGTGTGCCTGGATTGTTATCCTTATGTCGCGTCGTCAACCGTGTTGCGGCAAGATACCGTCGAGCAAGCTTCTCGCACATTGATTGCGTGGTCTAAAGCCAAGCCCGAGACCAGTGGTCGTTATGTCGATGAGTTACTCAAAGAACAAGATTTGAATTTGACTGATTTTCTAGCTTCGCTTCAACCCGCAGGTGCTATCTATTTTTCGATGGATGAAGGCGATGTTGAGCGCATTTTGGCGTATCCAGAAACCATGATTGGTTCAGACGGTTTACCGCATGATACGTTTCCACATCCGCGGCTATGGGGCGCTTTTCCCAGAGTGTTGGGTCACTACAGTCGTGACCGCAAGCTGTTTCCGCTTGAAACGGCTGTGCACAAAATGACGGGTCTTTCTGCCGCGCGCTTTGGTTTGAAAGATCGTGGTTTGATTAAAGAGGGCTACGCCGCAGATTTGGTGATCTTTGATCCGTTGCACATTAAAGATAGCGCGACCTTCGACGATCCAATGCGCCCAGCCGCAGGGATCCATCAAGTCTATGTCAACGGTGTACTGAGTTGGCAGGACGGCGTCACTACCCACGCAAGAGCGGGGCAGGTGCTCAGGCGCGCTTAGCGATGATGGCATTATTTGCCAATAGATCGAGCAAAAATAAACGCCAAAGTCGGTGAACATCTTGGACACCGGCGACGTCCGCGCTAGCCATCCTCACCCTGAGCGGGAGTAGATTGGCCGTTTGGTTAAATTCAGTAATGATTCTGTCATTTTGGCGTGGTTAGATCTCGTTCTCAATCACGCTAACTCAAGAAGCTTGCCATGCACCCAATTGATACCGACAACCCATCTGAACAGCCGCATTTTCAAACCGTTTTGGCAGCCTCGCTTAAAAACCCTTCGCGTAGGCAGCTGATTCGGGGTGCACTCGGGTTGGCGGGTCTTGGCCTGTTGTCTGACACGCTGATGCCTTTGGCTAACGCAACGACCGCCACAAA
>CAMBZR010000151.1 GCA_945872285.1 Bordetella parapertussis | reverse complement strand
ACCAACTTTAACGCTATCTCCGCCCTGATTGATCACAAGCTCAGTCGGATCCGAGGCGTCGATGATTCTTAAAGGGTAGATCGCCTCGATAATTGCAAAACCAATTTTTTCGGCAGCCACATCATTGGATCCGCTTACGTCTACGTGCCCTGCAAATTTGACTTGCCTGGTCGCGACTTCCATCAGGCTAAAGTCTGCACGTCCAGCCGAACCTGTCACGTTAGTCACAGTTTCGCCAGTTAACGGAATATATTGTTGCGACAAATTACTTTGCGCAGCGCGTAGGGTTCCGGTTATCAAATAATCTGCACTCAGCACCTGAGCGATTCTTGCCTGCTCACTTACAGGCGTTTGGCCACTAGTAATTAAGGCCATTTCTTGCGAATAGGCATCAGAATTTGATCGGTCAAGTACCGCAAACCGTCGAGTCTTAACGATGTACGCAATTAAACTTGTTTGAAGCGCAACACCCCCTTGCGTTACCCTACCCGACGGTTCGGCGAAGGGCATCACTGCAATTTTTCTTCGACTGTCAGCCGACAGACCAACTGGCGTGTATTTCTCTATCGTCACGGTTAACTGCACTTGCGCACCAGATTTTGGCTGCACATCCATGTTTGTAATTCGATACTCTTTGACTACGCCGTTAGTGTCATTTTGTATATTTTTTTGAAACTTTTGATCAAGTTGATAAACATCCTTGCCATTGCCGCGTCGAGTCTCTTGCTGAAGCTCCGAAACCACAACTGAGTTAATCCGAACGCCCGTCACTTGCTGAATTGCTTGAATAAGCGCGTTATTAATTGCGTCAGCCTGATTGATCCCGGTCGCTTGCACCTCAACCGTGACTTCAACAGCCGCTGCCGTTACTAACGCGCCGTTAAGGCTCAAGACAAAAAACAGAGGCAATACTTTAGAAAGCAAGCGCTTAACGCCCCGCATCAAATGCATCATTGAACGCTCGCCCGCTAAAACAGCCCATCGCTTTGTCATATATGCTTGCATCAGATATTTATATGAATAAAAACACTTACCAAGCCACTGTCTGGCCAGGTCCTAGTTTAGAAATCGGTTCGTTGCCTTCCCAAAATGCTAAACCAGTTCGCAGGTCTGTGAGTGTTAGCTGAAACGAATAGTCGACGCGCTGGCTGCCATCGCCCAAACGGTTATTGTTCTGCAAAAACTTGCCGCTCAAGCTTAATTCTGGTGCAACCATTTGCCCCTGCTTTGCAACGTTCGCTTGATTGAACTCTTGCGAAGAGCGCAACTGACGCACCTGCATCGACATATTGTCTTCAGCACCTCTGGCACTATTCACAATGGCAGTGGTAAACACCACTTTGCCAGAATTTAACAAGGCGACTCGGATATTCTTAATCAACTGATCGGTATCAATACGCTGCATCGTATCGTTGCTGACTCTTGACATCACAACAACGTAACGCCCGCCCTGCGGCTTATCAAGGGCTCCAGACCTCAGCATATCTTTGACAACTTTAGATGCCGCTTGGTCAAAGTCTCGTGAATCGAGCCCCATACCAATCGCACTGCGGTCTGCACGTGGATCGATGAGTGTTGTTTGCATTGGCGCGCAGGCGCCCAATACAAAGGGCAAGGCCAAGGTTAAGTATTTCAATTTAGACATTAAAGATTCCTTTTAATCGTAATGCAAAAAATTTGTATTTTGGTATCAGTCCGGAGAGTCGGCTTCTACCCGAACCTGAAACATAACGGCATCAGGCGTGGGTGCTATCAGCTCAACGTAGGCATCGCCAAAGCGAGGCACGATCATTTTTTCTGGCCTCGATAACAGTGTATTAATATTCTGCCCGATTGAGTTGAACCACGTTGTTGTTTGTTTGACCGGTAAATCAGTCGCCGTCATATTGATCAGCCGAATGTTACCTCTCACCGGCCCGATCGCATTGACTTGGATACGATCTAAGATCACGTTGGTATTAGGTGCAATTTGGACGCGCGGATCTACTTCCACGGTCGGAGCAGTTCCGCAACCGCTGGATGCGAGTAAGACTCCGACGAGAAAAAAACGTATTAAAATTTGATCACCTGCAGCGAGGGTTGGGATTGAGCTCTAGCCATTTTTACATAAACGAGTGAAGACCCATCTGTAGGTACAGTCACCATGCCAAGGTCTCGTCCAGTAGCCGTGCGAAGACGTAACACGCCATCCTTTGGAGTCTCGACACGCGCTGCCTGAAAGTACTTGGGTAGCGCAGTCCACGATCTGGTCTCTGCAAAAGAAACATTCGAGACAATGGCCGCTGCCAACAAAGCCAACCCAGTCTTTTCTTGTGCGGCCGCATTTTGTAATGCTATTTTTAAGGCAGCTTCAAGCACCGCACTTGCCAAAATTGCAGGGTATCTACGCTGAAACTCGCTTCGCATCACAAAATCAAAGTTACCAACGTCCGTCGTGAGCTCTTGACTATTTCCGACTAACAGGCCGGTTGTTGCCGCAGGTTGTTCTACCAACCTAGGCATCGCGACCGTTGCGACACTAATGCCACTTCGCTGCCCAACGATCGGGACTGGAAACGTAATGTTGTACTGCTCGATCACCGAGCTTTGTCCATTTTCAAACACCACCCAAACCTTGGGTGAGAACTTATCGTTTGAACTCGCTAGTGCGACATCGCCATCCAGCAACTTCGCGTTCTTGGTGATCCCTCTTACTTGCTGAAAGCTTCGCTTTGCTGCTTCTCTATCGCTGTCGGCATTATTTAAAAAATATAGTGCCGATAAATAAGTTGTAAACGGATTAACGAAAGGTTGATACCCGCCATAGTTACTAATATCTTGAATCGCCTTTCTGTATTCTGGATTACCTCGAGCTGCGCCCAGTGCGTTATTGAGATCGAAGCCCTCTGGTGGTTTCGATTTAGCTCTTAACGCATCAATTTCCTTTTTATAGTCTTCTTCTGCCCTTCTTTGGCGATCTTCCGTACGACGCATTTCCGGTCTGGCCACATTGTCATTACCCGACGCCAATCCAGCTAAGCCCTTGTAGGCATTTACCATCGTGCCATCAAAGCCCTTAGGTTTGTATTGCCCGGTCCCGCTGCCAAGGTCGATGTCTTTCATCATGGCTTCCGCGCTATCTAAAATTCTGACGGAAGTCGCTGAGTCTTTTGCATAAAAGGCTGCTGCACCAGCCTGCAAAGACCAAACAAGGTTTTCGGTCTTTCCGTCCGGTTGAATCTTGCCGCTCGCAATCGCAAGATTCTCAGCGGAGCGATAATCACCGACAGCCAAAAGGTTATTAAAGTGCTGCTGTGTTTCTTTAGAAACACCGCCCGCACAGCCAGCTAACAATAAAACAGCTAATAGGCTGCATAAACGAAAAGAGCATGCTCTGATATCCATTAACTTCCTCAAAAACCTGTAAGTTATTCGACCGGTAGAGTCGCG
>CAMBZR010000150.1 GCA_945872285.1 Bordetella parapertussis | reverse complement strand
CGGCGATTACTCTCAATCAATTGACATCGGCCTTTAAGCCGTGCCAATACTGGCTCTTACTAAAAAGCAACCCGGTTTAACCAGACACTAGTGAAATTGGAGAAACAGTGAAAAACGACTACGTTCCGTTAATCAGTCTTGCCGGATATAAATCTATGGCGATGGAGGCCAAGGCAGCAATCTCTCGAAAAATCGACATAGCGCTGAAAAGCAGCGGCTTTTTTATCTGCGTCGATCACGGCGTGCCTGAACAGGTAACCACCGCTGTCGCTAGCATCGCAAATCTTTTCTTTGATCTGCCACTCAACGAAAAGATGGAAAACGAAAGTCGCGTCAGTGGCTCACCGCGCGGGTATATCCCCTACGGCCTAGAGACGCTTTCCGTCACCGACGGACGCATGGCTCCACCGGACGTCAAGGAGGGCTACGGTATTGGGCCCAATTGGGTTGACAACCAATCGCCTGAAGAAAAACTCAATCCTCTAACTCCTAAAACCTACACCGAGAATTTGTGGCCAGTGGGCAATTTAGAATTTAAGGAAAAGATTCTTCGCTATTACGCTGAGATGGAGAGTCTAACAAACAAACTGATGGAATTGTTCGCGATCAGCATGGGACTGGATCCTTCTTTTCTAGTTGAAAAGTTTACACGCCACAACAGCACACTCCGGCTGCTGCATTATCCACCACAACTTGTGGCTCCAGAACCAGGCCAGTTACGCGCGGGAGAGCACACTGACTATGGCGCACTCACGATTCTTCGTGCAGAGGATAAGCAGGGTGGCCTGCAGGTACGCAAGCCGAACGGTCAGTGGGAAGACATTACGCCTCCACCGGGTGCTTTCATCATCAACATTGGAGATCTGATGATGAAATGGTCAAACGACAAATGGCTTTCGAATTACCACCGCGTCGTCAATCCCCCCGCTAGTGCAGGCGCATCAGCACGGCGTCTTTCAATCGCATATTTCTGCAATCCCCGCGATGACCTTTTGATCGAGTGTATTCCTACTTGTTGCAGTGAATCCTCGCCGGCCAAATATCCACCAATGAAAGCCGGGCAGCATCGCCTGAAAAAAATCATGTTATCCCAAAAAAAATAACAGGCCGCACTTAACATGAGAAATCTTCTTATGAATACATGAACTACCTCCAAGTAGTCCAACTTTTCCGCCGCACCCCCCCTGGGTCAGGATTCAGCGCAATTTAACACCGAGTGATAGGACTTGTTTCATTATCCCGATTGAATTAAAACAGATAAACAGTACCAAATGGGCTGCTTAGATTTTTAGGAGCGTCGGTATGTTCAGTGTGGAAATGAAAGTGCGCAGTCTTTCCGTGATACTCGGAATGGCAACGTTGGCTTCAGTACTCGCCTCGACACCTGCAGTCGCGCAAAGCGATTTTCCTTTACGTCCTATCAAAATCATCGTGGGTTTTGCTCCGGGCGGTCCAACTGATGTTCAGGCAAGGTTGCTTGCACGCAAACTCAGCCCAATCCTGAATCAAACCGTGGTGATTGAGAACAAACCGGGCGCATCGACGACAATTGCCTTGTCTGAAGTTGCACGCGCGACCCCCGACGGCTACACCTTGTCGTTTGGTGGCTCAGGCGCATTCGCTACAACTCCAGTAACAATGGCGTCCATTCCTTACAACCCCAAAACCGCGTTCGAACCCATTGCAATGACAGGCGAGGAACAAATCGCTTTTGCGGTCAACCCCTCACTACCTGTCAAGACACTGGCAGAATTTGTCGAGCTTGCCAAGCAAAACCCCGGGAAGTATTCATTCGGTAGTTCTGGACAAGGCAATATTACCCACCTGACTGGCGAGCTACTGAAGCTCCGTACGGGTAATATAAAGATCGAACATATTGCCTACAAGGGTGCAGCACCTGCTCTAAACGATGTGCTTGCTGGGCACGTGCAAATGATGGTGGGCGGTCTGGGCAGCGTCTACCCCATGCACCAAAACGGTAAGCTTCGCGTACTGGCCATCACATCGAAAGATCGTGTGTCATACGCGAAGGACATCCCCACAGCAGAAGAGGCAGGAGTCAAAGACCTGATTGCTGGAAGCACCTTCGTACTCCTTGCACCGGCCAAAACACCCAAAAACGTGATTCAAAAACTGAATCAGGCGGTGAACGAGGCGTTAAAAGAAGCATCGTATCAGCAGGATATGCGTGCTGCGTACGTTGAACCTATTTTGGGTTCTGCACCAGCGTCTACTCAACAGCTCTTGGACACTGAGCTGGCACTTTGGAAGAATCTCGTCGAGAAATCGAACCTGAAGTTCTGATCGTCTGGCGATCCATGCTAGACGATCAGTCCCGGGGGGGGTATTGAGCAATAGCTCTTTGATCGCCGCGTGGTACTTCACGCAACCTAAGCACCTGCAAATATGATCGTGACCTGCCCTGGGATTTTTAGGCCAAGCGAAATTAGAGACAATGGCTCCTTGACGGCAAAGAGATCATAAGACTTGCCCTTGTTGCCAATACAAACCGCACTCAAAATGACGGCGACTAGTTGCAAATGAATCAACGCTTTTCCTGTTAATTTGCGCTGAATCCTGACCCAGGATTCAGCGCAAATTAACATTGAAATCAAGCAAATATTCTTGGGTATGCTTTTGGGTATGTAGGAATAAAAAGCGCCCCTGACGGCGCATATTTACTACATGGCTGGCGGGCCATCACTGACAACACCACAAACCGCCTGAGGTGCTGCAATCTAAGGTTTTTCGCTTTTGGTCTGCGAAAGGGATTCTAACCACTCAAGCAACACTGACGCAGTGAACTTGGATATCTACTTTCATCGTTGACTTAAGAGCAGAAAAAATTGCAGCCAAGTTTGTCATGGTCGGATTGCCTGATGAGGACAGCATCCGATGAACGCTTTTTTCTGGGCAAGATATCTGCTCAACAGAAACGCTCTCGGGAGTATTGGTGAGCTCTGCTGGCCTTGAAAACTCTGTTTGTAATAATTGACATTACATTGTAGTTCGTCTACTGTTGTTTTCAAAATATAAGAAAACGGAGGTCGCGCGGAGTCTTCTATCCCTACATTATTATAGTGATAGACCGATGAGAATGCTATGCGCGCTAGCAACTTGAAATCAGACAAAACATATATTCCGATCGATGCTGTACGACTTGAACTCGTAAAAAATGCCATTGGCTCAGTGGTTGATGAAATGGTGTTGACAGTTGTTCGGATCGCCTACTCTTCAATCATGAAAGATACGATGGACATGTCGAGCGCTTTTTGTGACCGACAGGGACGATTGATTGCACAGGGGTTGAGTCTGCCCTTGCATCTTGGCTCGATTCCGGATGCGATGGATGCCGTCATTGCTGAGTTTGGCGACACGCTTGAATCCGGCGATATCGTGGTGTTCAATGACCCCTATCAGGGTGGTATGCATTTGCCCGATATCTTTATGTTTCAACCGATTTTTGTCGAAGATCACTTGCTCGGCTACGGGGTGTTGGTGGCGCATCACAACGATATGGGGGGAAGGGTGCCCGGTTCGAGCGCCGCGGATTCG
>CAMBZR010000149.1 GCA_945872285.1 Bordetella parapertussis | reverse complement strand
TCTTCGGGCTAAAATAGTTGACTTTGTAGCTTATACGCTGACTTCATGGGCCTGATCCCGCGAATCTAAATATTCAACATCATGTCAATCATTGTTCACAAATACGGCGGCACCTCGATGGGGTCGGTCGAACGCATTAAAAACGTGGCGCGTCGCGTGGCCAAGTGGCACGCTGCTGGCCATCAAATTGTGGTCGTGCCTTCAGCTATGTCTGGTGAAACCAATCGCCTGCTTGGGCTTGCGCGCGAACTCTCTTCTGAAGCCGATGGGCGCGAACTCGATGCCATCGCTGCCACAGGCGAACAAGCCTCGAGCGGTTTGCTGGCAATTGCCTTGCAGGCCGAAGGTCTCAAGGCCCGCAGCTACGCCGGCTGGCAAGTGCCGATCCGTACTGACTCTGCTCATACCAAAGCGCGCATTACTTCGATTGATGACGCACGCATCCGCCAAGATCTTGATGCCGGGTTTGTTGTGGTTGTGACTGGGTTTCAGGGCGTGGATGAGTTGGGTAATATCACCACGCTCGGTCGTGGCGGCTCAGATACCTCTGCCGTTGCAGTGGCCGCAGCCCTAAACGCGAGCGAGTGTTTAATCTATACCGACGTTGATGGCGTTTACACCACTGATCCACGCGTTGAGCCCGATGCTCGCCGCCTCAGCGTGATCTCTTTTGAAGAGATGCTTGAGATGGCCTCGTTGGGCTCTAAGGTGTTGCAGATTCGCTCAGTTGAGTTTGCCGGCAAATACCGCGTGCCAACCCGAGTGTTGTCATCGCTCACCGATCCCGATATGTCGCTAGACGAAGAAATGTGCTCTGGCACCCTGATTACTTTTGAGGAAGACGAAAAAATGGAAGCAGCCGTTGTTTCAGGCATCGCCTTTAGCCGCGACGAAGCCAAAGTTACCCTACTGGGTGTGCCAGACAAGCCTGGCGTTGCTTTTGCGATCTTGGGTAAAGTGGCAGATGCCAATATTGACGTCGATATGATTGTGCAAAACCAGTCAGTGGCAGGTACAACAGACTTCACCTTCACCGTGCACCGCAACGAATTTAATCGTACGCTGGCGCTGCTCAAGGGCACCATTGCACTGGCCGTGGGTGCAAGCGGAGTTTTATCTGACGATAAAGTCGCTAAGGTCTCAATCGTCGGTATTGGCATGCGCTCGCACGCAGGCGTGGCCAGTTTGATGTTTAAAACGCTTGCGCAAGAAAATATCAATATCCAGATGATCAGCACCAGCGAGATCAAAACCTCAGTGCTGATTGAAGACAAGTACATGGAGCTTGCCGTTCGCGCGCTGCATAAAGCCTTTGGACTTGAAACGGCTGCGCCGACTAAGGTTTAGAGATTGTTAAATATACTTAACTTTTTTGATAAATGTTAGATATATTTAACTTTTTACTGCGCGCTAAGTATTCATAGTATGTTAAATTAATTTAACTTATTTTGATAGGTTAAATATTATGACTACGCTAAAAGCGATCGCCAAGGGCTTGCTCAGTGGGCGCAAACCACTGACTGACATTGATCTTGCGCGTCAAACTGGGTTAACCAGACAAAGTATCAGTCGGGCCCTGAGCGGAGAGCATAATTTTGGTGTGACAACGTTGTTGGCAATTGCCGAGGCCAACGGCCAAGAAGTGCTGATTGTGCCGCGCGACGTCGCCCGCGCCTTTGAATCCTCTGGCCAAGTCAATGTCCAGCACGTCGCGACCATGACAGAAGGTCTTCAGGATCTCTAATGCCTAACGTAGAGATTTTGGATATCTTTCTGACGCAGAGGTTGATCGGCAAGCTTTTTCGTTTTGATAACCGCGCAACTGCTCCGATGATTCGGTTTGTTGCCGACAAACGTTTCTCTGCTGATTCCCATCAAGCCACCGTGTCGCTGAGCATGCTGGCGCAACATCCTGAACAGCAAGAGTCGCTTTGGAACGATCTTGATAGTTCGCTGTTCAACGGCAGCGATGGAAGGTTACCCGCATTTTTTCAAAACATGTTGCCAGAAGGTGTGTTTAGAACGCATCTTGCGCAACTTCGAGGCTGTCGAGAGGACGACCACTTTGCCTTATTTGCGGCCTGCGGCCTTGATCTGCCAGGTGCGGTCAAAGCGCTTCCCGCGACGTTAACAAAAGAACAGTTGGCGGCACTGCTGGCGCAAGACAATGCACCCCTAGACATGTCGGTGACCGCAGATCCATTGCCCTTTGGGGTCTCAATTTCTGGTGTGCAACCCAAGTTAGGACTGATCGAGTTAGGTGGGCGATATGTTGCACGTAAACGCCAAGGCGTCACTCGAATTATTGGTAAGTTGCCGCAAATTGACCGGCTAAGGCTTCCAGAGGTTGAACACTTAAGCCTCACGCTGGCGCACGCTGCGGGCGCGAATGTCTGCGAGCATAAGTTAGTACCTTTAGCGCAGATGGATATCGAGCATGGATACACGCTCGGGGGTAGCAGTCATTTCTTAGCAGTGACGCGATTTGATCGTGATGGTCCCAAACGGATTCATTGCGAAGACTTTGCTCAAGTGCTGAATGTCGATCCTCAGCAGAAATACAGGGGCGCATCCTATGCTGCCATGGGATCGCTGATGATGCGCTTTCCTGAAAGCTTAGGCGTGAACGCGGTGTACGAGCTGTTGCGGTTACTGGTCATTAATGACCTATTGGGCAATTACGACGCGCACCTTAAGAACTTTTGTTTGATCTACCCTGATGGCCGAACACCCTTTCTATCGAAAGCGTTCGATATTGTTGCGTGGTCTGTTTATCTGGGCGGGCAGGGCAGCGCCTTGGCGCTTTATCGAGATAACGCGGGCAAAAAACCACCGATTGGGCTCAGCCCCGCCACGCTCAGAACCTTTTGCGAGCGCGTTGGCATCGCAGAAAAGCCTTGCGCCAGTTTGATTAAAGACACAGTGTCAAAAGCGTTGGAACTATGGCCCGTATTAATCGAAAGCAGTTTGATGTCTGACACGCAAAAAGAGAAGCTTTTGGCACGTTTAGCGTCGCATCGTTTTGCGAAAGGGGTGCGAACTTACGTGTAGGTATCAGTGTGATTGGTGGAGCTAAGCCTGTCTCATGCTAAAATTCGCACTTGGTTTGGAGGCGTGCCCGAGAGGCTGAAGGGGCTCCCCTGCTAAGGGAGTATGTGAGCTAAAACTTGCATCCAGGGTTCGAATCCCTGCGCCTCCGCCAGCCATGTAGTAAATACGCGCCTCTCGAGGCGCTTTTTATTTGTACATACCCAAAAGCATACCCAAGAATATTCGCTTGGCTTCAATTCAAAAGTGGTTCAACACTATTGCGGGTTGATTGCAGTTTGTAGACTCGCTGTGTTTAGTGATCATGGCGATGAGTGATACCCACCCCTGTCGATTTCAGCCATCCCTGACCCCACCGTACCCCCACCCCCGTAAATTGACGGCTTCACTGTGCCGGGCTATGCACTGTATTTTGCTCAAACGAAACTGTTCGGGCTTCGCCCCTCGGGGTCAAATTTGGTCGGAAACAGCTCAGTCGTGACTGGCGAAACACCCCCCTTTTTTTTCTGTGTAAAAAGGGCGGGGGTATAT
>CAMBZR010000148.1 GCA_945872285.1 Bordetella parapertussis | reverse complement strand
GCCGAGGCCATGGGTGTACCCATGGTGGTGGGGGCGGCGGTGCGCCAGATGCTTGCAGTGACCAACGCTACTTATGGTCCTGATTCTGACTTCACGTCTATTTGCAAAGTGGTCGAAGATTGGGGCGGCGTTAAAGTGCGCAAGGTCACAGCTAAAAAAGCGGGTAAAAAAATGACTAAAAAAGCTAAGGTTGTTAAGGCCAAATAGTTTTCTAGCGGTTTGTGATCAGGCCCGATCGCCTCATGCGTTAGCACGAGGTTTTCGGCTGTCTACTCACCCTGAAAACTGCCGGCACGGCATGTCAAGACAAGGGTGTCGCGATAGCCTCCGGGTTGAGCAGGTTGAATCGGGGTGGTCTCATGAATCACCCGCGCGTCGTCTAACAAAAGTAATGACCAAGATTCACTCAACGTAAAACGCTGTCCTGAGGTACCCCTCGCGTCGAACACACGCGTTTCGCCACCCTTCACATGTTGGCGATTAATCATAAAGACGCCGACTAAGTCAACGCCATCACGATGTGCACCCTCGGGTGTTGGGCGACCAATGCCATCCTTGGTATCGATTCTGAATTGATGCGCTTCAATGCACCAGCGCGTGACCGTACTGGTTGGGTGACTTGAACGATGAAGAGCATCTGCAGTGCGTGCAAACGCGCTTAACAAATCAAGCCACACGGGTTGTTGAACGGTTTGCGTATGCATCGGCTCAAACCAACGTTGCATGCCGCCATGCAAAGCGTTATAGGATAAAGATTGCCAATGCGCGCGCGCGGGTGTCAGCGTGAGTTGACTATTTTCAAAAACAAAGCAAGAGTGACGACGTAAGCGGTAGTGGCCGCCATCTTTGAGGTAGGCATCTTCAGGCATGCCCTCCCAGTCAGGCACGAGTGCCGTCAACGCGCTCAGAGGATGTTGTGCCCACTGTGCAACGGTTGCCGGGGCTAGTACCGCGTAGCCCTCAGACTGGAGTTGAGGCAAAAGCTGAGGTAAAGAAATGGTCGCGGGAGAATGTTCAAGCATAAATATTTCACATTAGAGGCAGGTCACAACACCCTAGTGTAGTCAAACCAAGGCGGCTCGTCCTAAAAACCGTAGTGCGACGCTTAGAGTGTCTCTAGCTGCGAACGCGTCTTGTTTGCCTGAGTACGCAAGGCCTCAAGCGCTTGCTCATCCATCTTGTCTAAATTGCGATACACCATCGCCAACCGAAAATTGTCACCGAGCTTGGCGCGGTGGCGATCAAAGAAATCCCAATACAAAGCATTGAAGGGGCAAGCGCGTTCGCCCTCGCGTTTCTTTTTGTCGTAATGGCAACCCTTGCAATAGTCGCCCTGGCGGTCAATATACGCAGCACTCGACACATAGGGCTTGGTCGCTAGCACACCGCCATCGGTGAACTGGCTCATCCCCAATGTATTAGGTAACTCGACCCATTCAAAGGCGTCAATATAAACGCCTAAATACCACTCGTGTACCTGTCGTGGATGGAGTCCTGCCAACAAAGAAAAGTTACCAATCACCATTAACCGCTGTATGTGGTGGGCGTAAGCCTGCTCTAAAGATTGCGCAAGCGAAAGCTCTAGGCAGCGCATTTTAGTTTTTCCTGTCCAAAACCACTTCGGCAAGGCGGTGGTGTGTTCAAAATAATTTTGTGTCCCGTAATCAGGCATCTTGCCCCAATACACGCCTCGTATGTATTCGCGCCAACCCAAAATTTGGCGAATAAAGCCTTCAGCCGTCGCGATCGAAATCTTTTGTTCTAACCAAGCTTGTTGCGCGCGTTCGACCACCTCGCGCGGATTCAGCATTTTTGTATTCAAGGCAAAGGATAAGAGCGAATGAAACAGTCGCCAGCCCTTTGTGCTTAACGCATCTTGAAAGTCACCAAAATGAGGGAGGGCGTCTTCAATAAAATCCTTCAAACAAACCAAGGCCTCGGCCCGATTCAGCGGCCATGCAAAGTCTGCGGCGTTGGGTGCACCAAAGGTACGTACGCCAGCAGCCTCAATGGTTGCCCATAAGGCCGAATGGTCATGTCTTGGACGCTTGTCTACCGGTTCGGCTGGGGTACCTGACCAGGCCTTTCGGTTTTCGTGGTCAAAGTTCCATTTGCCTTCGACAGGGCGCTTGGCGTCGAGCATCAGAATTTTGTGTTTCGTGCGCATCTGGCGGTAGAAACGTTCCATGAGCCAGGCCTTTTGCCCAGTAAATAACGTGGCGACCTCTGCGCGCGTCGTATAAAAATGTTCACTTGATACTGCTGAGCAGTCAAGTTTGCTGGCACGGGCATATTGCTGAAGTTGTTGATCAAGACGCCATTCGTCGGGCTCTTGATATTCAAAGTGCGTGCAGGCGTAGTGGGCCAGCAGGGTATCGAGATTTGCCGTCAGGCTCTGTTTATTAGTCGCGTCATCAATGCTCAGGTAGTGCACCTTGTGCCCGCGCGCCTTAAGCAAACGCGCGAGGTCGCGCATCCCTGCAAAAATCGCAATCACCTTTTGCGCATGGTGTAAGACGTAATCTGTCTCTTGTCGCATTTCAATACAAGCAAATACCACATCAGCGCGAGGCTTTAAAAACCACGAATGCTCAGGGTTGAGTTGATCACCCAGGATCAGTCTTAAGGTTGTCAAAGCGGGCCTCTATTTTTTTGGATCACTGTGCGTCGGCACCGTTCAGAGCAATACTTGACGTTGTCCCAGTCGCGTTCCCACTTTTTGCGCCACGCAAATGGGCGTAAGCAACTCAGGCAGTTTTTACTGGGCAGATTGTGTTTGCTGACGCCACGCATTGGAGAATCGTTTGACATCAGAGGTCTAGGGTCTGCTGTTGACTTGCGGGTGCTGAAACAAGTTTTTGCTTGATGGTTGTCATACGTTTGCGCGAGCCATGCTTTTGCACGACCTCGCGTTTGGCGGTACGTACCTCGGCTTGCGCTCTGAGGGCATAGATCTTTTGCTTGGCCGTGCGCGTACTCGCTTCAAGTTCGACCACGGGTAATCCCAAGTCCTTGCCCACGTACACGTTGTGTTGCACTTGCAGCGAGTGAGGCATTTTCCAGGGTTCAAGCAGCCAGGTGTCGGGCACCCGACGCATAGCGGGCAGCCAGCGTCTGACAAACACGCCGTTTGGATCGTGATCTTGCGCCTGCTTAATCGGGTTATAAATACGCGGGATGTTGATCCCCGTGGTGCCCGATTGCATCTGTAGTTGGCTCCAATGGATCCCGGGTTCATAATCCAAAAATTGGCGTGCAAGCCAATGCCCAACGGGTCGCCAGTCTAACCAAAGCGGGTAGGCTGCCGTCGACACGAGCATGGCGCGCATTCTAAAATTCAACCAGCCGGTCTCGCGCAACATCTCGACGCAGGCGTCGACCATCGGCCAACCTGTTTGACCTGCTTTGAGTGCCTCAAAGTGCGCGGGATTCCATTCGTTTTCACGCAAACCATCGTAGCCCCGGTGCATGTTTTGAAACTCAATCTCGGGCTCGCTTTCGAGTTTCTGGATAAAGTGACAGTGCCAGTACAAGCGGCTGATAAACGCCGTTAAGCCTTTTTTCTGCCAGGCTTGCGCTGGGCT
>CAMBZR010000147.1 GCA_945872285.1 Bordetella parapertussis | reverse complement strand
GGCGTCTCGTACCTGCATGTGCCCTATAAAGGGAATGCGCAATCAATGGTCGATTTGTTGGGCGGGCAAATTCCGTTTATGTTTGACCAAGTCAGCACGTCGGCGCAGTACATCTTAAGCGGCAAAGTTGCCGCCATTGGCGTCACCAGCAAAACTCGCTCACCTATTTTGCCAAATGTACCCACGCTTGATGAGTCAGGCTTAACAGGTTTTGAGGATTCAACGTTTAACGGGTTGTTTGCGCCGGCTGGTACCCCTACCCCAATTATCAACCGCCTACACACTGAATTAACAAAAATCTTGCAGTCACCCGACTTGGTCAAGCAATTTATGGCTAAGGGTGTTGAGCTGGGTGCAAGCCCAACACCCGAGCAATTTAAACAATATCTAGCGCAGCAAACTTCGCGCTATCAAGAGCTAGCCAGAAACGCAAAAATTGCCGCCGACTGACCTCGCGGCTCACATGGACAGTCACGAAATCTTAATCTGGTACATCGAGCCTGAATCGATTAAAGATTCGGCTCAATTAAGTCGTTTTTTTCAATGGCTTTCACCCGAAGAGCGCGCTCAACACGGGCGCTTTCGTTTCGAAAAACACAGGCATACCTATCTGATTAGTCATGCACTTGTTCGACAAGCGTTAAGCCTAATCACTCAGATAGAACCGGAGAAATTTTCTTTTGAAACCAACGCTTATGGCAAACCTTTTGTAGCAGCGCCTGCCCAACAACAAACTGTACATTTCAATTTGTCACATACCGAAGGCTTGGCGGCTGTTGCAATTTCAAGACGAACAGAGCTTGGGGTGGACGTCGAGAATATCCATCGTCAGGATATGACGCAGGCGTTGGCCGAACAATTTTTTGCACCCGAAGAATGTCTTGCGGTCGCACAGGCACGTGAACACGAACGCAGTGCAAAAATGCTTGAGTTTTGGACTCTGAAAGAGTCTTACATTAAAGCCGTTGGAATGGGCCTTTCAATCGCGCTTGACTCGTTTGCATTTAAGCTTGCAACGGCTACCCAGGCAGCGCGCTTGCTCAGACTTGATACCCAAGCTGATGCTCTGGAAGCTTGGCGTTTTTGGCAAGGGCAGCCTACGACAAATCACTTAATGGCATTGGCTTTCAAGCACGAGCACGCCAACCAAGTTCAGATTACAGCCCGGCGAGCTGACTGGCTCGCTTGAGCTTAGCCCTCTAATCTTAACCTTCTTAGACTGCCTGAACGGTTTCAGCTGGTGCAACTGAGGCTTTTGCACTATTCGCAGTAGCTTTTTTACGCGACAACTTGGCTTTACCTATTTCGTAGTACCCCTTGAACTGCTCTTTAACCTGACGCGCTTCAATATCAAGAATCGTGCCGCCCTGTTCAAAGTGGGTCGCGAACACACGGCCGATGGCATAGGTTGAAGCACCGGAAAGTAGCATCATTGCTGAGCCACCTAAGACAGAACCCACCACCGGAATCATCTTGACCCAACTCGCAACAGCCACCGAACCAAAGGCGGGCACGGCGCCACCAATTATGGCACTAATCGTGCGCTTGGTTGCACTTGCAGTGTATTCAACGCCATAGAGCGAGCTTAATTGCTTGACCAAGGCTAACTGAATAGCAGTAACGCCAACAAAATCAACCAAGGGGATCGGCACAATACCCACACCACCCGATAACAACATACTGTAATTGATCGCAGACTCGACCTTCGCGCGTTGGAGCGCATCGATAGGCTTAGGGGTCACTTCGGTAGCGTTTACTTCAATATCGATTGGCTGATTGTTCGCCATATTTTTTATCCGGTTAAAGTAGCTGTCATTTTTAAAAGCATCTTGTTTTCACGACTAATCTAGAAAAATATGGATTTTCTTAACAAAATGCGCTATTTAGACCAAAAGGAAACATTAACACACGTTGTCAAAACAACAACGTTATTCATAAAAATTTAATAAATAGGGTAAACTTATTTTAGTAATTCTATTGATTGCCGTACATACTGCTATCTCTGGTCGTGAGAATGAATCTGCAAGGCCTCTAAAAAGCGCGACACCATGTTGTAAGCCCCTACCGTGGCGGTTAACTCGACTAACAAACGATCGGTCAAGACAGCCTTAGCCGCAGCAAAGACCTCAGGTGACACATGGATCTCTTTGGTCATGGCATCGGTGTACGCCAAAACAGCACGCTGGGTAGCATCATAGTTTTTTGATTGTTGCCAATGCTCTAAATCATCTAGTTGCACTTGCGTGACGCCCTCGCGCAAGGCAATCGGCGCATGTTGTTCAGCTTCGTAGGGTGCGCCATTCAAAATGGCGATCCGCATGATGACCAACTCGCGTAAGCCACCCGGTAAGCTGCTTTGCTGACGAATCGCAGTCAGGTAATTTAACCAGCCGCTAGCAACAGGCGGGCTGTGCAGCAGCATTTGATATAAATGCAACACGCCACCGCGTTCAGCGACAATGCGGTCAACGAGTGGTTTAGCTTCGGGGTTCGTTAAGTCAGCGTAAGGGATGCGTGCCATGATTTCGGTCTCTTAGTTAGTAAATTATTGTTTGAAGTCAGTCAGTGTAGTTCTTGATCACAGCCGCATCGTCTAAACGACCTAAGCCATGACTGCTTGCAGTTGTAAATTGTAAAAATGCGGCGTGGGCCATCGATGCCGCAAACGTTTGTTCGCGTGCGGCGTCGAGCACCAAGCCTAAATCTTTCACAAAAATATCAGTCGCCGAGGTCACATCATCAAACGATTCAGTGATCATACGGTTACCGCGATCACCTAGCATCCAACTCGACGCCGCGCCGCTTTTTAAGATTTCAAGCGTGGTCTCTAGCGGTAAACCGGCGCGCTTTGCCATCGCCAATGCCTCTCCAGCCGCCGCGATATGCACGCCACATAAAAGTTGATTGACGACTTTCATCTGGCTACCCATGCCCTGCTCAGTACCCAAGACAAAAATCTTACTGCCAAAGGTCTCGAGAATCGGTTTGACTCTAGCGCAGACCGTTGGTTCGCCTGCCACCATGATCGTTAGAGTGCCGTTTGCAGCACCAATTTTGCCACCCGTCACGGGCGCATCGACGAGATGAATATTTAACTTGGCCAGCCGTTGCGCCAAGTCTCGCACGTACTTGGGCGCCATCGTACTGCAGGTAATTAGTACTGAGTTCGGCTTTAACTTGCTCGCCAAGCCATCTGCACCAAACAGCATCTCTTCAGTTTGCTTGTCATTGACGACAAAACTAATCACCACATCGCAATGGTCTGCAATCGAATGCGCCGCGGTCGCCGCACGCCCGCCGATCGATTCAAGCCAAGTCAGCGCCTCGGGGTTCACGTCACGTCCGACCACCTTAAAACCTTTTTTAAGCAGGTTCGCGGCCACACCGCGGCCCATGACACCGAGCCCGACCAAACCGACTGACTGCACTGCCTTAACCGCTTGATTCATCTCTTTCTCCAAGGAACGCTGCCACTTGCGGCTAAGCTATCGACGCTAAGCCTTACTCTCTTTTTTTGCAAACAAGCCTTCAATCTGCACAAAAAAGACTGGTACCAACGCCACCGCCAGGCAGGTAGACGCGATCATGCCACTAAACACAGTGATCCCAATCGACACGCGTGCCGCAGCACCCGCACCCGACGCCGTCAACACGGGCACCACGCCTAAAATAAACGCAATTGACGTCATCACAATGGGGCGAAACCGCTCGTGTGAAGCCTTAAGGGC
>CAMBZR010000146.1 GCA_945872285.1 Bordetella parapertussis | reverse complement strand
CTTTAAGTTGATCGCGCACGCGGGGCACTTTTTGCATCGCGAACAGCCACAAGCCGTGACGCAACAGTTACTTGACTGGTTTAAAAAATGACGACAAAGAAGCCGTCCTCGCTTTGGATGGCGAATATTCTTGGCGCTGGGCAAGTTTGCTCTTGGGGATCGTTGTATTACAGTTTCCCGTTGCTCGCACAGGCAATGGGTGCCGAGCTTCAGTGGTCTAAATCCGAGATCTTTTTTGGCGCAACGATCAGCATGCTGGTCACGGCAGTGTTTACGTATCCCGTCGGCTTAGCGATTGACCGAGGCTATGGTCGTTGGATGATGTCTGGCGCTTCACTGCTCGCGGCCTTGATGTTGTGGTGGTGGTCAAGCGTCAGTTACTTATTGAGTTTTTATTTGCTAAGTGCCGTCATCGGTGCTTTGCAGGCCGGTTGCTTGTACGAGCCAGCGTTCGCCGTCATGGCTCGCCGGGTCGGCGCCGCAAATTCACGCGCGCGCATCACCACAATTACTTTGTGGGGCGGATTTGCGAGTACAGCGTTTATCCCGCTTGAACAGTATTTATTGGATACCGTGGGCTGGCGGCAGTCACTGCTCGTGCTGGCGCTCATCAACTTGTGTTGGGCAGCGATTTACTTTTTATGTATCCAGCCTAAATATGATCTTGAGCACACAAACGTCGCACAAACGCGCGAAGACAATAAAGCGCGCGATCACGCAGTGGTCAAAGCGGCTTTAAAAAATTCGATCTTTTGGTTGCTGTTATTAGCGCTGACGCTTTACTCAATCATGTTTACGGTGTTTATTTTTCATGCTTATCCAATCTTGCAAGAAAAAGGCTTGAGCACAGCCGATGTAGTGAACGCGTTAATTGTGCTTGGCCCAGCTCAAGTGTTGGGCCGGATTTTGATTGCCTATTTCGCCCCGCGCGCGTCGATGCGCCTCTTGGGTTCGGTGGTGGCTTGCGTGTTTCCGTTTGTGTTTGGGATTTTGGCGAGTATTGAATTGCCATCGTTTTGGTTCGTTGCGCTCTTAATTGGCGGCTATGGTTTGGCGAATGGCATTTTTACCATTGTGCGTAGTTTGGTGGTACCTGAAATGTTAAGCCGTCATGCCTACGGCGCTTTGAATGGTTTGTTGACGATACCAACCATGGTGGCTCGGGCAGTTGGCCCAGTCGCGGCGGCGGGCTTGTGGATGCTGGGAGAGTCGTATCAGATTGTTTTAATGGCAGTGTGCGGCACTGCGATTTTATTTGCCCTGGCGTTTTGGGCCGCGAGTTGGGTGAGCCGTGTGCGCGCGGTCTAGCGCACGTGGCTTAATGAACGTAGCGTGCGATAAAAAATACACCGGCAAACGAAGCGAACATGACGGTGGTTGTCCAGCCGACTAAGCGCAAGCCAAGCGCAGACATTGCTTGATGCATTCTTCCTTCTAGTTGATAGATTTTTCCGTCAAGTTGAGATATTTTTACTTCGAGTTTAGATAAGCCGCATTCTAGATGCGACATGTCTTGCTTAGTGGCTAAGTTTGGGATGAGTGTTTCTAGCCGTACGATACGCGCTTCCATGAATTTCTCCGGTGAATGAATGGAATCATTTTACTTTTCGAGAAGCACATATCTCAAGCCACAATTTGTAAAACTCTGTAAGCAATTATTACTTCGCTTTGGAGCCAGACTGCCCCCACTTTATCGATAACAGTTACGCGACCGCGCGTGCCACCATGTCGGTGGCACCATCAAGCGAGCAGCGGATGTTGTAAAAACACCTAATGCATATGAGGGTAAACCCTTTGTTCCCTCTGCTGGGCTCATGTTTTTTGGATATTAAGTTGTCCTTTCCCCGGTTTGTGGTTTAACTGACTCAACCTTAGTCTTTCTTAGACAAGGGCTGTGTTCTTGACTTGCGAGCACGTTTCATTAGTAGAAAGCCTTTTAATGATTATTCAAAAAATGGAGATTTCTATGGGTGGACTAAACGCAGTGAAAGGTTGGGTGGGTGCGATGACAGACTTAGGCTTAATGCTGTTGGGTCTCGCAATCGTGGCCTCAATTCTGGTGGGCAATTCGCTCCCGTTTTTTAGCGGCGTCGTTGCTAACCTCACAGACCTAGTTAAGGGGCTCGGTGGCAATGGGCTTGTCGGACTGATTGTGTTGGGTATCGTGATGTGGCTGTTGTCAAAACGCTCACTCTCATAACCAGTTGGTAGCACAGAGGGGTTACCCGTTAACCCCTCTGGAGGCCGCATGATGATAAAAAATATAATTCAAATGGGCTGGAACATTGTTGAACTGGTGTTCGTGTTGATTTTGTTGTGTTTGGCCGTTGGACTTGTTCTTGGGCCGGATCAAAGTGGTTCGTTCATTCGCGGAGTCAGTGATAACGCCATGGCGTTTTTACGCGAGGTTCCAGCGGGGATCATACTGGCGCTCAGCATTTCAGTTGGACTCTACTGGCTGATTAAGAAGCGCGCGTAATGGGTGAGTGACTGATCCACCCAAGCGGCGTTCATTGATTGCCCAGAGCACGCTGCATCGCAGTCAGACAACAACTGCAATGCGTCGCGGTTTAATCTTTGGTCACTCGACTTTGATAAATTTCTGTAGACATCGAACGTAATCAGGCCTTGGGATCGTGGGATACGAGGCTGCCCACGAGGTGTAAGCAACTTCGCCGACGTACATGTCACCGTGACTATCCACTGCCATGCCGTGTGGTGCAATAAATTGACCCACGCCAGTGCCGTGAGGCTCTTCGGCGGCGACGCGCGCTTGTAAATTGCCAGACAAATCGTAAATGCTGACACGCGGTCCGGTATTGGGCATATTTCTGTTCACGGGCAGATGTGGGCCAAGCTCACCTACATAGCAAAGCGGGCACTTGCCACCCGTTAAGAAGAGTCCACAGGGCCGATGCATGTTGCCCCATTGTCCTTCGTACTTGCCTTTGCCATTGAAAATCTGGATACGGTGATTCTCGCGATCGGCAACATAAACTAAACCGTTGGTGTCACACAAAATATTGTGGGCAATGTTGAATTGACCCGGGTCTGTGCCAGGCGAGCCCCATGAAAATAATAGTTTTCCGTCTGGACTGTATTTGTGCACACGCGAATTACCGTAGCCGTCTGATACGTAGATATCGCCTTCGGGTGAAAGCGCGGTGTGTGTGCAGCGGTTAAACGGTTGGCCGCTCATGTAGGGCGAGGCCTGGCCGGGCAAACCAATCTCGAGCAAAATTTTGCCATCAAGCGTGCATTTGCGAACGGTGTGATCACCATCGTCGGTCAGATAAATGGTGTCGTCAGGCCCCATCTGCACGCCATGGGCGCGCTTAAAAACCCCTTCGCCCCAAGACTTCAAAAAATTGCCTTCCCGGTCAAACACTACCATCGGGTGTTCGCCCCGGTTAAAGGCATAAACGCGGTCTTGCCGATCAATGCCTACTGCAGCAACGTCGCCGAATTTCCAGCCCTCAGGTAGCTTGCCCCAGCCCTCTGCTACGCGATATTTAAAATTACCTTGTCCGATGGTGGTCGTCATGCTTTGTCCCCTGAGCCAATGATTGGCACGTTAGCGTTTTATCCATCATAAAGCAGGGCGCGCCAGACTGCCATCAATTTATGTTTCCAGAATTAATTGGTGCCTCGTCGCTCAAACCGCACTTGGTCGAAGGCTTGGATTTATCGGATTTGCGCGTAAAACCTCGCCGTTTAGGGCGGGGATGTAAGCG
>CAMBZR010000145.1 GCA_945872285.1 Bordetella parapertussis | reverse complement strand
ATATTGGGCGTACTACAGGCCTTGTTTGCCTTCGTTGCCCGCTAGGAAGGGGCTCCAGGGCTGTGCACGAATCGGGCCTTTGCTTTTCCAAACCACGTTGAACTGACCATTAGCCTGAATTTCGCCAATATAAACCGGCTTGTGCAGGTGATGATTCGTCTTGTCCATCATGATTGTAAAGCCATCGGGTGCCGCAAATGTTTGGCCGCCCATCGCCGCAATCACTTTGTCAGTATCGGTTGTTTTAGCGGCCTCAACGGCTTGCTTCCACATGTACATGCCGACGTAAGTGGCTTCCATTGGGTCGTTAGTGACCGCAGTGGCGAAGTTAGGCAAGTTTTTGGCTTTTGCGTAAGCTTTCCACTTTGCAACAAACTCAGTGTTCACTGGGTTTTTGATTGACTCAAAGTAGTTCCAGGCGGCAAGGTGACCAACCAAAGGCTTGGTGTCCACGCCACGCAGTTCTTCTTCGCCCACCGAGAACGCCACAACAGGCACGTCTGTGGCTTTCAGGCTAGCGTTACCGAGTTCTTTGTAGAACGGTACGTTCGAGTCGCCATTAATGGTCGAGATCACAGCAGTTTTGCCACCGGTTGCAAATTTCTTGATGTCTGCAACGATAGTTTGATAGTCAGAGTGACCAAACGGTGTGTATTTTTCGTCGATGTCGCTTTCTTTCACTCCCTTAGAAGTCAAGAAGGCCCGCAAGATTTTGTTGGTGGTACGTGGGTACACATAGTCAGTGCCGAGCAACACAAAACGCTTGGCGCCGCCGCCGTCTGCGCTCATCAGGTATTCAACAGCGGGGATGGCCTGTTGGTTCGGTGCGGCACCGGTGTAAAACACGTTTTTCTCAAGCTCTTCGCCCTCATACTGCACGGGGTAGAACAACAGGCTGTTGAGCTCTTTAAATACTGGCAAGACCGATTTACGTGACACCGAAGTCCAGCAACCAAACACCACCGAGACTTTGTCTTGGGCAACCAGTTGGCGCGCTTTTTCAGCAAACAAAGGCCAGTTTGAGGCCGGGTCAACAATCACAGGCTCAAGCTTCCTGCCCAACACGCCGCCTTTAGCGTTGATTTCTTCGATGGTCATCAGCGCAACGTCTTTCAACGCCGTCTCTGAAATGGCCATGGTGCCCGACAGCGAGTGCAAGATACCCACTTTAATGGTGTTTTGGGCAAAAGAGGACCCTGCAAAACCTGTCATGGCTAACAGGCTGGCAGCGGTCAACTGCTTTAGCACTAATCTGCGTTTCATCTTTAAACTCCTGAGTCAATCATTAGTCGGCTGCGCCGGTTCAAGGGCCGCATAGCAGTTTGTGTGGTGAGCTATGCTTGCTTTGACTTAAGCAAAAGCTGTGCCAGCTTTTTTTGCAGGATTTGAGGCGCAATGCGCACGCCTTTGGTGCGCCCGTCCATTTTGGTGCCACGAAACTGAGTTAGGCACTCAACAAGTGCATTTGTCGCTTCACGGGCACGTTATCGTAAGATATAAGGCGTCTTGCCTGCATTGACTGTATGAATGGCCTCGACCGTATTGACTTCCTTGGCTGCTTTGACCGCCGTGCAAGCTATTTAACGTAACGTTTTTTATTGATTCATCATGAGCATCTCTTCAAATTCAGAGCACCCTGGTGCGCTAGCCCCCCAAATGCTTGCCGATACGATGGCCTTACGCATCGCTCGAATTCAGTCTCGTATGGCCGAGGCCTGCGCACGCGTTGGGCGCGACCCTGCCGAGGTCGCCTTATTACCCGTGAGCAAAACGTTTGATTCCAATGCGATACGCGAAGCGTTGGCGCTAGGCTTTACACGATTCGGCGAAAACCGCATGCAAGAGGTCGCACAAAAAGCACCGCTGTTAGAAGACTGCAATGTCAATTGGGTGGTGATTGGGAGCTTGCAAACAAACAAGGCCAAAGAGGTGGCACGCTATGCCAGCGAGCTGCAGTCACTTGATCGACTTGAGTTGGCCGAGGCGCTTGAAAGGCGTTTGCAGCTCGAGGGCCGTAGATTAGACGTGCTGGTGCAAGTGAAAACCTCTACCGAAGACACGAAGTCGGGGCTTGAGCCTGCAGAACTCGTGTCGTTTTTACGAAAACTGTCTCAGTACCCAAGCTTGCACGTCAAAGGACTGATGACGATGGCGGTGCTTTCGACCGACTCAAGCGCGGTGCGCAAGTGTTTTTCTCAGCTACGTCAACTGCGCGACCAGGCCCTGCAAGAGGGTATTGCTGGGATCTCGCTGGAGCGCTTGTCGATGGGGATGAGCGGTGACTTTGAACTGGCGATTGAAGAGGGCTCGACCGAAATTCGGGTGGGCTCTGCGGTCTTTGGTAGCCGCGCAGTCCCAGCCTAAGTGCGAGGTCGCGCTTAGTGCTTCATCCCACCGTGACCCTGCGCACCAGTGTTGCCAGGGTTATAGGTCGAGGGCTTGACGGTAAAGTTCACACGTACTTCACCGGCTTTTTCAAACTTTAAGATGACGGGTATTAAGTCGCCTTGTTTGAACGGCCCAGTCAATTGCAAGAACATCATGTGAAAGCCGCCGGGCGCAAGCTTGGCAGAGCCTTTGGCGGGGATGTCGATGCCCTGCACTTGGCGCATCTTGGCGACGCCGTTTTCGGTAAGGACAGTATGCAGTTCGAGACGCGTTGAGGCTTCAGATTGCGCTGACACCAAGCGATCGCTTGCGCCAGAGGGATTGTTAATCTGCATATAGCCTGCACCGTTGGTTTGACCCGGTACAGAGCCGCGCACCCATAAATCGTTGATTTCAAGGGGGCCCGCGTTGAACTCGGCAGCGTGGGCCAGTGTGAGCGTTGCGGTGCTTAACGTCAGGGCAGCCACCAGGCGTGCGAGCGTACTCAGAGTATGACCAATCGTCATGATAAGCAACCTAATATGTGGTGGTGATAAAAAAGACAACGCTGCACGACAGGCCTTGTGCCCGTCAAACGCTATTAGACACCGTAACGGCGATGCTCGTGTTTCAGCAACGAACTCTCACCGACCCAAACGCCAGCGGGTACGCCTGTCAGTGAGGCGATTTAGCGCGAGACGTCTGCTAGCACGAGTGTCCCGCGCATAATCGGCGAGTGGCCGGCAAACGTACATAAAAACACATAGGTTTCACCTTTTGTTAGCGTTGAGACGGCCAAACTCACGCTGTTGGTTTCGCCGGTGCCAATCAACTTGGTGTGTGCAATGACGCGTTTGTCGGTTTGATCAACATGATGGGCGCCCGCGCCTGCGGCCATACCGGTACGCGCGACGCCGTCCAGATCACTTTTTTTGGTTAGCACCCAGTTATGTGACATCGCCAGCGGTGGCAAATGGCCAGTGTGTGTCAGCGTCACGGTGAAGTTTTTGCAGAGGCTGGGCACCACAATATGCGAGGGTACAAAACGCAACGCGTCGTCAGTTTGCAGCGTAATGGCGCAGTCTGCGGCTTGTGCAACGCAGGCAAACAGCAAGGATAAAAAAACTGCGCAAACGCGTGCCGCGAGTGAGCTAAAGGTTTGTTTAAAAGCGGAGCGCTGCGGTTGGCGATGTGTGTGCGAGAGCGGTTGCATAGTGCCTTTCTTTAAGTTGCAGAGCGCTCGCGGGTTCGTACAAACTGCCCATGGCCGCCACGTTCGATATGCCCTTCGAGTTCGAGGGTAAAAAGTTCAACTTGTAGCGTAGCCGCGGGCAAGCCGGTGCGGCGCTGTAGTTGCTCTTCTGTGACGAGATCGTAGCCGATTGCGCCCCAGACCGGTGACTCGGGGACGCGGTCGGCAGAC
>CAMBZR010000144.1 GCA_945872285.1 Bordetella parapertussis | reverse complement strand
TCGCCCATTAAACGCAGCAGGTCGAGGGTCGCCGCGATCTGATCGCGCTCGGTGCTATTCAGGCGGGCAAACAAGGTTGATTTCACGCCCTTGTTGGTTTTCATGGCAAGTTCTAGGTTTTCGAAAACGGTATGGTTTTCAAAGACGGTCGGGCGTTGAAATTTTCGGCCAATACCGACATCAGCAATTTGCGCCTCGTACATTTTGGTGAGGTCGATGTTCTGCCCGAAAAAAGCCGTGCCCGAGGTGGGCTTTGTTTTGCCGGTGATGACATCCATCATGGTGGTTTTGCCGGCGCCGTTGGGGCCAATCACGCAACGTAGTTCGCCCACGCCGATGTCAATCGATAAATCATTGAGTGCACGAAAGCCGTCAAACACAACGCTGATCGACTCAAGATACAAGATGGCACCGTGCCGGGTGTCGACCCCAGGGGTTTTCATGCGGCCGTGCGAGACGCCGCCACCTGCCCCGTTGCTTTGGGTGCTGGCTTGAACAGCATCGTGTGAAGCGATGGTTTGTGTATTCATGCCGTCTGTCCTTTGCCGCGTTGGCTGAGTTTGCGAACTAAGCCGACAATGCCTTGCGGTAAAAAGATCGTGACCAGTACAAAAATCAAGCCTAGGGCATACAGCCAAAATTCAGGGAAGACGCTAGTAAACCAGGTCTTCAAACCGTTGATCGTGCCAGCGCCAATGATGGGTCCAATCAATGTGCCGCGCCCACCGGTTGCCACCCAGATCACCATTTCGATTGAGTTCTCGGTGGACATTTCACCCGGATTAATGATGCCAACTTGCGGCACATAGAGAGCGCCCGCCACTGCGCACAACATGGCTGACAGTGTCCAGATAAATAGTTTGAAGCCCAATGGTTCATAGCCCAAAAAGCGCAGGCGACTTTCAGAGTCACGAATCGCGGTGAGAACCCGACCGAGTTTGGATTGTGTGATCGCGCGGCCTAACACTAAGGCGCCGAACAACGCTGCCAAGCTGACCCAGTACAACACTGCGCGCGTGTTGGCTGAGGTGATGTCAAACCCAAGAATCTTTTTAAAATCGGTAAAGCCGTTGTTACCACCAAAGCCTGTTTCGTTTCTAAAAAATAACAGCATCGCTGCAAACGTAAGGGCCTGCGTGATGATCGAAAAATAAACACCTTTGATGCGCGAACGGAAAGCAAAGTAGCCAAACAAAAAGGCGAGCAAGCCTGGCACGGCCAGCATCAAAAACATCGCGTACCAAAAGTGTTCGGTAAACGACCAAAACCAGGGGTAGGTTTTCCAGCTTAGAAAGGTCATGAAGTCGGGTACGATATCTGCAGAGGCTTTACCCGCGCGCATTAAGTACATGCCGTGGGCGTAGCCACCTAGTGCAAAAAATAAGCCGTGGCCTAAAGACAAAATGCCGGTGTAACCCCACACGAGATCGAGCGCGAGCGCGGCCATCGCGTAGCAAATGAATTTGCCGATCAGGGCGATCGCAAACGAAGATACGTGTAGCGGGTGCCCCGCCGGAAACATTAGGTTCAACGCAGGTAAGCAGGCAAACACGGCCACAACAATGGCGATCGCGGTCCAAGCCTTGGGTGAATATAAGGCCGTGGGCGCAGAGGATAACGAAATGGTGGCGGATGGCGACAGGGTGGCTGCACTCATTCTGCGCTTCTCCCTTTGGGTGCGAATAATCCCTGCGGGCGTTTTTGTACAAAAAGCACAATAAACAACAAAATCGCAATTTTGGCGATCACGGCACCCCAAAAGGGTTCGATGATTTTATTCAGGGCACCAAGCCCCATTGCGGCGACCACCGTACCCGCCAGTTGCCCAACGCCGCCCAAGACCACCACCATAAATGAATCGACAATATAGCCACGACCTAAGTCGGGCCCGACGTTGCTGAGCTGCGATAACGCTACGCCAGCCAGACCTGCAATCCCAGAGCCCAGCCCAAAGGCCAGCATGTCGATGCGCCCGGTGGGCACGCCTACACAATCTGCCATGCGGCGATTTTGCGTGATCGCCCGCACAAACAGGCCCAGGCGTGTGTGGTTTAAGACCAACCACACCACCACCACCACACAAAGCGCAAAGCCAACGATCACGATACGGTTGTAGCTAAGTGACAGATCACCCAAGATCGTGACGCCACCACTCATCCAGCTAGGGTTGGCGACTTCGACGTTTTGCGCGCCAAACAAGCTGCGTACCGACTGCATCAGGATCAAGCTAATGCCCCAGGTGGCCAGTAAGGTTTCGAGTGGACGGCCATAGAGCCAGCGAATCACGGTGCGCTCAAGCGCCATCCCAACAAGTGCCGTCACGATGAAGGCAACAGGCAGGGCGGCGACCACATACCAGTCGATCCAGACGGGTAGCCATTGTTTAAACAGGCCCTGCACAAGGTACGTGGCATAGGCGCCAATCATCAGCAACTCGCCATGCGCCATGTTGATCACGCCCATCAGACCAAAGGTGATCGCTAGGCCAAGCGCAGCGAGTAGTAGCACGCTGCCAAGGCTGATCCCGAAGAAAATATTGCCGACCCAACTGACAACAGTTTGATGCCATTCAATTTGAACGATGGCGGTTTTTGCTGCCGCGCGGACTTCTGCGTCAGGCTCAGCGAAAGTGCCAGCGGTGTCTGGCGTGACCATTGCGGTCAGAAGCAGTTTAAAACGCGCATTTTTGCTGTCGCCCAGCAGCTCGACAGCGCGGCGGCGCGTGGCAGCATCGGTACTTTTGATTGACGCGCTCGCTAAGGCGATATTCAACGCACTTTTAATATCGGGGTCTTGCTCTTTCTCGAGCGCACGTTCAAGCAAGGGTGCGCGTGCAGGGTCGGCTTCTTTTTGCAGGCGTTGGGCCGCAGCTAAACGCACAGCGCGTTGCGGTGAAAATAATTCAGCGCTCACCAACGCAGACTGCAGAGCGCTGCGCAAACGATTATTCAGGGTCAGTGCTTGGGCATCAGCAGGCGCCACAACCGTTTCACCGGTTGTGGGGTCGATTGCTTTGCCGCCTTCAACTGACAATAAAACCTTGTTGTCAGAGGTAATCAGAACGTTGCCCGCCCCCAACGCAGCCAACACTGCGGCTGCGCCAGGAGTGGTGAGTTGCCCCAACGCTGTAATCGACTCGACCCGCTCGGTGTTGCTCTCGCCGGCCAAGCCCTTCAGAACTGAGGGTTCGACCAAGTCGGCGGCCAAACTGCAATGCAGCGGTAACGCAAGCAAAACAGTTAGTAGCCACCGTTTCAAGGAGGGGTAAATCAAGAACATGTCGTTGCAATCTCATAATGTGGCGTATTACAGGCCTTGCTTGCCTTCGTTGCCCGCTAAGAAGGGGCTCCAGGGCTGAGCGCGAATTGGACCTTTACTTTTCCAGACCACGTTGAACTGACCATTGGCCTGAATTTCGCCGATGTAAACCGGCTTGTGCAGGTGATGATTCGTCTTGTCCATCATGATTGTAAAGCCATCGGGTGCCGCAAATGTTTGGCCGCCCATCGCCGCAATCACTTTGTCAGTATCGGTTGTTTTAGCGGCCTCAACAGCTTGCTTCCACATGTACATGCCGACGTAAGTGGCTTCCATTGGGTCGTTGGTGACCGCAGTGGCGAAGTTAGGCAAGTTTTTGGCTTTTGCGTAAGCTTTCCACTTCGCAACAAACTCAGTGTTCACTGGGTTCTTGATTGACTCAAAGTAGTTCCAGGCGGCAAGGTGACCAACCAAAGGCTTGGTGTCCACGCCACGCAGTTCTTCTTCGCCCACTGAGAATGCCACGACTGGCACGTCGGTAGCTTTCAGGCCGGCGTTACCAAGTTCTTTGTAGAACGGTACGTTTGAGTCACCGTTAATCGTCGAGATCACAGCAGTTTTGCCACCGGTTGCAAACTTTTTGATGTCAGCAACAATGGTTT
>CAMBZR010000143.1 GCA_945872285.1 Bordetella parapertussis | reverse complement strand
GGCCAAGCAACACCCCCTGAGCACTGGTTTGAAATACAACACCTGGCAGCAAAGCGTCGAACAGCTTCAAAAGTCGTTATTTGTTCAGTAAGAGCTGCCCAATGTGTTGTACTTTTTGCTTTTTATGAAGTGACTAAAACGTGTCGCTTAAGCTGCGTTGAACGCCATTTTCAGCGCTAAACATACCGCTACCAGTGTCTTCAAACACGCGTTGTGCTTTTTATAAGTGGTGTTTGCTATTCACGCACACTGGGGGTCGGCAATGCAGATAACCCTCGCGCCGCACCCAAAACCGGCTTTTTAGCCTCCACAATGCGATAATGCTAAAAATTATTTCTGGCGGTTCAGCATGCAACTCATCCCCGTGATTCTCTCTGGCGGTGCCGGCACACGTTTATGGCCGGTTTCACGCGAGCAGCACCCTAAACCCTTCATCCGCTTGGCCGATGGCCAAAGCCTGTTGCAAAAGTCGTTTTTGCGCGCAAAAGGTTTGCCGGATGTGGTCGAAGTGCTCACCGTCACCAATCGCGATCTGTTTTTTAAAACAGCAGACGAATACCGTGAAACGGGCGACATCCCCATGCCGCTGGGTTTCATCCTTGAGTCTGAAGGCCGCAATACTGCGCCTGCCATCGCGGCCGCAGCAATTACCCTCTATAAAACCTACGGCCCTAAAGCCGTCATGCTGTTTTTAACGGCCGATCACCTGATTGCTGATGTGTCCGCCTTTACCGAAGCCGTGCAAACCGCAGTCAAACTTGCCGAAACCGGCAAAGTCACGACCTTCGGCATCCAGCCCGAGGGCCCCGAAACGGGCTACGGCTACATTGAATCCGAAGGCCATACAGTTAAACGCTTCGTCGAAAAACCGGATCTCAAAACCGCGCAAGAATACGTGGCCAGCGGTAAATACCTCTGGAATTCGGGCATGTTTTGCATGACGACTGAAACGGCGATGGCCGAGCTCAAGCTCTATGCACCTGCGGTGTTAGACGCCGTTGAAAAAAGCTTGCAGGCCTCGCGTCGTGTTGAAGGCGCGGGTCAATATCAAATTGATTTAGATGCGGCAACGTTCAAAAAAGCCGATAGCATTTCGATCGACTACGCGTTAATGGAGAAAACCACCCACGCCGCAATCGTTGCCTGCAACATCGGCTGGAGCGATATCGGTTCGTGGAACGCCTTGGGTGATTTGATCCCCCAAGATGCAAACGGCAATAGCCTTGAAGGCGAAACTTATTTGCACGATGTCAGCAACACCTTTATTCAAGCCTCAGGCCGTTTAATCGCAGCAGTAGGTGTTGATAACCTGATCATCATCGATACACCTGACGCTTTGCTGGTGGCGCATAAAGATCGCTCACAAGACGTAAAACAAATCGCGGGCCAACTCAAAAAGCTTGGGCACGAGGCGTACAAGTTACACCGCACCGTGCACCGCCCCTGGGGCACGTATACCGTGCTTGAAGAAGGCGCAGGCTTCAAAATGAAACGCATCGTGGTCAAGCCCGGTGCGTCGCTCTCGCTGCAAATGCATCACCATCGCAGCGAACATTGGATTGTGGTCGATGGCATGGCCAAGGTCGTAAATGGTGAACAAAACCTGTTGATCGCCACCAACGAATCCACCTTCATCCCGGCCGGCCACAAGCATCGTCTTGAAAACCCCGGCAAAATCGATTTGGTCTTGATCGAAGTACAAAGCGGCAATTATCTGGGTGAAGACGATATTGTGCGCTTTGAAGACCACTACGGTCGCGCGTGAAACGAGTGCTTAGTCGGCGCGCGCACTGATGGGTATGCTTCAATCTTTGTGGGGCTATCGCGGCTTCATTTTAGGCAGCGTGCAGCGCGAGTTTCAGGCCAACTATAAAAACTCCTTGCTCGGCGCGGCCTGGACGGTCATCAAGCCCCTGGCGATGATCATTGTTTACACCGTTGTGTTTTCGCAGATCATGAGCAGTAAGTTGCCTGGGGTTGAAAGCGATTTCGCCTACAGCATCTATCTGTGCGCCGGTGTGCTGACATGGACATTTTTTAATGAGGCTGTCACGCGCGGGCAAAACGTTTTTATTGAAAACGCCAATCTGCTTAAAAAAATTAATTTTCCGCGAATGTGTTTGCCCGTCATTGCGCTGGCAAATGCCTCGGTCAATTTTGCGATTATTTTTTCTCTGTTTACGATCTTTCTATTGGCAACGGGTGCGTTTCCGGGCGTGGTGTTTGTTGCGCTGATCCCCGTGTTGCTGATTCAAATTTTATTGTCAATAGGCTTAGGTCTAACGCTCGGTGTGCTCAATGTTTTTTTTCGTGACGTTGGGCAAATGGCTGGCGTCGTGTTGCAGTTTTGGTTTTGGGCGACCCCTGTGGTGTACCCCATCAATATTTTGCCGCCCTTCTTTCAGCAATTGATTCGCTACAACCCCATGACAAATCTGATGGGGGCGTATCAGCAGATTTTGGTGAATGGTCAGTGGCCTGACTGGCGTTCGTTGTGGCCCGTTACTTTGTTGGCCGTGCTCTTATGCATATGGGGTGCTCGGTTATTTCGTAAGCACGCTGGCGAAATCGTGGACGAACTCTAATGGGTACGATTAGCGTTCGCGATTTAGGCAAAGCCTATAAACAATATCCTACCCGCGGTGCACGCTTGGCCGAGTGGCTGATCCCGTTTAGCCCGCCGCGTCATACGCAAAAGTGGGTGCTGCAAGATCTGAGTTTTGAGGTCAAGCCGGGCGAAGCCATTGGCATCATCGGCATGAACGGTGCGGGCAAAAGCACGTTGCTTAAAATGATTACTGGCACCACCGAGCCCACAACGGGTTCGGTCAATGTCACAGGCCGTATCGCCGCCTTACTTGAATTGGGCATGGGGTTTCATCCTGATTTCACCGGCCGCCAAAACGCCATCATGGCAGGGCAATTGTTGGGCTTAACGGCCGATGATATGCGCAGCCTGATGCCAGAGATCGAAGCCTTTGCCGAGATCGGCACCTACATCGATCAACCGGTGCGCGTGTATTCAAGCGGTATGCAAATGCGTTTGGCGTTTAGCGTGGCCACGGCACGGCGCCCTGATATTTTGATTGTGGATGAGGCCTTATCAGTTGGCGACAATTATTTTCAGCATAAAAGTTTTGATCGGATTAGGGCTTACAACAAGCTGGGTACGACGCTGTTGATCGTGTCGCATGACAAGGGAGCGGTACAAGGTATTTGTGACCGAGCGATCTTATTGAATGGCGGCACCATTGCCATGCAAGGCAGCCCCGAAACCGTCATGGATTACTACAACGCCATGATCGCCGAACGTGATCCTGACAAGGTGCAACAAGTGGTCGGGGCCGACGGTAACGTGCAGACTATCTCGGGTACGGGTGAAGCGCGTGTAATCAAAGCGACCTTATGTGACGAAGAAGGCCACCCGGTCGAAGTGGTGAAGGTGGGTCAAGCCTTGCAGGTGCAGGTTGAGCTTGAGGCGTTTGCCGACTTGCCTGAATTGGTGTTTGGCTATCAGATTAAAGACAGGCTTGGCCAACCTGTATTTGGTACCAATACCTTTCATACCAAACAAGTGTTGAAAGACCTGCGTCAAGGCGAGCGTATCCAGTACACCTTGCGGTTTCCGGCTAATTTTGGCGAAGGGTCTTATTCAATGTCGTTTGCATTGCACGATGCTGAAAACCATCTAGAAAAAAATTATGAGTGGCGCGATCGCGCGATTGTGTTTACGGTTGTCAATCTTGGCAAAGACTATTTTGTAGGATTGGCGTGGTTGCCCTCAAGTATCGAGGCGAAGCGTGACTGACGACTTCAACCGCGCCCTGCAAAATAAAATTCGCGGGTCGCGGGCGGCAGTCAAAGCTCGGCTATTTGTTTACCTACCCTTTGTGTACCCTTTGCTGCATGCCTACCCAGGCGCGCCGGCCCTTGACGTGTCATGTGGCCAGGGCGAGTGGCTTGAAACCCTGCAAGAGTCTGGCTTTACGGTGCAAGGGGTGGATCGCGATGCCGCTCAGATCGCGGTGTGTCAGCAACAAGGTTTTGCTGCTCAA
>CAMBZR010000142.1 GCA_945872285.1 Bordetella parapertussis | reverse complement strand
TGCCTCGCTCACCAAACAATACAGCGCCTTGCTTGCAACCGAAGACGTACACCTTGAGTTTACCGAAGAGGGTATCGCGCGTTTGGCGGAACTGGCCTTTGAAGTCAACGAGCGCACCGAAAACATTGGCGCGCGGCGCTTGTATACGGTGATGGAAAAACTGCTTGAAGACTTGTCGTTTGATGCAGCCAGCAGCAGCGGCAAAACCGTCGTACTGGATGTGGCGTACGTGAACGACAAGCTTGCTGAAGCCGCGGCAAGTCAGGATTTGGCACGGTTTGTCCTATAAGAGGTAAGATGGTGCTCTCGAGTCAGCCAAAAAATAACACCGCCGAGGCACCAGATGCATCCAAGCGTCAAAAACCTTACCCTTTTTGCGACGCCATTGTTCGGCGCCTTTTATTTTTTTAAAGGATCTGCATAAATGACACAACGACTCTCGATACCTTTGATAGTTTTCATGTTTACCTTGAGCGGTGCAGCACAAGCCGATGCGCTGGCGGACGTCAAAGCAAAAGGGAAATTAATTTGCGGTCACACTCAAGCAAGTGAGCCCTTTGGTTATCCCGATCAAACGACACGCCAATTCGTCGGCTTCGACGTCGATATTTGCCGCGCGCTGGCCAAAGGACTAGGCGTCGATATCGAGCTTAAGGCGCTATCAATTAGCGCACGCATCCCTGAATTAAAAACGAAGCGTGTCGACGTTTTAGCAGCCTTGCTAGGCTATTCGGCCGAGAGAGCCACCCAAGTTGACTACAGCTATCAGTATTATTTGTCGAATCAAAAAGCTATGGTCAAGGAGAGTTCTGGTCTAAAGTCGATTAAAGATTTAGCGGGTCGCAAGTTAGGGGGATCAAAAGGTTCAAGCTCGGTAACTTTCGCGCAAAAGATTTTACCCACCGCCAATATACTGACTTATCAAGACAGCCCTTCGGCTTACCTCGCACTGCAACAAGATAAAGTAGAAGCGGTGTTGTTCGGCGAACTCATCCTCGCAAGATTCGTCAAACAAGCTAAAGATCAAGGCCAAGCGCCGGTAGAAATAATCTCGGAACCCCTGTTCGTCGAGCCCCAAGGAATCGGAGTGAACAAAGGTGAGCCCGCGCTGCTTGGCGCAATCAACAACATTTTGTTGACGATGGACAGCAACGGCGAATTACAAAATATTTTTGATACTTGGCTAGGTAAGAAATCAGTATATGGTTTTGCTCGAAGCTATAAAGTTGAGCCCATTCAGCCTAAGTAAGCTTCACGTCTTAACCCTGAGTAGAGATCGCTCTGGATTTCTCTTTTTTTCTAACTGAGACGTACGCCGCCGACCTTACGCAAGGACTGCTCGTCACACTTGAGCTTTTTGTCGGTGCTTGGCTATTAGCGGTAGTGTTTGCTTTATTACTGGCTTGCGTGCGTGCGCTTCCGTTTGCACCCGCGCGGTTACTCGTTGCAACAATCATCGAATATCACCGAAACGTTCCAGTACTCGTTCAAATTCTGATCTGGTACTTCGCGATACCTCAGGTGCTACCAGACGATCTCAGGATTTGGATTAATCGACAAAATAGCGAATTTTTGTTTTCAATGATCGCCTTAGCCTTAAATACCGGCGCCTTCATGTCAGAAGACTTGCGAAGTGGCATTCGCTCTATTCCCTTGGCCCAATTCGAGGCAGCACGTTCAATCGGCCTAAGTTTTATTAAAGCCTTGCAATATGTCATTCTGCCTCAAGCTGTGCGCGTGGCCATACCAGCGCTGATTAATCAGACATTGTTTCTTTTTAAAAATACAAGCTTGGCGATGGCGGTAGCGGTAGGTGAGCTCACCTACCGGATCCACGAAATTGAAAATGCAACCTACCGAACCTTTGAAATTTTTATGCTCGGAACTCTTGCCTATCTCGTATTCTCGTTCAGCTTGATGGCTTTAGGCGCTTGGTTCAGTCGACGCTATCCACCAGCTTATAAGGCCTGAAGATGCTCGATATCCTGTTCGAATTTGGCGTTTTGTTCTTAATCGGCAGTTATCCCGCAGGTCCGCTAGGCGGCCTTGCAGGAACATTATTATTATCAACGCTTGGCTTAACCTTATCGTTTCCGCTGTCGCTCCTGCTTGGGTTGATGCGCACGAGTTCACATCGGTGGCTACTTTGGCCCTCGAGTGTCTGGGTTTATACCCTACGCGGCATCCCACTACTGATGATCATTTTTTGGGCTTACTTCGGCATACCTTTTCTGGTAGGTCGCGAAGTGTCCGCATTCGCTACAGTCGTCTGCGCAATCGTTATCTATGAAAGCGCATTTTTAGCAGAAATCGTTCGGGCCGGACTTGAGGGGCTTGCTCCAGGACAGACCGAGGCAGCACGCGCCATCGGACTCACGTACCTTCAGGCGGTACGTTATGTTCTGATGCCTCAGGCGCTGGCCAATATGTTGCCGTCGCTAATGAATCAATTTGTAGCAATCATTAAGGCGACATCTTTGGCCTATGTGGTTGGCGTGCATGAGGTTACCTTAACCGCAACGCAAGTCAACAGCATGCTTCTCACCAAACCTATGCAGGTTTTTTTGATCTTGGCCGCGATGTATTTCGTGCTTTGTTTTTCACTCAGTCAAGCCGCAAATTTTCTTGAGCGTCGCTTGGCACACCAACGAGCTGGCACCGCATGAACCCAACCGCTTTAGCTGCGCCGATTGTAATTTTTGCTCAGGTTGAGAAATGGTATGGCTCATATCAAGCCTTAAAACAGGTCTCTGGCGAAATCGAAAAAGGCTCTGTCGTGGTGGTATGTGGCCCCTCGGGCTCTGGTAAGTCGACCCTCATTCGCACGGTAAACCGTCTTGAAGAAATACAGGGTGGACGCATCTTGTTGAACGGCCAAGACATTCATAGCCCTACCATCGATGTCGACCAGTTGCGCAGAGGGATCGGCTTTGTTTCGCAGGCCTTCAACTTGTTTCCTCATTTGAGCGTACAAGACAATATCATCTTGGGTCCGATGAAAGCCGGCGGGGTTCCCCGCGAGACGGCGATAGACATCGCCCGAACATTACTTACCAAGGTCGGCCTATCTGACAAAATTGATGCGATGCCCTCTCAATTGTCGGGCGGCCAACAGCAACGAGTCGCGATTGCGCGTGCGCTAGCCTTGTCACCGCCCATCATTCTATTTGATGAGCCCACCAGCGCACTAGACCCCGAAATGGTTGGTGAGGTTCTGGATGTGATGCGTCAACTAGCGGATGAAGGCATGACGATGATTGTGGTCAGCCATGAAATGGGGTTCGCCAGCGAAGTTGCGGATCGCATCTGGTTCATAGATCAAGGATGCATTCTTGAGCAAAACGATCCCCACGCTTTTTTTGCACGCCCTGAACATCCTAGAGCTCAGCGCTTTTTGTCGGATCTTCTTTCGCCGGGAAGAATTCGAACCCCACGGCCTTAGATCAGTCAGTGAATGCCGTCCATTTACTTCGCCTTACCCAGACGCAATACCAAGAACAGCTTAATCAAGATCACCATCTCGGGGATGCCAGAGATAAACGTGTCGTAGTTATCGAACGTGGTCGCATACTCAAGGTCGCCGCTGTTTGCAATGCCTTCCAAGTAACCCCACACATGCCACGCGATCAAGGGTAATAACCACACGGCCCGGCCCTTGTCGTACGCCTGTACCTTAACCAAAAAGTAGGCAATGGCAAGGTAGGCAGCAACAATTAACATCGTTGGGGCTGAGGTGAAGCCGCCAGTTTCTGCCGCTGAAGTGGTTAAGAAATAAATGGCTAAGTCAAAGATAGCAACATAGAAAAACATCTTCCAGAGCTCGGCTGGATTATCAAAAGCCTTCAGTGGCGCGGCAGGCGTAATGACTTGAATCACGGGTGGTAGCGGCTCTACCGAACGCGCGACTTGAGGTTGTGTTGTCGGCGCAGCTTGGTCGGGCGCTGCGGCCAGCGCCGTCCCACAGGCGCTACAGAACTTGGCATCATCTGCACATTTAGTGCCACAGGCTGAACAGAAGGGCATCGCTAATCTCTTTGAAAAAGGTAAAACTTACGTGTCTATACTTTAACGGAATATGGCTGTCATAGGCAGGCTTTTAAAGCGCTAATCAGACCAAAGACCACCATTCACATCCAAAATCTCACCCGTCACAAAACCCGATTCGGGCGACGCTAAGAACAAAATCGCCGAGGCGATCTCAGAGGCCTTACCCATGCGCCCCACTGG
>CAMBZR010000141.1 GCA_945872285.1 Bordetella parapertussis | reverse complement strand
GGGTAAGGTGTTCAACTCCTAAAATCGATGACCCCATGTTATGCAACGACGTCGTAAGTGCCACGCCCATTGACCTTGATGACTACAACAGACGGGCTGTTATTGTTGCCATCAGGTGGGTTATTAAAGGTCACGTTAGTGCCCAGTGGCGTGATGATTTTTAATGACGCCAAAGCGGCTGCAATTTTGTCACGCTCAAGGCTACCTGCCTTTTTGATAGCTTCGTACAACGTATACACCGCATCGTAGCCATAGGTCGAAAACGAAGTGGCTTCATATTGTGTAAAACGAGCCTTGTAGCGATCAAGAAAGCTCTTGAGCTGGGGCGTAGGTGCTTGTAAGTCTTGTGCCAAGAAGGTGTAACCACCTTTGATATCACCCTTGGTGCCATCCCAATAGACGGGGTCTTGAAAAGAGCCAAAACCAGTCATCATTGGTAATTTGATATTTGCCTCGACAACTTGCGATGCCACTTTTACGCCATCACCCGTTGTCGCTGCAATATAAATTCCATCAGGCTTGGTACTGCGAATTTTTGACAGCTGCGCTGAGAAATCTTGATCTCCGGTTCTGAAGGCCTCAAAGGCAACCACGGTGTAGCCAAGCGAGGCCGCCATTGTTTTTACAATCTCAGCGTCGCCCACCTGCGCATCTTGTGTTTGATCGTAGATCACAGCGATACGCTTGAGGCCGTGCTTAGCGACCACTTTTTTAAGCACCACCGGTACGGCTGTGGCCGACACTGGATTCACCCGACACGCATACGTCGACCATTCTTTGACTGGCGCACCTGAGCCGCCACCAACCATTGGCATTTTGAGTTGTGCTGCAACCGGCACCATTGCAATAAAACCGACTGAGTTTGATGGGCCGATCACGGCAGTCACCGAGGCATCACCCGCAGCCTGCCTGAACAGCGTCACCGCTTGACGCGGATCATTAGCCATATCTGCAGTGCTCATTTCAAATTTATAAGACTTACCGCTTGCATCTTTGAAACCAAGCTTGTTGATATCGTCTAAGGCAAGCAAGGACCCATCGCGCACGCGAATGCCGAAGGCCGCTGAAGGCCCTGTAATGCCCTGCACGTTAGTGATCTTAATGATGCCAGTGCCTTGCGCACGCAAGATCGTCGGTGCAAACAAGACAGAGCCCGCGCCTAAGGCAGCAGCTTGGGTAAAGCGACGACGACTAATAGCATGAGGATTTGATTTGTTAGACAAGACCGACATAGCGACCTCCAGTGATTAAGATTTCGACCGATATAAAAGCATCCGAGCCATATTACGCGCTCGCTGCTGCTATCCTTGATGAATAATATAGGGGTAATCACTAGTAGTAAAGACTTGGCTAAAAAACACTGCCCTGCTCAACCGTCAGTCTAGCGGTCGGTTAAAGTGGTTGAATCATTTCAAGGTTCCCTGCATGCCACAAATGCTCTCTTACTTTGACGCAATCAACATTGAGTCGCTTAGAAGCGAGTTTCCAGTCGGCGCAAGCTTTTTAAACAAGTTTGTCGGGATGAGCCCTGCAAGCTTGCGTATCTGGCAAGAGGCGCTTTTTGCAAAACAACTCAAGCGCGCTTGGCAAATTCCGTTTTACCAACGGCTATGGGGTGAAGCAGGCATCCGCGCAACGGATATCCAGTCGCTCGATGATCTTTCTAAATTGCCAAGTTTTGGCAAGCACGACATCATGGCCTCGGTTGAGCGAAAACCCCCGTTTGGCGATCACCATGGCCGCGATATCCCCGTCGATGGCAAGATCGTCCAAATGGTGCTGCAATCCACCAGCGGCACCACCGGTCGACCACAACCACTGCTCTATAGCCCGCGCACGCGTGAAGTACAAAACCTCATGCTCGCGCGGGCCTATTTAATGGCGGGGATGTGTGCAACCGATGTCGTGCACTCTGTATACGGACACGGTCTGGTGAACGGCGGTCATTACATTCGTGAAGCCGTGTTGCACTTTACTGATGCATTATTTGTCTCGGCAGGCACCGGAATCGAGACTTCATCGATCAAACAAGTCGAGTTTATGCGCGACTTTGGTGCAACTGTGATTGTTGGTTTTGCGGATTACATCAAGCGCCTTGCCGAAGTTGCACAGGAACAAGGCCTTGTCCCAGGTCGAGACATTCCTTTACGCATGATCTGCGGACATCTTTCAAAAGATGCGCGTGACGCTTTGTCAGCAGCTTGGGGCGGTGCTGAACTATTTGATTGGTATGGCGTTGGCGATACCGGGCTCATTGCAGCAGAAGGTTCAGATCACGATGGCCTGCATGTGATGGAAGACGCGCACTGGATCGAGATTTGCGACGTCGATACCGGTAAGCCGGTTGCGCCAGAGGCGCCGGGCGACTTGATTGCCACTTGTTTATTTACGGATGATATTTTTCCCATCATTCGTTTCAACACGCACGATGTCACGCGTTTCTTACCTGGACCCTCAAAGCTGAAGCTGCCCTTTCGTCGCATCGAGGGCTTTTTAGGCCGAAGCGACAACATGGTCAAACTCAGGGGCATTAACGTGTTTCCGCAGGCGCTTTCGTCGATTTTGGCTGGCTCACCCGGTTTCAGTGGCGAATACCTTTGCACCTTGACGCGCGATGGCTCGGGCCGAGAAGACCTTCTTGTGAGTATCGAAACCTCTGAGGCTGCCACCGAAGCACTGACCGCGCATTTCCGTGAACTGTTAAAAAGAAAACTAGGCGTCGAAGTCAATATTGACCTAGTGGTCCCAACTGCGTTGGCTTCACTCACAGGTGTTGAGGCCCGTCAAAAACCCATTCGTCTCATCGATCGCCGCTAAAGGAACTCGTATGACCGCCACGCAAACTTTTACGGATCAAGTGTTCAGTATGCTTGAAGATCGTGGTCAGGCTGCCCTGGATGCGCAAGGCCCTACCTTGGCGATGCGTGAGCTGATGCAAGGCTGTTTTGCTACGCTTGGTGATCGAACGGCTCATCTGAAGCCTGGCGCCTTGCTAGCGGGCGAGCATCAATATTTTGTCGCGGGTGCCTTCTTTGTCACCCCTGATCGACGCTATCACATGATCTGTGGAAACGTTGGTTTTCCACCTGAACAAGAACGGCTGTGCATCCCCATTGATGGGGGCCACCCGGGTCAAGTCTATGCCTCTAAAGCCAAAAAAATCCTCAAAAATACCGACGAACATGGCACGTTTCGACAGTATCTGAAATCTTCTAGGATGGGTTCAACGGTGTTTGCGCCGTTAATCTGGCAAGGGCAGTTTATCGGTCAACTTATTGTTGCCGCACAGGCCCGCAATACGATGCGCGACGAAGACCTACAAGCATTGGTCGCCGTTGCACGCCTCGCAGCGTCAGTATGGGTGGCACAGGGCGGGCCTCAATGGCTCACGGCCAACTACCCACCAGAAAACGGCTTCTATGTTGATCGCGAAGGCGTCAAAGACTAAAGGGCACGTGCTGAGCGAAGTGTTCAGCGATCGCTTTACGCGTTGTAATCCAAGGGCCATGCGGCTCTTGGCTGCGTTGTTTGGCATACGCTAAAAACTTTTCAAGCGCCCAGATTCTGCCTGGGCGACCAATAATGCGCAGATGCACGCCCAGTGACATCATATTCACCGAGTGCCGACCTTCACCCAAGGCCCAATCGAGATTATCAATCGCATACTTCAGCCATTGATCAGGTGTGTATGAGGGCTCGGCCCACATCTTCATGTCGTTGTTGTCTATCTGGTAAGGCATCACCACAATCGGGCGGCCTTGCTCATGATCCCAGAAGGGCTGATCATCGCTCAGATCATCCATGTGATACATGAAACCTTCTTCAATCAACAGACGTCGCGTATTCATCGTCGTGAGGTAACGTGACAACCAGCCTGCCGGAACTTGCCCGGTCGTAGCTGCAATTGAATCGCGTGCTTTCACAATATAGGCGCGCTCCTGCTCTTCGGTCATGTTGAATTGATGCGCCCAACGATACCCGTGGGATGTGATTTCGTGGCCCAGCGCCACGATTTGACGCGTCAGCGCGGGCGCACGCTCAAGTGCTAAGGCGCACGCTGTAAAGGTCGCGGTGATCTGATGTTGGTCTAACAAACGAAGAACCCTTGGTGCACCACGACTCAAACCGTATTGATAATTGGATTCATTAATCAAACTACGGATCGAGTGCTTTAAAGCAATGCCCATTTCATCGACAGGCTCAGGGTACTTATCGCCGTCTTGAATATTGGCTTCAGCACCTTCTTCGACGTTGATCACGATAGAAAGTGCCAAATGGGCATCATTGGGCCATTGATAAGCTTTAGGAGGTATCGCAATCGCCATCATCAAATCCATGTAATCACTTGCAATGTATGTCGTGTCAATCTAGCATGGTTTCTAGCTGAGTTAAACCCATATCGAGAACGCCATGCTCCCTTCGCACAATCGCTTTCAATATTCAGGCATTAAATC
>CAMBZR010000140.1 GCA_945872285.1 Bordetella parapertussis | reverse complement strand
CTTATATGGTCGGGTATCAAGCGGCCCTAACCGCTGGGCACGAGTTTATTATTGAAATCGACGCGGGGCTCTCTCACGATCCTGCTGCTATTCCGAATTTTTTAAATGCCCTCGTTGATGGAAACGAGTGCGCTTACGGCTGTAGATTTATGAAAGGTGGGTCAATTTCAGACTCGTCTAGCAAGCGCTCGCTCTTATCCAGAGCCGGCACCCTATTATCTCGATTGCTGCTAGGGCTCAAACTACGTGATTCGACATCAGGATTTCAAGGCTTTCACAGGTCGATTGTCGAGAAGTTCCTAAAGTATTCATTACTATCTAAAGCCCATTTTTTTCACGTTGAGCTTCGTTACTTATTACGCAACAAACGAGTGATTGAAATTCCTATTCACTATCGCGCGCCATCTCCAAGTGTGTCGTCTAAAGTAGTTGCGAATTCACTCGAGGTGCTTTGGCATTATTTTGTATTACGCGTCAACGGCAAAGCGCCTGAAATCGACTAATCCTGGTAGATTTCGAATCCTGTCTAGTCAAAAAGATTCATGAAGAACACAGCCCTTGTTATCACTTCGATTGCAAACGACCAACATCCGGTTCTTAAGCAATACGCGATAGAAGCAAAACAGAACGCAGTATCTTTCATCGTGATCGGGGATACCAAAAGCCCCGATCAGTTTGCGCTTGAGGGTTGCCATTTCTATTCAATTTCACAGCAAAAAAGCTTGTCGTTTAAGCTAGTGCAAGCTCTACCTGTCAAACATTATGCTCGAAAAAATATTGGTTATTTACTAGCCATAAAGAACGGAGCAGAAGTCATCATTGAAACCGATGATGACAATATCCCGTTAGCAGATTTTTGGCTGCCTCGTACACGCACGAAACAAGCGCACGTTTTGACAGACACCGGTTGGACAAATGTCTATAAGTATTATTTAGAGGCCAATATTTGGCCAAGAGGATTTGCGCTTGAAGAATTACTAGGTTCACAACCGCATCTCCCCCAACAAACGACACTTGAGTGTCCGGTGCAACAAGGCTTAGCAGACGACAACCCCGATGTCGATGCGATATACCGCCTCACACAAACCTTACCGATACAGTTCAATAAATTCGATAACGTAGCGCTTGGCAATATGGCCATCTGCCCGTTTAACAGCCAAAACACCACTTGGTTTAAAGAAACATTTGCACTGTTGTATCTACCCTCTTATTGCAGCTTTAGAATGACTGACATTTGGCGCTCATTTATTGCGCAGCGCATTTTATGGACCTGTGGCTGGGGCGTTCTGTTTCATAACAGTACCGTGCGCCAAGAGCGAAACGACCATAGCCTGATGGGAGATTTCAAAGACGAAATTTCAGGCTACACAAATAACCTCGAAATCATGCAGACGCTGAATCAGTTGGATTTAGCGCCTGGCAAGGAGTCCATACCGAGTAACCTGCTGCGCTGTTATGAGGCGATGGTTAACAAGAAATTTATTGGCCAAGAAGAGCTCGCCTTAGTAGAGGCTTGGCTTCACGACCTAGAGGCGCTTTAGCGCGCCAGAGGTAATCAGCCGTTACAATCCAGACTAATAAACTGCTTTTTGGGGTACCCGCATGAGTGTTTCGCAGCCATATCAAGGCAAAACTATCCTGATCACCGGCGGCGCTGGCGCCATTGGCAGCAACTTGGCTCGCGCACTCGCAAACGCAGATGCGGCCAAAGTGGTCATTTTGGATGATTTGTCAGCCTCGTATGAGTGGAGTATCCCAAACCTGCCAAACGTGCTGTTCGTCAAGGGCAGCATCACCAATGATATTGATTTAAAAAGGGTTTTTCACGAAAAACCTGACTATATCTTTCACTTAGCGGCCTTTTTCGCTAACCAAAATTCAGTCGATTTCCCCGAAAAAGACCTGTTGGTGAGCCAGCTTGGCACAGTCAAAATGCTCGAATACGCGGTGCTTCAGGGCAATTTAAAGCGCTTCGTCTATGCCGGCTCTGGGTGCGCCATTTATGGTGCAGCGGCCCCGCTGCCGCTCAAAGAAGAGTTCATGTCGATGCATTTAACGACCCCGTACCAAATCTCAAAGATGGCGGGTGAGCTGTACTGCAACTTTTACTGGCACCACTACGGTCTACCCATCGTTAAAACTCGCTTCTTTAACTCGTATGGTCCGGGTGAAGTACCGGGCCAATACCGCAACGTCATCCCCAATTTCATTTATTGGGCCATGAAAGGCCAGCCGCTACCCATCACGGGCGATGGCAAGATGACCCGCGACTTTACCTATGTTGAGGATATTGTCGATGCGTTGCTGCGGGCGGGTACCGCCGAGGCGGCCATCGGTGCCGAAATGAATATTGCTTCGTCTCGCGAAATCGAAATCGTTGAAATGGCCGAAATGGTCAATAAGCTTACTGGCAACACGGCAGGCCTCCTTTATACCGATAAGCGTAAATGGGATACCAAATCCCGCCTCTTAGCCAGTATTGATCGCGCCAAAGAACTGCTTGGCTACAACCCACAGACCACCTTCGAAGCAGGCTTAGTGACCACCATTCAGTGGTTTAAAGACAATTGGGACGATATCGCGCGCGATGCTGAGTTTCCGCCAGGCATGTCTTCGGCCGTTAAGAATTATGTGTTGCGCCAGGGGCCAACGCGCGGATGAAGCAGGTCGTTCAAAGCTATAAAACAGGCGAGGTCGCTCTGCGCGATGTTCCTGTGCCGCAGTGTGGCAGTAAACGCATCTTGGTGCGCAACCGTCACTCTCTTATTAGCCTAGGTACCGAACGCTCGACCATCGAGCTTGGCCGCAAATCTTTATTAGGCAAAGCGGCCTCGCGGCCAGATCTGGTCAGGCGTGCTTGGGACAAGGCAAAAAAGGAAGGCTTACTCAAGACCTGGCAAGAAGCCATGGGGCGCTTGGATACTCCAACTCCACTCGGTTACAGCAGCGCAGGCATTATTGAACAATGCGGCATCGCAGCCACAGAGTTTTCACCGGGGGATCGGGTCGCCTGTGTTGGTCAAGGTTTTGCCTCGCACGCCGAGTTCGTATCGATCCCGATCAACCTTGCCTGTCGAATCCCCGAAGGCGTCTCAGACGACGAGGCCTCCTTTGGCATGCTGGGCATCATCGCCTTGCACGGTATTCGCAGTGCGAAATTGACCTTTGGTTCAAAGGTTGTTGTATTGGGTTTGGGGTTATTAGGGCTTTTAACAATACAAATGTTGCGTGCCTACGGCTGCGAAGTCATCGCGCTGGATCCCGCTCAAGATAAAACCGCACTAGCGAACAAACTTGGGTTCACGCACGTTACGAACCAAGCTGAAGACTTAACGCGCCTTTGCGATGTACAAACCGCTGGCTATGGAGCCGATGCGGTCATCATTACTGCAGCAAGTAAAGATCGCAGTTTGGTCGACCAGTCAATCCAACTTTGCCGCAGCAAAGGGCGCATCGTTATTGTTGGCACCGCCGACATTCACCCTGACCGTAACGAGCTCTGGCTAAAAGAAATTGAATTAGTTGTGTCTCGTGCGGCGGGGCCTGGCTCGCTTGACCCACTCTATGAACTTGAGGGCGTTGACCTACCCATTGGCGAAGTACGCTGGACTCAAAAGCGCAACCTACAAGAGTTTTTGCGCTTGATCGCTGATAAAAAAGTAGACGTCGCGTCCTTGATAACTCACCGCTACGATATTGATCAAGCAGAAAGCGTTTACGCCCAATTTGTAGCAGGCCAATTAGCGCAGCCCATTGGTGTGCTGCTGACCTACCCCAACACCGGCCATATTGAGCGCAGCCTGCCCATTCCCAATACGCGTACAAGCGCAGCAGGGGCAAACACCTTACAAGTTGGCGTGATTGGCGCAGGGCTTTTTGGTAAAGCGTTGTTATTGCCAGCGCTTAAGGGTCTGCCGAATGTTGCGTTACATACCCTGGCTACGGGCTCGGGCGCTAGTGTCGAGCATAGTGCTCGCAAATTTGGCTTTGCCAATCAAACAACTGATGCCGCAACCATCTGGGGCGACAGCACTATTCATGCCGTGGTGGGGCTCACCCCACATAGCCAACACGCAACACTTGTGCAGACGGCCATACAAACCAATAAAGCTTTGTTTCTAGAAAAGCCACTTTGCACAACCGAAGAAGAGCTTGCTGCACTCAGGCAAACCGCAGCAGCAGCGCAATCGTTGCCAGTCATATTTGTTGGCCACAACAGGCGATATTCGCCGCACACGCTACAAATGCAAAAGTGGCTTGCTGGTCGGCAAGGGCCCTTAGTGTTACAGATGCGCGTCAATACCGGTTTTGTACCGGGATCGCATTGGGTGCACTCAGACGACGAGGGCCGAAGCCGTGTTGTTGGTGAAGTCTCGCATTTTATTGATTTGATCGAATGTTTAGCCAACGCCTCAATCGTTCGGGTATCTGCTGAGCGGATTTCGGGCGATAACCGTAGTGCCGTGAATAACGACAATGTCGCGATGAGTTTTAAGCTAGCAGATGGTTCTGT
>CAMBZR010000139.1 GCA_945872285.1 Bordetella parapertussis | reverse complement strand
TGGACTTTTGCTCGCAATGGTGTTGGCGAGTTCAAGGGCCGCTGGCATCAAACCTTCAGGTGTGGTGACTTGCAAGACCACGCCCAGGCGATACAGTTCATCAGCCTGAACGCGGTACCCCGTAAACATCATGCGCCTGAGCATGCTGTGCCCAAACAGACGCCCAGCGTGGCTGCCGCCGCCTAACAGACCGACATCGATTTCGGGCAAAGCCAGACAGCCCTTGTCTGAGGTGATTAGCATGTCTGCCGAGGCTGCAATGGCCAAACCCGCGCCAAGTGCCGGCCCGTTCAGGGCAACAATGACAGGCTTGGCGCACTCACGGATCGCATGAAAACATTCGCGCGTGCGGCGCGAGTGTGCGGGCAAATCGCCAGGGCCTTTAATCACCGAGGCACGGCCTTTTAAGTCAGCACCTGCACAGAATATTTTTCCAAGGCCGGTCAGCACCACTGCGCGCACTTCAGAGATTTCAGAAATATAGTCAAGCGCTGCCGTGATTTCGTCGCTGAGCGTTTTTGAGAGCGCGTTGACCGGCGCGTTGTTCAGGCTGAGCACGACCACATGACCGATGTGTTCGTATTGGAGTTGTGTAAAGTCTGGCATGGAGGTGGTGTCCCTAGTTATGATTATTCTGTACTAAAACACCATTAGAATACAGAAAATGCCATGACATTGAGGCGCGGCCTTCCCAAGCAGGGGGATGCAGCGAGATAAATAAAAAACCCCGAGATAAAAATGATCCTAAAGACTTTGAGCGTTGCGGTACTAACAACCTTGGTGAGTGCTGTGGCGTATGCGCAGGCGCCTACGTATCCGACCCGCCCGATTCGTTTGATCGTGCCGTTTGCGCCAGGGGGGGCGGCGGATCAAACCGCTCGCTTAATTAGCGAGCCCATGGCCAAACAGCTGGGTCAGCCGCTCATTGTTGAAAACAAGCCTGGCGGCGGAGCCACGATCGGTGCGGCACTGGTGGCCAGCGCAGCGCCCGATGGCTACACCGTGCTTTACACCACACCGGGCCCGCAGATTATTAACCCCTATTTGATGGCTAAGCTGCCCTATGACCCAGACAAAGACCTGATTCCGGTCTCTCGACTTGCCTTTTTTCCGAACGTGCTGGTGATCGCCCCGAATTTGCCTGTGAATAACGTGCAAGAGTTAATCGACTATATACGCAAAAATCCTGGCAAAACTAATTTTGGTAGCTCTGGGATTGGCGCCAGCAGCCATCTGTCGGGCGAGTTGTTTAAGTCGATGGCGGGGGTCGAAATCACGCACGTGCCCTACAAGGGTTCGGGCGTGGTGATTCAAGACCTGTTGGCAGGCAACGTGCAAATGGCAATCGACAGCTTGTCGGTGTATTTGGGGCAAATCAAAGCCGGTAAGCTGCGCGCGCTAGGCGTGGCGAGCCCCGAGCGCTCGCCTCTATTGCCAGACGTGCCGGCGATTGCCGAGCAACTCAAAGGGTACGAGGCTGTCGCCGTGAATTATTTGTCAGTGCCTGCGGGGACCCCTCGCGCCGTGATCGATCGGTTAAACGCGGCAGTACGTGCGGTGATTGCCGAACCCGCGATGCAGCAACGCATGATTGAAGGCGGAACGGTTCCCAAAACGAGCACACCCGAAGAAATGGCTGCTGAAATCGAAGTTGAGCGCGCCAAATGGAAAAAAGTCATTGCCCAATCAGGCGCAAAAGCTGACTAGACGTCAAAAAAACAGAATTCAGCCGTTTTTTACCTAAAAACAGAGGAATCCACGGATTTTCATTTTCTTGTAAGATGTCCAACATCAAAAAAATATTCACTTTGAGTCTGGTAAACCCTGTGCGCCAGTCTTTGAGCCAAGCTTAAGTTGGAGACCTTGCATGACTAAGTTACCCCTCAGCCGATTCACGGTGCTGGATTTGACTCGCGTACGGTCTGGGCCCGCCGCGGTCAGGCAGTTTGCAGACTGGGGCGCAAATGTCATCAAAATTGAAGAACCGGGCGATCAGCCCGATGATCGCCCAGGCGGTTCGTCGCAATTTGCGGATTATCAAAACACCCATCGCAATAAGCGCAGTGTCACTCTCAATTTAAAGCATGCGCAAGGCAAGGCGCTGTTTTTGAAGATGGTCGAGCAGGCCGATGTGGTGATCGAAAATTATCGACCAAATGTAAAGTTCAAGCTCGGCATTGACTACGAGTCACTGCGCAAGTTAAACAAGCGCATCATCCTCGCCAGCGTATCGGGCTTTGGGCAAGATGGCCCCTATGTTGACCGTCCTGGTTTAGACCAAATCGCGCAGGGTTTAGGCGGAATTATGTCGGTTACTGGTGAACCGGGTCGCGGCCCGATGCGGGCGGGTATACCCGTGGCCGATTTGAGTTCAGGCTTGTTTTGCGCCATTGGAACCTTGGTGGCGTTGCTTGAACGTGAAGAGTCAGGTGAGGGTCAGTGGGTGCAGTCCTCGTTGTTGCAGTCACAAGTGTGGATGATGGATTTTCAGATCATGCGCTGGCTGATGAATAAAGAAATCCCGGGTCAGACCGGTAACGATCATCCGACGACGGCTGCGACGGGTGTTTATCCAACGGCCGATGGCTACATTAATCTTGCCGCAATGGGCACCGAGATGTTTATCAAGCTTGTGACCGCCTTGGGTTTGCCAGAACTGGCAGAGGACCAGCGTTTTAAGTTGCTTAAAACGCGTGGCCAAAATAGGCCGGCCCTGAATGCGGCGCTTGCGGCACGGACCAAACAAGAACCGACCGCACATTGGATTGAATGCTTGAACAAAGCGGGCGTGCCCAGTGGTTCGATTAAAAACGTAAAAGAAACCATGGAAGATCCGCAGGTGGTGCACTTGGGGATGGCAAAGACTTTGCAGCACCCAACCTTGGGTGAAATCAGTGTGGTCAACCATCCGGTCATTATGAGCCGCTCAAAGCGCGACGTTTTTACTGCCGCGCCTGATCGTGGCGAGCATAACAAAGAGGTGTACGCAGAGTTTGGCCTCAGTGCGCAAGAGGTTGATGCGCTGCTTCAAGTTGGCGCAATCTAACAAGATGGTCTTTGATGGAGTTTGCTTGTGAGTAAATCCTCAGTAACCGCAACTGTCTATACCGCACGCAGACAGGCGTTTGTCGGGCGTGGTGCGGCGGCGGCCAAGCCCTTGATTGCCAGTGGCCCGCCAAAGGTGATGACGGCGTTTGATAATTTAGGTCGAACTGAAAACTTGCCCGACGAAATTGCGCAGCAGTTACGTTCGCGCATCTTGAATGAGAGCCTGGCGCCAGGCCAGCGCCTACCAACCGAACAAGAGCTCGGTGCACAGTTTGGCGTGAGTCGCAATGTGGTACGCGAAGCGATTGCGCGCCTCAAGCTCACGGGGTTGGTCGAAACACGTCACGGCGTGGGCACCTTTGTGTGCGCTGACCTGGCGATGCGCCCGTTTGAAGTCTCGCATGATGACTTGATGGATTTAGCGCAACTGATTCAAGTACATCAATTGCGCGTTGAGATCGAATCGGGCGCTGCGGCGCTTGCCGCGACGCATCGCACCCGGGCGCAACTCGACACGCTGCAACAGACGCTCAAGCGGGTGGAACAGGCGTCTGCTGACTGGGAAGTCGCGGCGCACACAGCCGTTGATTTTCATCTGGCGGTCGCGCATGCGGCAAACAATCCTTATTTCGTGCGAATCATGGGGCACTTAAGTCATGTGATTCACAACGCCGTCCGTACGTTTCGTTTTAGAAATACCGGCACTCCCCGCATCGATGAAATCGGCAATGAGCATGTCTTAATTGTCGAGGCGATCGCGCGGCAGGACTCGGCCGCAGCTCGTCAGGCCATGCGTACCCATTTAGAAAACGCGATGGCACGTTATCGTAAATTACTAGGAGACCTTTGATATGAGCACCACCAGACTATTGCAGGGCGAGATTACCGACAGCCTGATCGTTGAAAAAAAAGGCGCAGCTGGCTGGATTACGTTTAATGATCCGGGACGCCATAACGCCATGTCTTATGACATGTGGGTCGCTGTGCCCAAGGCGATCAAATTATTCGAAGCCGACGATGAGATTCGCGCCATCGTTTTAACTGGCGCGGGGAGCAAGTCGTTTGTGAGTGGCGCAAATATTTCGCAGTTTGAAAAATTGCGCACAGGTGCCGATGCAGTAGCCGAATACGAGCGCGTGGGCGAAGAGGCGCAAGGTGCGCTTTACAACACATTCAAACCCGTGATTGCGCGTATCGATGGGTATTGCATTGGTGGTGGCTTAAATATTTCGTTGTGCTGCGATATCCGTATCGCCTCTGAGGCCAGTTCGTTTGCGATTCCGGCAGGCCGCCTGGGCCTGGGCTACCGCCTGACTGCGATTCGCAATCTGGTCTCAACCGTGGGCGCACCCCACGCCTTGGACATCATGTTGTCGGCCTCGCGTTTTACTGCGGCAGAGGCGCTGATTAAAGGCTTGGTGCAGTATGTTGTGCCAGTGGATCAGTTAGATGCAACGGTTGACGCTTATTTGGCAAAGGTCGCTGCGAACGCGCCCATTACCTTGCGCGCTGCGAAAAAAGCCGTGCGCGAGTTTCAACGTGTCGCACCGCACATTGATGCCGAAGGTATTCAAAAAATGGTCTTGAC
>CAMBZR010000138.1 GCA_945872285.1 Bordetella parapertussis | reverse complement strand
GACCCTCAGCCGCCCACTTGCCACCCAGGCCACGAGGCACCAAGCCTAAGTCTTCGCTGTCGATAATCTCGGCGATCGAAAAGCAATCATGTAATTCGCAAACGTCAATATCTTTGGCTTTAAGCCCTGATTGTTCGTAGGCCTTTTGTGCGGCGGTGACGGTGGCTTCAAACGAACACAGGTCAGGGTGATTGGCGATACGCGGTGAGCCACTAGTTTGAGCCGACGCCAGCACGCGAATTTTGTTTTGTCGTGCCTGACTAGATAGCAAAGGTTCGGCGCACAGCACGATGGCCGCAGCACCGTCGCTTGCGGGGCAGCAATCAAACATTTGCAAGGGGTCAGCGATCATGGCTGACGCACAAATTTGCTCAAGGGTGAGCGACGCCCCCATTTGTGCCAAGGGGTTCTTCAAACCATTGGCTTTGTTTTTGATGACGACTGCAGCGATGTCTTCGCGCGTGGTGCCGTACTGACTGGCGTGAATGCGCCAAGCCATGCCAAACAACCCGGGAAACGTCAGACCACTAGGCCCATCGTTTTCGTTATCCATGGCGCAGTTCAAGGCCGAGGTCACCTCAGCGGTTGACGCGTGAGTCATTTTTTCAACGCCCACCACCATCACGGCGTCGCACATGCCGCTGGCAATCGCAATCCAAGCGTGCCTGAAGGCAATGCCACCCGAGGCGCAGGCGCCTTCAACTTTGGTGCAGGGGATATTGCCCAGGCCTAAGCGCTCGCCTACGATGCCGGCCAAGACCTCCTTGCCGGTGAGAGGGCCGCTGATGAAGTTACCTAAATACAAGGCACCGATACGCGCGCGATCGATGCCAGATTCAACGATGGCACGCGCAGCGGCCTCAACGGCTAACGATTCAATCGGGGTAGCAATATGTTTGCCGAAGGTGGTCGAGCCGATACCCGCTACAAAGACGTCACGCATGATTATTTTCCTTTGGCGAGTTGCTTGCGCAGCTCTGTTTTAAGAATTTTTCCGTAATTGTTTTTTGGCAAATCGTCGCTGAAGAAATATTCGCGTGGGCGCTTAAAGCGCGCCATGTTGTCCAAACACAAGGTATCCATTTCGTCGGTGGTGATGGTCATGCCGGGCTTGACGACGACAAAGGCAACGGGCTCTTCGCCTAGGTCCGGCTCTTCGCGACCCACCACCGACACCTCTGCTAGAGCTGGGTGACGTAACAGCACTTCTTCGATTTCGCGCGGATAAATATTTGAACCACCGCGAATGATCATATCTTTTGAGCGATCGCGCAGTGTCAGGTAACCCTTGGCATCCATGGTGCCGATGTCGCCGGTCCAGAGCCAGCCGTCTTTGATGGCCGACGCAGTGGCTTTGGGATTATTCCAGTAGCCCAGCATGCGAGTGTCACTGCGTGACACCACTTCACCGAGCTCACCTGGTGGCAACTCTTTACCGTCTTCGTCGACGACGCGAACTTCGACACCGGTGCGTGCTGTGCCGCAAGACGCCAAACGTGCCATGTGCGCTTCGTCTCGCGGCCCTTCGTGATCCATCTTTGATAAAGCGGTCATGGTCATGGGGCTTTCACCTTGTCCATAAATTTGTACGAGGCGAGGGCCAAGTAAATCGAGCGTCTGCACTAGATCGCTGACATACATTGGGCCGCCACCGTAAAACACAGTCAGCAGATTACCCGCGGGGTTTTTAATACCCTCAGCCGAGCGAATCATGCGCGACAGCATGGTGGGTGCGGCAAACAGGGTCACGTCTGGATACTGTTGCAAAGCCTCAAAGACAACATCTGTGCTGAAGCTTGCCTCAATCACTTGGTGTCCACCGCCAAATAAATGCGGCAAGGCATAAAGCCCAGCGCCATGCGAGAGGGGTGCGACGTGTAACATGGTTTGACCGCGCCGCACGCAGTCAACGTCCGCACCATACTGCAAGCTCATGGTGATCAGGTTGCGGTGCGACAGCATCGCGCCTTTAGGGACACCGGTGGTGCCACTGGTATAAAAAATCCAGGCTAGATCATCGGGCAACATCGAGGCGCACGGCACGGGTTTCGAGCGTACACAGCCTTCGTAGGCGTCGTCGTCCACCACAATGATCTGTCGTTGACCAGGCAGATCAGCGAGTGCTTCGGCCAACCCTGCATACAAAGAGGCGCTGGTGAAAATTACGGCCGCAGCAGAGTCTAAGGCAATTGGTTTGACTTCGCGCGGATGCAATTTTGCGTTCACTGGCACCGCACAGAGCCCCGCAGTCCAGGTGGCAAACAGCACCTCGATAAACGCGTTGCGGTTTTCCATGCATAAGATCACGCGTGAGCCGGGTGCAAGATGCAAATTGTTTAGCAAGCCACCGGCCAGGCCATGCACGCGTTGTGCGAGTTGGCCGTAGGTGAGTGTTTGTTTGCCGCAGGTCAAGGCTCGAAGCTCAGGATGACTGAGCGCGCGTGAAAGAAAGGATTTTGCAATATTCATCAGACTTTTTAATTTTTTTAAAGTTCAGATTCGAAGGTTGTCGCCTCAGCTGATCATATCGCAAAAAAACGTGTGACTACTGTAACAGCGTACGAGCCCAGCGTCTAACCGATGGCTCAATCGGTCTCTGCTTGAGCCTTGCGCCTAAAAAGCAAGCCAAGATGTGTTGTCAGTGCTTTCATCGCAACCTGAAAGACTCATCGATTCCATATAAAAGCCCCAAAAAATTGAATGAATATTCAACCTTTTTGGGGCTCTTGTGTGCAGTTACGCTTTTTACTCTGTGTTCAGCGTTGCGGCATCTCGATCTTGACTTCAAGCACTTCAAGGCTATCTTGTCGTTCAAGATTGACTTTGATGTCTTCGGGATTGATTTTGACGTACTTAGAAATCACTGCGATCAATTCGCGTTGCAACGCTGGCAGGTAGTCTGGCGCTGCGCTATGCCCACCACGCTCGTGGGCCAAAATAATCTGCAGGCGCTCTTTGGCAACGTTGGCGGTATTTTTCTTCTCGCCAAGCAAAAAAGACAGAAAAGACATCATTTGCCTCCAAACAGGCGCTTAAATAGGCCTGGCTTTTCGTAGTCGACAAAACGCAAGGGTTTTTCTTCGCCTAAATAACGCGCGACTACATCTAGATACGCTTCAGAGACGTCGGTATCTTTGAGGTGAATCGCCGGCAAGCCCTGATTGGAGGCCTGCAAAACAGACTCAGACTCGGGGATCACACCAATCAGTTTGATGCGTAAGATATCTTCGATGTCTTTGAGCGAGAGCATCTCGCCGTCTTCCACGCGCTTGGGGTTGTAGCGGGTAAGCAGCAGGTATTCTTTGATCGGTTCATCCGCATCGATGGCGCGGCGCGATTTTGAAGCCAAGATACCTAAGATACGATCCGAGTCGCGCACCGAAGAGACCTCTGGGTTTGTGACCACTAGCGCGTCATCGGCAAAGTAAGCCGCCAACAAGGCGCCTGTTTCAATACCCGCTGGTGAATCGCACACAATGTAATCAAAGCCCATCTCTTTGAGGTCGTTGATGACTTTCTCGACACCCTCTTTAGACAGGGCGTCTTTATCGCGTGTTTGCGAGGCTGGCAAGACAAACAGGTTGTCGCAGTTTTTATCTTTTATGAGCGCCTGATTGAGTGTGGCTTCGCCTTGAATCACATTGACAAAGTCATAGACGACACGTCGTTCGCAGCCCATGATCAGATCAAGATTGCGTAGGCCCACATCAAAATCGATCACGGCGGTTTTAAAACCACGCAGGGCCAAGCCCGACGAAAAACTGGCGCTGGTGGTTGTTTTGCCGACTCCACCTTTACCTGAGGTCACCACTACGATACGTGTCATGACTGACTAACCCTTATATAAGACTGCAAGAACAATAAAAATCGAAGCGTTTAAAAATGAAACTGCTATTTTTCGAGAGGCTTTAGGTGTAACGCGTCTTTTTGCAGATGAATCACGGCAGGGCGTTGATGCAGCTCGGCCGGCAATTTAGAATCAATCACACGGTAAACGCCAGCGATGGCGACTAGCTCGGCGTCAAGTCCTGTCGTAAAAATGCGGGCAGCCGTATCACCACGTGCACCTGCCATGGCTTTGCCACGCAGAGGACCGTAAACGTGAATATTGCCGTCAGCGATCACTTCGGCGCCGCGACTCACCACACCCATCACAATCAAATCACTCTGGCGAGCATAAACCCGTTGGCCCGAGCGTAGGGGACCACGCACGACCATGGTGGGGGCTGCTGCCGGGGCGTCTGGGTTGGGCGACGTGCTTGCTTCAGACGTTGCGTCCGAAGCCGATGCGGTTGCGTGACTTGCGGCGTCGTCTGCCGTGTCGGCAGCTCTATCTGTTGCGCCTGCCACAGCATCAGCCGCCGCAGGCGTCGGTACGTGTGCGGTAACCGGCTCGGCCACCGAAGCTGCTGATTGCGTATCTGAGGCGTTGCGCACAGGGTTCGTTGATAAATCAACTGCGGTCAGCCCACAGGCTTTGGCCGCGACCAGGTTATCGCCTTGTGCCACCACACCAATCACAGGCAGGCGGTGGTCGGCAAAGGCCTTAAGCAACGGTACCCAGTCAATCACTGCGTCGACTGCGCCCGCATCAATCACAACCGGTTCGTTTTCAAAAAAAGCACCGGCGTCAGTCATGCGTTTTTTTAGCGC
>CAMBZR010000137.1 GCA_945872285.1 Bordetella parapertussis | reverse complement strand
GTGGCGCATTCTCGTTCGGGCGAAAAAGGGAATGACTCGATGGTGTCAGTCATTGCTTACGATATTCGTGACTATGCGGTGTTGCTCGAGCAAGTGACGACTGAAGCGGTTCGTGCGGTGTACGGTCCGATAACGAAGGGTGTCATTCGACGCTACGAGGTCCCTTTAATCGGCGCCTTAAATTTTGTGATGACTGACGTGCTTGAGGGTGGCCGCTCGCGTACGCTGGCTTTCGAAGAGTCTGGCAAAGCCTTGTCGTCGCTCATGCTGACCTTGCCGCTGAACATGCCGGCTGATTATGTCGGGCGTTCAGCTGCAGTCAAGAGGGCCGCATAATGGCTCATAAAAAAACTGGCAAAACGGTGCGTCTAGGTTCTGCGACGGGTTGGTCGCGCGATCGGTTTGAGCCAGCAACAGATTTGATGAATCGCGGACAAATCAATTATCTTTGCTTTGACTCAATGTCAGAAGTCACCATGAGTGCAGCTCAGGTCTCTCGCATGGAAACTGATCGCGTGCCACCCTACGATCCTTATTTGCTTCCTCGGATGGAACCCCTTCTCAAAACGTGTAAAGAGAAGGGTATTAAGATCATCACTAACCAAGGCTGGCTAGATCCGGATGAGGCCGCGCAGCAGGTGGCGGCTTTAGCGACCAAGCTGGGCATTAAAGATTTACGTGTTGCCTCGGTGTCAGGTGGTATTTTGACGAAGACGATCGGTACGATGGGCCTGAGCTTCATCGAGACAGGTAAACCGATCGCTGACAGTCTTGATACCGTCGTGTCTGCTGAGGCTTATCTTGGCGCACAAGGCATTGTTGAAGCCCTAAAAGGTGGTGCTGATGTTGTGATCACTACACGGATTGCTGACGCCTGCTTGTACTTGGGCCCCCTTGCCTTTGAGTTTGACTGGAGCTTTGATGACTATCAGTTGATGGCTAAGGGGATGGTGATCGGGCATTTGATGGAATGCGGCAGTCAATTAAGTGGTGGCTATTTTGCTGATCCCGGTTACAAAGATGTGCCCGATCTGGCTAATGTAGGAAACCCCATCGCTGAGGTCAGTGACGATCGCGTGTTGTTCTCAAAACTCTCAAACTCGGGTGGGGTCGTATCCGAAGCAACGTGCAAAGAGCAATTGCTCTATGAGGTTGGAGACCCCGCGAATTACATTTGTCCAGACTGCATTGTCGATTTCACTAAAGTCAGTTTTAAACAAGCTGGTGAAAATTTAGTTGAAGCCTTTGCTGATCAGGCAGGCAAGCCTAAAACTCCAACGCTCAAAGCATTGGTCGGTTTGACCGAAGGCTTTATGACCGAAGAAATGGTCATCTTTGCCGGCCCCGGTGCGCTAGAGCGAGCAAAATGCACGCAAGACTTACTCGAGCAACGCTTTAAGAAAGTAACCTTGCATGCCACAGAAATTCGCTTCGATTACCTGGGCATCAATGGCGTGCATCGCGAGTCTTCACCTGAGCCTGTACATGAACCTTATGAAGTGATTTTGCGGGTGGCTGTTAAAACGGCAGAGCGCGCTGAAGCTGAAAAAATTCGTCGTGAAATCGATCCCCTGGCGGTGAATGGTATGTCTGCCACCGGTAAGTGGGCAACGAGCGCACCAGGTTCTAGGGTACGCCCGGTTGTGGGGCTAAGTTCGTGTTTGGTGCCGCGCGAGTTGTTTTGTTCGACAGTCTCATTTTATTGATCACGATAGGATCGTGAGCAACCATTTCGTCTCATCACCAAAGAGAGTGACATGAACCAGCGACTTAAATGTTTGTGTGTTTTCCTTTTCATGCTAGCCACTTTTGCAGGGACGTCGGTATCGGCTCAGCCTGCAGGCGCTGGCGTCGCATCGTACCCAAATCGACCAATCAAAATTGTTGTTGCGACCGGTGCGGGTGGAATCACGGATCTTTTAGCGCGTTTCGTAGGCCAAAAAATATCCGAAAACTTGGGGCACCCCGTCGTCATCGAGAATCGGCCAGGCGCGGGGGGTACGATTGGATCTTCAGCAGTGGCGAAATCCGTGCCTGACGGATACACCTTGCTGTGGATTTTTCCGAGCCATACCGTTAATCCGTCTCTGTTTAAAAGTCTTCCCTACGATACAGTAAAAGATTTTGCTCCTGTCATTAAAGTGACCAATGTTGAATTAGTTCTTATTGCGAATCAAGCGGTGCCTGCTAATAGTGTTCAAGAGCTCATTGCTTTAGCGAAACGTAACCCTCAAAAAATGAATTATGGAGCAGTGGGAGACGGCAGCTTGGGGCATCTTGGCGCACTGCTGTTTAATGAAACTGCAGGCGTTAGTTTTGTGCATATCCCTTATAAGGGTGCGCCGCAGGTGTTAGCGGCGTTACTGGCGAATGATATTCAGATTTTCTTTGATGTTCCAATCACAGCGATTCCTCAAATTCAGGCTGGAAGAGTGAAAGCGCTTGCAGTGACCGGTAAGCAGAGAGCATTGGTGTTGCCAGAGGTCCCGACCATGGTGCAGGCGGGTTTAGCTGGTTTTGAAGTGGCCGGCTTTAATGGCATTTTAGCGCCAGCAGGTACCCCGACCCCAGTCATTCAAAAGCTTAATCAAGAGGTGGGACGAATACTGAAGCAGCCGGAAGTTAAACAATGGTTCGAGTCGAAGGCACTTGAGCCACTTGGAGGGTCGCCCGAATTATTTGCACAAGATATTCAGAGCGACATTGCTAAGTGGGCAAAAATCTTGTCAGCGGCGGGCATTCAGTCGCAATGAAACAATTTTTAGTCCTTAATTTCTAAAATCCTAGAGTGCAAATCAAATGCCAATGTTTTCAACTGATTCTGGTTGTGATATTTTTTATCAAATCGATGACTTCACAGACCCCTGGAATCCTGCGGAGACGGTTGTGCTGTTGCACGGTAATGCGGAGAGTGGCGAGGCGTGGCGCAGTTGGATTCCCCACTTGGGTCGCCACCTTCGAATCATCAGACCAGATCTTCGTGGTTTTGGTCGATCGACTGCAACATTGGAAGGTTTTCCGTGGACACTCAAGGTACTGGGTGACGATCTGATTAAACTGACCCAGCATTTAAAGATTCAATCATTCCATCTTGTTGCTGCAAAGATTGGCGGAACCATCGCGTTAAATTTTGCAGCCGAACATCCAGAGCTTGTTAAAACGTTAACCGTGCTCGGGGCACCACCGTCTCCTAAAAACTCACTAGCCCCCACGGTTGCATTGTGGGTTGAGCAGCTTAAAAAAGAGGGACTCGAGCCTTGGGCGCGCGAATCCATGCGTGGTCGCTTGGGAAGTCGGGCACCAGAAAAAATGCTCGAATACTGGACTCAACTGATGGCAAAGACGGCTTTGTCGACGCAACTCGGCTTTATGAAAATGGTACCGACCTTAGATGTCAGGCCTGGGCTATCAAGGATTCAATGCCCCACCTTGGTGATTACAACAACGGGTAGCGGACTTGGGTCGGTGCAAGACACTGAGTCTTGGTGCAAATTGATTAAACACGCAACTATGCTTGTTTTGGATGATGATTCATATCACGTGGCTGCAGTGAAAGCAGAAGAGTCGGCACTTGCGACACTAAATTTTATTCAAAAGCATTCACTCTAACCACCATAGCTTCGACGCACCGATCTTTTAAAAACATAAAAATTGGATACAACATGCTTAACCTAACTGGAAAAGTTGCAATCGTAACGGGTGCGGGATCGGTCGGGCCTGGGTGGGGGAACGGAAGGGCAACAGCGGTTCTGCTTGCGCGACAAGGTGCTTCAGTATTTTTAGTTGACGTGGTCAAAGACGCCGTTGAGCAAACGCGTCAGACAATTGAAGACGAGGGCTTTGTCTGTGCAACGCATTTGTGCGATATGCTCGACTCTGCCAGCGTAAAAAAAATGGTGCAAGCCTGCCTGGACCGTTTTAAACGCATCGACATCTTGATTAACAACGTAGGTGGCTCTGAGCCCGGTAATCCCGTGACGATGACCGAGGAGGCTTGGGATCGTCAGATTGATTTCAATTTAAAAACAGTGTTCTTGGGTTGTAAGCATGTGATTCCAGTACTCGAAGCGCAGAGTAAGGGTGTGATCATCAACATCTCTTCGGTCGCTGGGTTACGTAATTCAAAAGAGCGTACGCACGTCGCTTACAGCGCTAGTAAGGCTGGGATTATTCAGTTTTCACGCTCAACAGCAGGGGCTTACGCAAAGAAAGGAATCCGTTGCAATACGGTGGTACCTGGTTTGATGCACACTCCACTTGTCGAGTATCGCTTAACCAAACAACTTTCCGAAGGCGATGCTGCATCGTTGATTGCTAAGCGTAATGCCATGGTGCCGATTGGTCGGATGGGTACAGGATGGGATATCGCTCATGCAGTCTTATTCTTGGTGTCGGATGAGGCAGCCTTTATTACGGGCACAGAAATTGTTGTTGATGGCGGATACACAACCTTCGGACCCAGCGGAACTTGATGGTTATCTTTTTATCCGCTTAATCGATCAACCACTTCTGTAAAGAACAAAAATGATACGACGCTTAGAGGGGAAGGTAGCGCTAGTCACGGGTGCTGGTTGTGTGGGTCCGGGTTGGGGTAATGGACGAGCTATCGCCGTCAGATTTGCGCAAGAGGGTGCGCGTGTCTTTGCTGTTGATAAAGATTTGAGCACGATGCAAGAAACGCTGGCACTGATTGCAGAGGGCGGCGGTGAGGTCACGCCGTATCAATGTAACGTGTTGGATGGCAAGGCGATTCCAGCTCTGGTGGCAGCCTGCGTCAAACAGTATGGTGGCATTGATATCCTAGTGAATAACGTTGGCGGCGGTTCACCTGGCGGCCCGATTACCTTGAGTGAAGAAAACTGGGATGCCCAGATGGATATTAATCTCAAAACAGTTTTCATGATGTG
>CAMBZR010000136.1 GCA_945872285.1 Bordetella parapertussis | reverse complement strand
GTAACTATGTGGTGCAAGGCTTTACCGCTGAAGTACCCGAAGCTGATCTGGCGCGCATCGCGCATGAGCGACAGTTGCCCTTTGTCGTCGACTTAGGCTCGGGCACCTTGATTGATTTGGCGCGTTACGGTTTGCCCAGCGAGCCAACGCCCCGACAAGCGCTTGAGGCGGGCGCCGATCTTGTTACCTTCAGTTGCGATAAGTTGCTTGGAGGTCCGCAGGCCGGCATTTTGGTCGGACGTCGTGATTTGATTCAAACGATCAAAAAAAATCCACTCAAACGCGTTTTGCGTGTCGGCAAAGTGACGCTTGCCGGGCTCGAGGCGGTGTTGCGACTCTATCGCAACCCGGAGACGTTGCCTCAACGCTTAACGGTGTTGCAATTGTTGACACGCCCTGAAAGTGAGATGCAAGCGCAAGCCCTGCGCCTGATGCCGCAGGTGCACGCAGGCTTGCTGACCTGCGGACTCACGCTACACACACGACCGGTGAAGTCACAGATCGGCTCGGGCTCGCTACCGGTTGAGCGCTTGCCCTCGGTGGCGCTAGCCATCGAGGCCAGCACCAAGGCTCACGAAAAGACTGTGGTGCGTCTTGAGCGTTTGCTACGCGCTTCGCCCACGGCCGTGATTGGCCGACTCTCAGAAAAATCCTTGCTGCTAGATTTACGTTGTTTAACGATTGATAAAGAGCAGGTTTTAGTCGCGCATTTGTTAGCCGCAGTCGCGAGTTTGGTGGCTGTACATTGAAGCTCGACTACAGCGTGACGATTTTTTCTGGGTCCAGGCAATGATCATCGGCACCGCCGGCCATATCGATCATGGAAAAACCTCGTTGGTCAAGGCGTTGACGGGGATCGATGCCGATCGGCTGCCTGAAGAGAAATCCCGGGGGATGACCATTGAGCTGGGTTTTGCTTACACCCCGAATGAGGCCAAAGAAATCATTGGTTTCGTCGATGTGCCGGGGCACGAAAAATTTGTACACACGATGGCTGCCGGTGCAGTTGGCATGGATCACGGTTTACTCGTGGTGGCCGCCGACGACGGCATCATGCCTCAGACCCGCGAACACCTTAGAATTTTAGATTTATTGGGCGTAGCCGGTCTGACGCTTGCGATTACAAAAGCTGATATGGTCGATGAAGCGCGCGCGCAACACGTGCGGGCCGAAGCTTTGAACTATGTCGGGCAGACGCGTTTCGGTCAGGTCGATTCTCATGTGGTGTCAACCCGTCAAGGTGTGGGTGTTGCCGCGCTTAAACAGGCGCTCTTGACGCTTGCCGTGACGCAACCTCTTGAGCATGCTGCTCACTTTCGGTTGGCGATTGACCGCGTGTTTGTCGTCAAAGGAATTGGCGTAGCGGTGACCGGCGCTGTGCTTGCGGGGCAGGTGCGAGTGGGCGATCTCTTGCACCTGGCGGGCGCCGCACTCGAGGTGCGTGTCAGGTCGATTCACGCACAAAATCAAGGTGCTGAACTTGCCACCGTAGGTCAGCGTTGTGGGTTGGTGCTGACCGGCGCAGAACTCAGTCAAGTGCGGCGCGGTGACTGGCTGCTAGCACCGCAATTCACCGTACAAACTTCGCGTATTGATTGTCTACTCAGCGTGCCAAACGATGTCGAACGCTCGCTAAAAGACGGCGAACGCGTGCTCTTGCATCACGGTTGTGAACACTTGACCGCGCGTTTGATTTTGCTAGAAAAAAGCGAGCTTCTGCCGGGCGAGCAAGGCTTCGCGCAGTGTGTGCTTGAACGTGCTTTGCCTTTTTGCTGGCATGATCGCCTGGTGTTGCGCGACGGCAGCGCACGCGTGACTCTGGCCGGAGCCTTAGTACTCGATATCTCGCCGCCTGTGCGGGCACGCAAGACGCCCGAACGCCTTGAGCTGCTGCGCCTGCTTTGCCAGACGAATTCGGGCGAGGTGCTTGATGCCTTGTTGCGAACTTCGCTGACGCCCCTCGCGCTTGAGCATTGGGCGCTCGCGATGAATCGTCAGCCGCAACAATTGCTGCAAAATTTGCAAGAACCCCTCGCGCTGAGGCTAAAGGTTGCACAGGTCGAATTGGTGCTGGGCGCTCGCGCGCAGACAGCCTTGGTGCAGGTCACGCAGGACTGTCTGCAGACGTTTCATGTTGCAGAGCCCGACGAGCCGGGTGTCTCACTTGAACGTTTGCGGCGCATGGCGGTGCCCTTTTTAGACGCCGCGATGTTCAAGGCGTGGGCACAACACCAAATCGAGGCGGGTGCGCTCGCTTTAACCGGCAGTTTTGTACATCGCCCTGAGCACCGGATCATTTTAAGCGCAGCCGAGCAGAGCTTGTGGCAAAAAATCTTGCCAAAAATGTTAGAGCAACACTTTGATGCGCCCTGGGTACGCGACTTAGCCTTGAGTATTGCCGCAAACGAAGACAGCTTACGGACCGTGCTAAAAAAACAGGCTCGTACCTCGTTGGTGGTGCAGTTGGTCAAAGATTTGTTTTATCCGTATGCAACCATGGTGGCGCTGGCCAACTTGTTACGTGCACTGATACAAGAGCACGGTGCGGTGAGTGTGGTGCAGTTTCGGGATGCTGCGGGGCTCGGGCGCAAGCGGGCCATTCAAATACTTGAAGCCTTTGATCGGATTGGTTTGACCCGCCGGCTTGTCACTGGCGCGCGTCATTCGCAGTTAGCCGAAAAGGATCATCGTATTTTGCGTAATCCAGCGCTCTTTGTCGAATAACTATACTGTTTAGGCAAAGATCGACGTCATTGCAGATAGGTCAGGCAGTTGGTATAAAGCGGCAACTAGACCGCTCAGGTAGTGATAAAGTGCAACACACAGGAAGAGTCACGCTCTCGGGTGGGACGTCCGGACTTCAAATCCGGGAGGGGCTGTCGTACAGTCCTTGGTGGGTTCGACTCCCATACTCTTCCGCCAATTTTGATAGGGCATTGACACTGTGGCTGAGATTCGTGGCTGTGAGTTCCCAGATGACCTAATGTACGACGCTGAGCTTAACGTTTGGTTTCGCGACTCGGGTGGTGGGCAGTTTGAGGCAGGGCTCACAGCGTTTGGGCTCGCCTTAGTCGGAGACTTATACATGTTCAATCCTCGGCCAGTCGGCCGCGAGATCGAGGCAACTAAAGCGTTTGCCTTAGTTGAGGTTGCGAAAACGGTTTTGTCAGTGCGCACGCCCTTTGCTTGCGTGGTCGCTGAAATCAACACACCTCTTGAGATTACTCCCTTTAAAGTCAATCGCAGCCCTTACCTGAACTGGTTAGTGCGACTCGAACCTGAAGATTCAGTGCAGGCGCGCAGCGTGTTGCTCAGTGGGGCCGCGGTCGCCGTGCGCGCGCACGAGCTAATGGATTTGCACGCGATGGTGTCTTTTGCTGACTTTCAGCGTCCGCTTGGCTCGTCATGAGTGCGCGGTCTGGGCGTGAACATGTGCTTGAGCGTGAACAACTGCGTAAGCCTCAACATACGGAGCATGAGTCATGACGACACTGGTGATTCAGTTGTGGCAAAGTTGCGCCACCGCGCCCCAACTCGCGGCCACGCCTTTTATGGTGGCGGCTGCGGCTGCGGCGATGGATTGGTCGGTCCAAATTCACGCCTTGGGCGCCAGCGTTGAATTGTTTGTGCGCGATAATCCAGCCCGTCACCACGTCGTTGAGCCGTTAAAACGGCCCCTATCGGCCTATGTCGAAGATGCCACGCGCGCGGGCGCAAAGGTGTTGTTATGCAGCACCGCGATGCGCGATCGCGACCTGCGATTTGAAGACATGCTTGAAAGCTGCGAAGGCATCGTCGGGATGGTGACGATGCTCGAGTGTTTAACGCAGGCTGACACCACCGTGCTGACGTATTAACGCTCGGTCGTCAATCTTTGGCTAAGCGCCAAAACGCCGGTAAAAATGCCTCAGCCACCAACAGGGGTTGCCCTGCACGCAAAAAGACCGAGCGGCGTGCATAGCGTCGCGTGCTTGAAGCCTGCTTGGCTTGTGTGAGCCGATACAACGGCATGCAAGGACTGAGCGTCGTGTACTCGAAGTTAGAGCGCACGATTGCGCGGTCTTGATACAAGATGTCGGCTAAAGGGCGGTTGCGAAGGCGCTTGAGCGCCTGCCAGTGGCCGTGTGTGGTTGCGAGCGGCGTTACGCTTTGGGCCACGATGCAAGCCACCCCCGAGACAAACAGACAAATCTCGCGCTGCCACAGTGGGTGCCCTGACGGCAAGCCCAGCTTGCCCGCTTCTTCAGGGCGAGCGCAACAAACGGTTTCGGAAAGCACCTCTAACTTCAGACAACCTAGGCTGCGTAAGCCTTGAGTCAAAGCGCCGGGGCGTGTGAGCCACTGACGTTGAAGCCGTGAAGTCGTCGGTCCAGGCACGGGTCTCCAGTTGTTTGAATCGCTCTTGGTCTGCATCGTTGTATTATCGCAAACTATGGAAAAAGTACGCATTTCAAAACTGATGGCCGAGCGTGGCTTGTGCTCGCGTCGCGAGGCCGACAGTTATATTGAACAAGGCTGGGTCAAAGTCGATGGCGTGGTGGCCGCGTTAGGTGAGCGCGCTTTACCCACCCAAAACATTACGCTTGAGAGGTCTGCTGCGGTGCGGCAAACCTCGCGTGTCACGATTTTGATCCACAAGCCGATGGGCTATGTTTCGAGTCAGGCCGAAGACGGTTACACCCCTGCGGTGGCACTTCTTGGCCCACACAGTCGGGCGCTGTCTGACCGCAGCCCTCAGCGCTTTGAGCCCTCGCAGCTGCGGGGTTTGGCCGTGGCGGGGCGGTTAGACATTGATTCGACGGGCTTGCTTGTGATGACGCAAGACGGGCGCGTCGCCCGCCAACTGATTGGCGAAGACACCGAAATCGATAAAGAGTACTTGGTGCGTGTGCAGGGGCGTCTGGCGCCGGGCAAGCTCGAACTACT
>CAMBZR010000135.1 GCA_945872285.1 Bordetella parapertussis | reverse complement strand
TGTTCGCCGAAGAGCTTGGCGGTGCGTTGGGGGGCAATTTTGTTGTTGAAAATCGCCCGGGTGCGAATGGCAATGTAGGCGCCTCGTTTGCGGCCAAGGCCGAACCCGATGGCTATACACTTTTATTTTCGTGGCCTGGCACCTTGGTGTCGGCCGTCACGATGTACAAGGCAAAGCCGTTTCATCCCATTAATGATTTTGAACCGATTGTGCTGATCGGCTCAATCCCCAATGTCATCGCAGTCGATGCAAAACTACCCATCAAATCATTGAACGATTTGACTGCCTACGCCAAGCAACATCCTGGCAAGTTGAATTTCGGCTCAACCGGTAGTGGTAGTTCGTGGCATCTTGCAGCCGAGCTCTATAAAAAGGTGATGGGTGTACAAATGGTACATGTGCCTTACACCAGCCCAGCAGCGGTGAACAAAGATTTGATTGGTGGTGATTTGCAGGTTGTGTTCCCGGGCACGATGGCGATTGCGAGCCTGGTCAAAGATGGTCGCTTGCGCGCGCTAGCGATTATGGCCGAATCGCGCACCAGCGTTTTACCAGATATCCCCAGCACAAAAGAACTTGGGTTTCCAGAGCTCGAGTCTACGACTTGGTTTGCCTTACTCGCGCCTAAGGGTACCTCGCCTGTGATTACAAACAAAGTCAATCAAACCGTCAATGTTTTGCTCACAAAACCAGCTCTTCGCGAAAAAATGACCAACTTGGGCTATACGATTTTGGGCGGTCCCCCGCAGCAATTAACCGCGCTAATGAAAAGCGAAATCGTGAAGTGGGGCGAGGTGGTGCAGTTTTCTGGCGCAAAAATTGACTAATTGTGCAAGACAAGCTGTCGCGTCATCAAGAGAGAGAAAAAATGAAACCAGATTTGTATACAAAAGCAATCCTCACTGTCATTGCCCTAGCCTTAGTGGTGATTGCCGGTGAAAAAACCATTACGAATGCTTATGCGCAAAACCGGCCGACAAAGGTCGTGATTTGCGATTCGTACGGAAGCAAGTGCGCTGGTATCGATGGGTATAACGACAGCGGTGCGCTTTATATCCGCTCGAAGTAGGGCTCAGCTCATTCTAGCCCGTTGATAAAGGCTTTTATTTTGGCATGCATGTCGTTGGTCGCGGCATCTGAGCGGCAGACCGCAAAGTGATTGAGGACGTTTAAAGCCTTGCCACACTCGCCGTCTACAGAGGGCGTGTGCGCACCTCGGTTTGAGGCATCCCAGCCGTGCGTGGCCTCTGGGTAGTGCGTCCAGGCGGTTGCATCGCTAAACACGCGCGTCGGGCAACGGCCGGGTGGCGTCGCAGTATCTTTGCCCGCAGTAAAAACGACCACGGGTCCCCAGTAGGGGCCAAGCGCTGGATCATCGCGCCAGCCTTTGCTATTACAGACGGGATAGAGGCTAATGCCCGCGCGATATAAACCGCGAGCCTGTTCGGTGATGAAGGGTTCGTTTGTAAAGGTGCGCAGTACGGTCCAGCCACCTTGACTGCCACCCATCAAAAATAATTTTTTCGAGTCTATACCCTGACTCAACAGCCATTTGCCAGCAGCAATGGCGTCTAAGGTTCTGGCATTGGCACCGAGCCGAGTGTAGGTAACCCAGTTTTCGTTTTGGCCCCTGCTCCAGTAGCTATCTAGCACAAGCGTGTTGGCGCCTAACTGATCTCGTGCCCAAACAGCAGTCGCAAAGTCGCCTGGTATGAGGCCGTGTCCGCCATGCACAATGACAACCGTTGGTCGGTTTGCAATCCCTTGCGGGTGCGGGGTCCAACTCGCTAATAAGTTGCCTTTGTTGTTATAGGCTGGAATGATCGGACGGATGGGCGCCAGGTTGACTTTGACGGTGTTGTTGTAAAGGCTGTAGTTTGTGATCGGACGCTCGGGCGCCACCGTCGCAACGATAGGCGGTTGAAAATAATCAATATCAGCCGTCGTGAGAGGAACGCTCGCGCAACCCATCAATGAAGCAATCGGCAGACAAAACAGTACCGACATAATTTTGTTCAAGATTCGCCACCAGCAGGGTCAGACAGCCATTCAGCAGGGCTATTGTATAAGCCAGCCAGCAAGTGCTCACGCAACCAAGCTCCATGCGCCTTTTTGTCATTCTGCTGTAACAAAAAGCACTCGCGAACGTAACATCTTGCGCGCATCCTAGGAAACCTACCACGATTTCTCACTTTAAAGGATTGCAATGAAACGTCGCCAATTTAATCTGAAAGCCGTTACGCTCTTAGCTTCTCTGACTTTACCTTTGCTGGCTTCACATGCAATGGCTCAACAGGCTGTGTTGAGAGTGGGGCTTGGCCCGCAACAGCCAACCGCAGCAGACACGCAACGCGTCTGGGAGCCTATCTACAAGGCGATTGCCGACAAAATTGGTGCCAAGCTTGAGTTGAGAGTGGCAAATGATTGGGCGGGCATCTCAACGGCTTTAGCGAACGAACAACTGGATGTCGCGCAGATGGGCCCTTGGGGTTATGTGCTTGCCAACAGAAATGGTGGCGCGCGCATCATTAACACCATGTTGGTGAATGGCAAGCCCTTTTATAAGGCCATCATCGTGGGTCGTGCGGATCTGAAGGTTGCAGACTTTCCAAAAGGTGCCAAGGGCTTGACGATGCAGATGCTAGACGTTGGCTCAACCTCTGGCTGGTTAGTCCCTACCTATATGTTGAAGCAGGCGGGCATCGAGCCAAAAAGTTTCTTTGGTAAATACGCTGAAGGCGCTTCAGCCGCAGCTGCGCAGATGGCCACCATCAATGGTCAAGTGGATCTCGCAACTGGCTGGGATACGCACCGCAACATCATGATTCGAAACGGCACCATTAAAGAAACAGACAACAAAGTGGTTTGGGAATCAGAGCCGTTGCCTAACGAAGTGGTTGCAGTGCGTAAAGGCATGAGCCCTGAAATGGCAAAGCGCATACAGGATGCCTTTGTAGCCATTACCAATGAAGCGATTGCGAAAGATCTTCCTTACCCTTACACAGGGTATATCTCCGCAACCGACGAGCCCTATCAAATTTTAGTCAAGATGGGTCTCGAGCTTGGTGCTTTGAAGCCTTAATTTCTGAGTGAATAGTTCTGAGCGCGCAAGCGTTCAGAACTTTTAAAGGAATTCAATTAAATTGTGAATGATCTAGAGCCCGTATCAAAAACGCCGTATCTGAATCAATCAGGCCAGTACGTCGAGCCAAAGACCAATTGGCTCTCAATAAAATCACTCACGCTTTTTATTACGTTGTTAGGTACGCTTGTTTTTTTTGTTGTGTCTTGGCGCTTAAGCGAAGTCGATCCAATACGTTTGATTGAAGGGCTGCCTAGATTATTTCGTTGGGCTTCAAAAGCCTGGCCGCCCCAAACAAATGAAATCGGCATCATGTTTTACCGAGCAGCTGAAACAGTCGCAATCGCAACAGTCGCCACCACACTCGCGACACTCATCGCGTTTCCTTTAAGCATTTTAGTTTCTAAAAACATTACCCCTTATCCTTTGATTGGTCTGCCTTTCCGGCTAGCCATCAACACGTTTCGAGGTGTCGACACGGTTGTTTTTTCCTTGCTGTTTGTTGCGGCGGTTGGACTAGGGCCGTTTGCTGGTGTTCTAGGGATGCTAATTCACTCGGTCGGTGTGATCGCCAAGCTTAATAGCGAGGCGATTGAGACCATACCAAGTGCCCCCTTAGATGCTACCGCCATGACGGGCGCCAAAAAAAGTAGTGTCATCGTCTGGGGCCTTATCCCCTCTGTTTTTCCAAATCTTTCTTCAGTGTCGCTTTACGTTTGGGAAGCCAATGTCCGCACGTCTACCATTCTCGGGATTGTGGGTGCAGGAGGGATAGGCATTGAAATTAAAGCGGCGATCGACCTACTTGATTTTTCTAGGCTGTTTACGTTGACTGCCATCGTGTTGTTGATGGTGACCATCATCGATCAGATCAGTGCTTACATCCGAGGAAAGTTAGTGTGAAGCCTGAACAGTCCACTTTATCTCTCGTCAATGTCAGTAAAGCTTATGGCACTCAAAAAGCCATTCGCCATATTAATTTGCATGTGAACCCGGGCGAGTTTGTTGTGTTGCTTGGTCCGAGTGGCGCGGGTAAGTCAACAATATTTAAGTGTATTAGTCAGCTGGTTCGGCCAGACTCAGGTGAGGTTTGGCTTGAAAGCCAACAGATCAACCACTTGCGAGGCAACGCCTTGCGCCTTCAACGAAGAAGAATCGGCTTGATCTTTCAACAGTTCAATCTTGTTTCGCGTTTGAGCGCTTTACAAAATGTATTGCTAGGGCGGCTTGGCCATATGCAGACTTGGAAGGCTAACCTTGGTTTATTTAGCCACGCAGACCGACAGCTATGCCTCAGATCACTTGATCGCGTCGGTATGCTAGACAAAGCGTACCAACGTGCAGATACCTTATCCGGCGGACAGCAACAACGTGTTGCGATTGCCAGAGCCATGGCACAAGAGAGCAATTTAATTCTGGCCGATGAGCCTGTCGCCAGCCTTGACCCAGTGACCTCTAGACAAGTGTTGAGTCAACTCAAAGACATTGCAGCAGAAAGCAACATGGCCATTTTATGTAGCTTGCATCAAACAGACTTGGCACTTGAGTTTGCGGATCGCATTATTGCAGTGAGCAACGGCGTCGTCACACTCAATAAATACGTACGCGATGTGCAAGAAAATGAGTTGGAAAGTGTTTATACGTCAACAAATTGATCACGCTTTTTTGCAGCGTATTGAATATCGTCATGGTAATCACGATGTTAATTTTTTATCGCAATCATCCCAAATTTCGCAGCGGATTTTTGGAAAACGATAGCCCCAGTTGCTCTGTTTTTGATGACAACGTTCAACGTAAGCGTGTCGTCTGCGTTCTGTGCTTTCAGTTCGAAGTTTGATCGAAGATCGACTACTAACTCTTCGCCGTTCCAGTTTCCAATATTATCAACTTCAAACATCTTTTACATGCG
>CAMBZR010000134.1 GCA_945872285.1 Bordetella parapertussis | reverse complement strand
GGTTGAGACAGAGCAGAATGCTTACCGGTGTGTACTGTCAGAATCGATGAGTTTAGAGAATTATGCAAGAGAGGCTCTTTAACGCATGAACGACTTTATCTTGCAATCTATTAACGTTTCACGTTCGTTTACGCTTGGTGATGGAGTTCTCAATAAACGTAAAAGGCTACAAGCAGTCAGCGAAGTGTCCTTGAATTTAAGGCGTGGCGAGGTGCTTGGCTTGGTGGGCGAGTCGGGTTGTGGAAAAAGCACTCTTGCAAAAATTCTATTGGGGCTATTGCCTAGTACCGAAGGTGAAGTCTTAATCGATCATATCCCAATAAAAGATATCAATCGTCTTGCATTGGCACGTCGAGTTCAACCGATATTTCAAGATCCCTATTCATCGCTCAACCCGCGTAAAAAAATTGGTGACACAATCGGTTTACCGCTTCTGATACATAGCATCGGAACGAGTGCTGAGCGACGACGGCAGACCATCGATATGATGGCGCGCGTTGGCTTGCCGTCACGACTCTTCGATAGTTATCCAATGCAGCTATCGGGAGGTCAACGTCAACGTGTCGCAATTGCAAGAGCACTAGTTGTACGTCCTGAGATACTGATTTGCGATGAGCCTACGTCAGCGTTAGACGTATCGGTTCAAGCGCAAATCTTAAACTTGTTACTTGATCTTCAAGACGAGTTCAAGCTAACGTATGTTTTGATTTCGCATAATTTGGCCGTCGTGCAGCACATGGCGCAACGTGTTGCAGTCATGTATTTGGGGCGCATTGTCGAGGAGGGCGCCATGGAATCGGTCTTCAAGAGTCCCAAGCATCCGTATACTCAGGCGCTATTTAGTTCGGTATTAACACCTGAGCCTGGTTTAGGGATGCCCGAGCTGGGTCTGGGGCTCGCTTATCCCAATGCGTTAAATCCACCAACGGGTTGCGCATTTCATCCCCGTTGTGGTCAGGCGATGAGCGTATGCTCGCAAAGTCGTCCAGCAGATACTTTGGTCAAAGGCTCGAGAGTTGCCTGCCATTTATATTAGTGACGCTATTCAACGTCGCACTTTGAATGGTTGGCTTCTCTTAAGTAAAGAGCTTCGTGTTGTGACTAGGGGATGAGCCACCTAAGCAAGCGCAATAGGAGCCCACAATGTCAGCGGTGCGTTTGACTGTTGGATACACAGTATCGCGCCGAGCTCTGACGGCCTGCATCGTTTGCTCTACTCGTTCGCGTAACTTAGCCTCATCAATCTGAGTTAACTGACCATTTTCGAAGACAATCTTTCCTCCGATTAAGACCCGATCAACGCCGGTAGCATCCTCGCAGTGAACAATCTGGTTGACGGGATTGTTGAGTGGCACATAGTTCAGATTAGTTAGATTTAAGAACACGATATCAGCTTTATAACCAGCTTTGATTTGCCCAATCAGATGTTGCATGCCTAGCGCGCGCGCGCCGTTAGTTCCGGCCATCGTCAGGATTTCTGTCGCCGTCAACCATGCCTCAGGGGGTGATGTTTTTATTCTTGAAATAAAAGAAGTGAGCCGTAACATTTCAAACATGTTTAGATTGTCTGAAGAAACTGACCCATCGGTGCCAATGCCTACATTAATGCCAACGTCGAGCATGGCTCGTATATCCGCCAGCCCTGAACCTAGTCGCATATTGGCTGAAGGATTATGTGCCACGGATACACTGTGTTTGGCAAGTAGGCGACGGTCCTCATCGGTTATGTGTATGGCGTGGGCGACAGTTAAATTTGATGATAGAAAGCCCTGCTTCCCCATGTGCGCAACAATACTTTGACCGAACCGCGTCAAACTGACTTCGGCTTGAAAGCGTGACTCAGCTAAATGCGTATGAAGACCAATGTTGAACTCACGTGACAGACGCACGATTGCAGAGAGAAACTCGTCGCTACAGTGCAAAGGAATCGAGGGCGCCAAGGCGGGCCGAACGCGGTCTATATCGAATGGCCAATGGTGTAATAGCTCGCGACCCACTTTCAGGCCTTGACCTGAGGGGTTCACTTGTAACGATCGAACTTGCAGCTGTAGATCGTGGGGCAATGCGTTTAGTAGGCCCGGCACAACTTCGTAAAAACTACGATCAGACATCATAGGCGCCACCACCGCCCGCATGCCGGCATCGACGTATGCTTGACCGACTGCCTGCATTCCATCGATTGTAGGACCCGGCAATTCAAGATAGAGGTCATAACAAGTTGTGCATCCTTTGCGTATCATTTCTGCAGCACCTAGCAGGGCTGCGATGTACTTGTCTTCGCGCTCGCGACCGCCGCTAATCCATGGTGACATTGCCAGTTGCAGTTCGAGGGTCCACAAACCACCCATGCCTTTGGCGAGAGTGTTGTGTCCATGCGCGTGAGTATTTATTAGGCCGGGAATCAGTAGTCGCTCTTTGGCATTAATGAGCTCAGCGCCTTCAGGCGCGGGCGCATTTTGGACTAGAAGCTCTGTAATAGTGTCTCCTTTAATTAGGATGTCTTGGTAGCTAGTCGTAGACGCATCGCTTGAAAGCACTAATCCACCGCGTATGACCGTATAAGCAGAGCGGGTCATATTGAGGCGGCTTGATAATGCGTGGAATCGAGCTGCATTTTTAGGACGTTGAAGCGGCTTTGATGATCTCTGTTATTGCGCATCTGATATCCGTAACCTGTTTTGAGGTGCTACCTTAGTTAAAGAATTTTTGCATAAAAGTGGGGACAAGTCTTTATACTTGGTGGGAAGAGTTGGCTAATTATCGTGTTTGTCCCCCTCAATCTGGCACGTCTTTTGTTTGTTTACATAATATGACACAACCTCTTCCAAAGTTTTTTGAATGGCGCTGTCGGGACCTCGCCCGAAGCGTAAATAGCGGTCAATTGACCGCAGTGCAGGTCACTCCAGCTGCGTTGGCGCGGATTGCCTGGGCAACCCATTGCTGAACGCCTTGATCGATATCGACGAAGAGGGTGCGCTCAAGCAGGCAGCCGCGGTTGATCAAAAGATCGGGCAGGGTGCTCGGCTACCCCTAGTAGGCGTGCCCTTCACGACCAAAGATAACCTGTGGGTAGCCAGTCGCCCAGCCACCTATGGCTCGAAGTTATATGCAGATCACATTGCTGTACGTGACAGTTGGTCGGTTGAGCAACTCAAAAAGAACGGTGCGATCTGTATTGGCATCACAAACACCCCTGAGTTTGCCTGCAAGGGCATCACAGAAAACCCTTTGCACGGGATCACCCGCAACCCCCGGGATCTCACACTCACACCAAGGGGTTCATCGGGTGGTGCGATGGCAAGCGTTGCCGCAGGCTTAGTGCCGTTTGCGCTAGGCACCGATGCCGGTGGGTCAACGCGCCTTTTGGGCACAGCTCATGGACTCAGTGTTTATGTCGCCACTAATGCTGCCAAGCCTTGCGCTCGGACTTGGTATTTTGATGCTGTTTAACTTAATGGGGCAGAGTTTGTCGTTTTCGACACTCGTGGCGGGCCATGTGGCCATTTGTACGCCTTATGTATTGCGTACCGCGCCAGCGAGTGATGCGCAGCTTGACCTAGTGATGCTTGACTGCTCGCATAGCTTGGGGGCATCGGGTTGATTTATGTTTAAACGCATTGAATTGCCAGCGCTCTTACCGGGGATTGCGACCGGTGCTTTTATTGCCTTTATGTCATCTCTAGATAATGTGGCGTTATCGTTATTTTTATCCGATGCGCGCTCTGAAGTCTTGCCCATCAGACTTTGGCATATTATTGAAGATAGCCTCGATGTACGAGCCGCTGCCGCTTTTGGGGCCTTGATTTTAGCCACGCTGTTATTGCTCGTGATCATGGAGCGCCTTGCTGGAATTTCTCGGTATATGAAGTAGAAATCAACATTATTTGGGGGTTTAAAAAAAACAATGAAAAGAATCATTTTGCAAAACGTGCAAGCGCTGCACGGGGCCTCACAAAAGTTTGACGCTAAACCGGTTGATCTAGTCATTGAGGGTACGAAGATCGCAGCGATCTTACCCGGTGGAACAGCAACCGATGGAGAGGTGATGCCACTCGCGGACCGACTTGCAGTGCCAGGTCTGATCGATGGGCATCTACATTCGCATGAACATTTTCAAAAAGGACGATTTGAAAATCTTCCGCTTGAACTATGGATGAACTATGTCCGCACCATCAAACCCGTGGCCTTAACGCCCAGGCAAATTTATCTTCGAACGTTAATCGGTGCGATTGAAGCCTTACGCACAGGGACGACCACCATTGTGGATGACATGAGCCCGGGTGCCGTGCTGAATCCTGAAGTGATTGAAGCGGTCTTTCAGGCCTATGAAGATATTGGCTTGCGCGCGGTGGTTGGCTTTTCAATGATGGATCGTCCGATCGTCGATAACTATGTCGATGTGGATCAGATTTTTTCTAAAGAACTCGTGACGCAACTGCGTGGTTTACCGCGACCCGATCCGGCAGCGCTGATGCAGTTCATTCGCAAGTTGGCACAAACGCATCATCCAAAGCAAGATCGCGTGGGTCTCATGGTGTCGCCTTCGGCACCACATCGCTGCACGCCCGAATTTTTAAAACAGTGCAGGGCCTTGGCCGACGAGCTTGATTTGCCTGCGGCCATTCATGCGCAAGAAACTAGGCTGCAGGTCGTCACCGGTTTGGCGTTCTATGGCAAAACGATGATTGCGCGCTTGGCTGAGCTTGGGTTTTTAAAGCCCAACACAACGTTAATTCACGCGGTCTGGCTCAATCCTGATGAGTTGCAGATGATCGCTGACTCAGGCGCGACCGTGCAGCACAATGCGTGGAGCAATCTGATGTTGGGTTCGGGCTCTCAGCCTGTACGTGCGGTGCTCGATGCGGGCATCAATTTGAGTTTGGGCGCAGATGGTTGCTCTTCAACCTTTACCTGCAACATGCTTAATGTGATGGGGACGGCGGCCGGTTTATCGAAGATCCGCGGGAATGATTACACCCGCTGGTTAAGCGCGGCCGA
>CAMBZR010000133.1 GCA_945872285.1 Bordetella parapertussis | reverse complement strand
TTTCTTGCGTCGCCTGCCCCTTGACCGCGCCGATCTCGGCAACGACCCCTTGCTTGACCGCAACATCCGCGCGCACTGCGGGATGACCTAAGCCATCGAATACCTGCGCATTGCGAATAATTAAATCGTACATGGTGTGTTCTCCGTTTTTATATCTTTTAAGAATAAGTCTAGCGCTTAAACAATGCCTGACGATTTAAGCGCGGCGATTTGCTCTGCGTTTTTGTTCAATACCGTACTTAAGATCTCGTCAGTATGCTGGCCTAACGCGGGCGGTGGGATCTCGTGCTTGAGCGGCGTGCCCGAAAACCTCATGGGGCTGGCGACTAAAGAAACCGAACCGGCCACAGCATGAGGTAATTCTATTTTCATTGCACGCGCCAGCACTTGAGGCTCTTCAAATACTTGAGCCACCGTATTGATGGGACCATTGGCCACACCCGCCTCATCAAGCATTTTGACCCACTCACGCGTGGTGTACTTTAAAAAGATTTCATTCAGAATGGCCGTGATCTCTTCGCGATTTTTTACCCGCTCGCCGTTGGTTGAATAGCGAGGGTCTAGCGCAATGTGCGCACAGTCAGCGATTGCGCAGAATTTTTTAAACAAATTGTCGTTACCACAGGCCAAAATCAATGCCCCATCAGACGTTTTGAAAGTTTGATAAGGAACAATATTTGGATGAGCATTACCAATCGCTTTGGGCGACTCACCCGTTGCAAAATAATTCATCGCCTGATTCGCCAAAACCGCCACGCATGAGTCTAGCAGAGAGATATCAATCCACTGCCCCTTGCCCGTCACCGCGCGGTTCGCGATCGCTGCACACACTGCAACCGAGGCATACATGCCCGTTGTCAAATCAATAATCGGCACACCGACACGTTGCGGACCACCGCCCGGAAGTTCATCACGCTCTCCGGTGATGCTCATCAAACCACCCATGCCTTGCGCCATAAAATCGTAACCTGGCCGGTCTTTTTCAGGTCCGGTCTGGCCAAACCCTGTCACCGAGCAATAGATGATCGCGGGGTTGATCGCCTTGATGTCTTCGTAGCCCAGGCCATAGCGCGCCAAGTCGCCCACTTTGTAGTTTTCAAAAATCACATCCACGTTTTTTGCCAGTTCGCGCACCAGTTGCTGACCTTCGGGCTTGGACAGATCGATCGTAATCGACTTTTTGCCACGGTTCGCCGCGCAAAAATAGGCCGATTCACGTGTGGTGTTGCCAGCTTGGTCCTTCAAAAACGGCGGAGCGAACGCACGCGAATCATCACCTTTGATCGGCCGCTCAACCTTAATCACCTCGGCGCCCAAATCAGCCAGATTTTGTGCTGCCCACGGGGCGGCTAGCACACGCGAAAGATCAAGAACTTTGATGTGAGATAAAGGGCCAGCCATAAGAAAGGTTCCAATTTTGTGACAATCGTCGTATTGTAGAGGCTCACACAGAAGCTTGGGCTCAGCCAAGCCAGGAGACAAACTTGAAACGCTTACTTGCCGCCCTCTTCGCCCTATCGTTCGCCCCCTGCTTGGCGCTTGCGCAGGCCTATCCGACCAAGTCGGTTCGCATTGTTGTGCCGTTTCCAGCTGGAGGCGGCACTGATGTTGTCGCCCGTATTCTGAGCCAAAAACTAGCCGAGACTTGGGGGCAGCAAGCGATTGTAGAGAACAAAGCCGGCGCAAGCGGCACCGTAGGCTCTGATATGGTTGCCAAGTCGGCTCCCGATGGCTATACCTTATTACTACAGGGTACCCAGCACTCGATTAATCTGAGTCTGTATAAAAAGCTGCCTTATGACACCTTAAAAGACTTTGTACCCGTTGCGCATCTGGCGATCGCACCCTTTTTACTCATCGTAAACGCCTCTGTGCCTGCAAATTCTGTCACCGAACTCATCGCCTACATAAAAACTCAGCCTAACGGCCTTGACTATGGCTCAAGTGGACCTGGGGGTGGCGCGCACCTAGCGGGTGAGATTTTCAAAACAGCCGCAGGTGTGCAGCTCAGGCATATCCCCTACAAAGGTGGCTCGCCCGCTCTTACCGATTTATTAGGCGGCCAAATTCCGATGCTTTTTGATCCAATCCCAACATCAATCAAGCACGCGAATGGCGGGCGTATCAAAGTGCTTGCCATCTCTAGCGCAGCGCGTGTCGCCGCTGCCCCTAATGTGCCAACCGTGTCTGAGTCTGGCTTGCCGGGCTTTGACGTCGTATCTTGGTTTGGTCTGTATGCGCCCGCTGCTACACCAACGGCGATCGTAAACAAGTTAAACACCGATGTGAATCGCGCCTTGGCCCTACCCGACGTGCAAGATAAATTTAAAGAAATGGGCTTTAGCACCAAGCTCATGACTGCGACTGAGTTTGATACGCATCTGCGAGCTGAAATCGTCAAATTTGCCAAAGCGATTCAAGACTCTGGTGCAAAAATTGATGAGTAGTCCTGCACAGACTCGACCCCGCTCAGTGCGTTGGGGTTGAGTCGCTCGCGGTACCTAGCTATTTTTTAGGCAGACGTCCCAACATAAAAAATTCATCATTGGGCCGCATGGATAAGACGTTAGCGAGTCGATTCGACATCCCAAAAAATCCCGTGATGGCAGTGATATCCCAAATATCTTCGTCATCAAAGCCGTGCTCTTTTAACGCTGTGTAGTCTTCATCGCCGACCGCCTGCGAGTCTAGGCAGACCTTGACGGCAAAATCGAGCATCGCTTTTTGTCGAGGCGAAATATCCGCCTTGTGATGATTGACTGCGACTTGGTCAGCCACTAGCGAATTTTTTGCATAAATCCGCAAAATCGCACCATGCGCCACCACACAATATAAACAGTTGTTCTTCGCACTTGTCGTGGTCACAATCATTTCGCGATCGGCTTTAGTCAGGCTGCCAGTGTCTTTCACCATCAACGCATCGTGATAAGCAAAGAAAGCCCGAAATTCGTCAGGCCTGCGCGACAACACCAAAAACACGTTCGGCACAAAACCCGACTTCTCTTGCACAGTCAGAATTTTTTCGCGGATATCTGCAGGCAGTTCTGTCAGCGCTGGAATCGCGAAACGCGCAATTGGTTTGTTTTGTTCAGTCGTTGTCATAGGTGCCTGTCAGTGGGTATGCATGCAAGATTTTAGTGTAACGGTCTGAATGACCTTACCACTTTTCAGTGGCTGGGCGCAGATCAAGCTCAAACGTCCAGGCGTCAGGTTTTTGTTGGTGTAGCCACAAATAAGCTTGCGCGATGTTCTGGGGGTCGACCAGGCCTTGAGCTCCAAGTGCGGCGACGCGCTCGGGTTGGGTCGAGCGAACTCGTTCTGAGTCAATCACCCCATCAACAATGACGTGCGCCACATGCAAGCCCTGCGGACCGAACTCACGCGCCATGCTTTGCGCTAAGGCTCTGAGTGCCGCTTTGCCTCCTGCAAAAGCGCTAAAGCCGACACCGCCTCGTAAACTTGCCGTCGCGCCCGTGAATAAGATGGTGCCGCAGCGCCGGGGCAACATCACACGCGCCGCCTCTCGCCCAACCAGAAAACCCGCCATGGCACACATTTCCCAGGTTTTAAAATACTTTTGCGCTGTCATTTCTAGCAAGGGGAAACGGACGTTTCCGCCGACGTTAAACACCACGACAGCGAGCGGCCCAACGTCTTGTTCAATCGTTTGAAAAAGCTTAATCACCTCGTCTTCGCGACGCGCGTCTAGCGCAAAGGCTAACGCATGCCCGCCCTCAGCGTGAATGGTGTCAAGCAGGCCCTGACTTGCGTCTGGCGTTCGTCGCGCTACACACACTGCGTACCCAGCGCGCGCAAAGCCTAGAGCAACCGCGCTTCCGGTGCCATCTCCGGCACCAACGATCAAACAAACTTTTTGATCCACACGAGCTTGAATGGCCGCATTCACGCTAAGCACGCGCGGTGGGACGTGCCACCATTGCGCTGTACCACCGCGTTAATTCTTTTAACTCTGGTGGGATTCGTGTGCCCGTCGCCTTACCGACTAAAAAGCCGCACTGCGCAACGATGTCGGCGATCGTGTAGTGATCAGCCGCGATAAATTCTTTGCCAGCAAGTTCGCGATCAAGCCATTCGAACGCCTCAAAGGCGCGTGCCTGATAGTACTCACCACAAAGAGGCTCTTGAGGCGAGCGCCCAATCCAGTATTGCCCTGTGTGTCTAAAGTTTGTCAGGATAGGCATCACAATTTCAAACTCAAGACGACGCGTCCACATCTCGACCTGCGCTTGCTCAAGCGTTGTGCGCCCAAACAACGGCCTCTGGGGATGAAGCGCCTCAAGGTAGCGACAAATCGCAATCGACTCAGTGAGCAGCGTGCCATCGTCGAGTTCAAGAACCGGCACTTTGCCCAGCGAATTTTTTTCTAAGAATTCAGGCTGCGTATTCTCGTGCTTGAGCCCATCAATTTGCCGGATGGGTATCGTCAGCCCTTTTTCAGCTAAAAAAATTCGCACGCGGCGAGGATTCATGGCACTTGTCATATCAAAGAGCAACATGGGTTTTCCCTAATAAAAATCGACACTAAATCTTAGTTGAATTTGTTGCAGTTGTCTGTAGCCGGTTTAATATGATCGTGACCTGTTGCGAAGCCGCAGTTGCAGGGCTGAGCGAAGTGATTGCAACGCCAAACTTTCAACACCAAACCTTAGGTGCTCTATGTCTTTGAATTGTGTCCGCCAGTTCACCCTTGTTGTCTGCGCCCTTGCCTGCGTGTTAACTGCCAACTTTGCAAGCGCCCAAACCTGGCCAAGCAAGCCAATACGGATTGTGTTGCAGTTTCCGCCAGGTGGTGCCACTGATTTAGTCGCCCGGATTTTGGCGCAGCACTTAACGGCCTCGCTCGGACAAACTGTCGTTGTCGAAAACAAACCTGGCGCAGACGGACTCATCGCGGCCGAATATGTCATCCGTGCAGAGCCAGACGGCCACACCTTTTTCATGGCGACCAATACGCCCATGATGCAGATTCCTCTGCTTAAAAAAAATCCGCCCTATGATCCAATGACTAGCTTTTCGCCCGTTA
>CAMBZR010000132.1 GCA_945872285.1 Bordetella parapertussis | reverse complement strand
GCTGGGCGACTGGAACCGCCCCTACATGACCATGAACTTCAGCAATGAGGCCAACGAAATTCGTGCGCTGGGTCGAATCCTAGACAAAGGCTATGTCTTTAGGGGCCTTAAGCCCGTGAACTGGTGCTTTGATTGCGGTTCGGCTTTGGCCGAGGCTGAGGTTGAATACGCCGATCGTAAAGACCCCGCTGTGCACGTCGCGTTTCCGTTTATCGATCGTACTGCACTGGCAAAAGCCTTTGGCCTGCAAGACGTCGAGCCCGGCGCCATCGTGATCTGGACCACCACCCCCTGGACCATCCCCTCAAACCAAGCATTAAACCTGCACCCTGAGTTTGAATATGCCTTGGTGCGCGCGAGCCCGGCACCGGCCACAGGCGCGCTGCTGCTGATCGCGCTCGATCGTGTTCAGGCTTGCCTCAAAGAATGGAACCTGCAAGGCGAAGTCATTGCGCGTTGCCCTGGACAAGCGTTAAACAAACTCGAGTTCGAACACCCGCTTGCGCGCTTTGACGCGGGCTACCAACGTACAGCACCTATTTATTTGGGCGATTACGTCACGCTTGATACGGGTACGGGTGTCGTACATTCGGCACCGGCCTATGGTATCGAGGACTTTTTATCCTGCAAAGCCAATGGCATGAAAGATGCCGACATCATCAGCCCTGTGATGGGCGATGGTAAGTTCGTGCCGAGTTTGCCCGGCTTCGGTGGCTTAACCATCTGGGCGGCCAATCCAAAAATCGTCGAAGCGCTGACGCAAGCGGGTACCCTGCTCAAGCAAGAACCGCACGCACATAGCTACATGCATTGCTGGCGTCACAAGACGCCCATCATCTATCGTGCGACCAGTCAGTGGTTTGCCGGAATGGACGTGCCTCCTAAAGACGACGCGTCGACGCTGCGCACCAGTGCGCTGGCCGCCATCGAAGCCACTGCGTTTTACCCAGCCTGGGGTCGCGCGCGCCTACATGCCATGATTGCGAATCGACCCGATTGGACCTTATCGCGGCAGCGCCAATGGGGCGTACCCATGGCCTTCTTTATTCACAAAGAAACCGGCGCCCTGCACCCTGACACCCCTGCCTTGCTTGAGACCGTCGCCAAGTTGGTTGAACAGCGCGGCATCGAGGCTTGGCAAGCGGTTGAACCAGCAGACTTGCTGGGCCCCGATGCCGATACATACGAAAAAAATCGCGACACACTCGATGTGTGGTTTGATTCTGGCACCACGCACGCGACCGTGCTAGGTGGTTTAAACAATGCGCAACAAGGCTCACACGGCGAGTTGCCTTGGCCTGCCGACCTGTACCTTGAAGGCTCAGATCAACATCGAGGCTGGTTTCACTCGTCGCTGTTAACCGGTTGCATGCTCGAAGGCCGTGCCCCTTACAACAGTTTGTTGACACACGGCTTTGTCGTGGACGGCCAGGGTCGCAAAATGAGTAAGTCGGTGGGCAACGTGATTGCGCCACAAAAAGTCTCTGACAGCCTGGGCGCCGAGATTTTGCGCTTGTGGGTCGCCAGCACCGACTACTCTGGCGAACTCTCAATCTCTGATGAAATCCTGAAGCGCGTAGTAGAAAGCTATCGTCGTATTCGTAACACCTTGCGTTTTTTACTTGCCAACCTAGCTGACTTTGACGCGGCAAAAGATGTCGTACTAACCGAAAGCATGCTTGAAATCGATCAGTACGCGCTGGCGATGACGGCGCAGATGCAAGCTGAGGTGCTCAAAAGCTTTGAACAATACGAGTTTCAACCGGCCATGTCCAGGTTGCAGCATTTTTGCTCTGAAGATTTAGGCTCTTTTTATCTTGATGTTTTGAAAGACCGTTTATATACCTCAGCGCCTAAGAGTCTGGCGCGTCGCTCGGCGCAAACGGCATTACTGCACATCACCCAGACCCTGCTTAAGCTGATGGCACCAATCTTGTCGTTTACGGCCGAAGAGGCCTGGGGCCTGCTGGGCGACAAGACCTTAGCCAGTCTGCCAGCAGACCAGCGTGTCACGATCTTTACCGAGTGCTATCACGTCGTGCCTACAATCACCGACGCTGACCTGTTGCAACAGCGCTGGGGTCGTCTGCGCGAAATCCGGACACTGGTCACACGCAAGCTTGAAGAGCTTCGCACCGCTGGCAGCATCGGTTCATCGCTACAAGGCGAAATCGACCTGACCGCTTCTGGCAGTGACCTGGCCTTGCTACAGAGCGTGGCCGAACAATTACCTTATGTTTTTATTGTCTCGCACGTGAGTGTGCGGGCCGCTACGGACGCCGGTCAAAATGAGCTTTCAATCAGCATCGCACCCTCGCCTCATAAAAAATGCGAACGTTGTTGGCACTGGCGCGCCGATATCGGTCTTGAGGCTCAGCACCCAGATATTTGTGGTCGTTGCGTGAGTAGCTTAAAGGAAGCGCGCGAAACGCAAGACATGCGGGCGAGCGACTAACCACGATGACAGACACGACTGAGCCAAAGCGCTCGCTTAAAGATCAAGCGACCCTCACGCGCTGGCTGTTGATGTCAGCAATTTTACTTTTGGCCGACCAGTTGACCAAAATATGGTTCGACACCACCTTTCGCTACGGCGAACGGTCGCAAGTTTTGCCTTTTTTTGACTTTACTTTGCTTTACAACCGCGGGGCCGCGTTCAGCTTTTTAGCCGACGAGGCCGGTTGGCAGCGGTGGTTTTTTTCAGTGCTCGGGCTAGGCGCCTCAGGTTTTATGCTTTGGATGATGCACAACAATCGCACGCAACCACGCTTGCTGCTTGCCTTGGCGCTGATCTTAAGTGGGGCGCTTGGCAATGTCATTGACCGACTGCTCTACGGTCATGTGATTGATTTTTTATTGTTTTATTGGCAAGACTGGTATTACCCCGCCTTTAACGTCGCCGACTCCTGCATTACACTCGGTGCTATCCTATTGATTCTAGACGAAATTCTTCGTCTGCGAGGTCGCCATGCAAGAGCTTCATGACAAACGAATCGTACTGGGCCTAAGCGGTGGAATCGCTTGCTATAAATCTGCCGAACTGGTGCGCCGGTTCATCGAGCAAGGTGCGACCGTTGATGTTGTCATGACCGACGCCGCAACGCATTTCATCACCGCCGTGACAATGCAAGCACTCAGCGGACGCCCGGTATTTAACGATGCCTGGGATCCTCGTATCCCTAACAACATGGCTCATATCGACTTAAGCCGCGGCGCCGATGCGATCTTAATCGCACCGGCCTCGGCTGATTTCATGGCTAAATTGGCACAAGGCCGCGCCGATGATTTGCTTTCAACCCTTTGTCTGGCACGCGCTTGCCCACTGCTAGTCGCACCCGCCATGAACCGCGAAATGTGGTCGGCAGCTCCCACGCAGCGCAACGTCGCGCAACTTAAGCAAGATGGTGTCGCCGTATTGGGACCCGGTTCTGGACAACAAGCATGTGGCGAAACGGGCGATGGCCGAATGCTCGAAGCTCTGCAAATTTTGGCAGAGCTCGTTGCGTTTTTTCAGCCTAAGCTCCTGCAGAACAAACGCGTCCTGATCACCGCAGGCCCAACCGTCGAGCCGATTGATCCGGTGCGCGTGATCACTAATCGTTCATCGGGTAAGACAGGCTATGCACTGGCGCGAGCCGCCTTTGAAGCGGGCGCCGAAGTCACCTTGATTTCGGGTCCGACCGCCCTGCCTGAGCCCTATGGCGTGCCGTGCATTCACGTGCAAACCGCGCAGCAAATGCACGAGGCCGTGCTGTCACGGATCGCCAGACAAGATATTTTTATTTCTGTAGCTGCCGTGGCCGACTGGCGGGTGACAAACGTTGCGAGCGACAAAATCAAGAAAGATCCCTTGGCTGCCAGCTCACACACGCCAAGCTTAGAATTTGCGTTAAACCCCGACATTCTGGCAACTGTCGCAGCCTTACCGAATGCGCCCTGGTGCGTTGGCTTTGCAGCCGAAACCGAGCGACTCTCTGAATTCTCACAAGCCAAACGCCTGCGCAAAGGAATACCAATGCTGATCGGCAATCTGGCGCAGCACGTGATGGACGCTGAACAGACCACCGTCAGTATTTTTGACGAACAAGGCGAACACCCGCTGCCGACAAGCGCTAAACAAGACGTCGCGCGCCAGCTGATCGCCGCGATTGCCGCGCGGCTTCCACAAAAAGCTTGAGTCTCACACCTGATGGATGCACTTATTTTAGAGGCTGGGCAATTTATTCAGACGCATCAGGCGTGGGCCGGTCCGATCATTTTTTTAATGACCTTTGGCGAGTCGATGTTAATCATCGGTATCTTCCTACCCGCCACAGTGTTATTAATGATGAGCGGCGGTCTGGTCGGCGGCGGTACCCTTCCAATCGCGCCTATTCTGCTTTGGGGCATGGCCGGAGCCGTGCTTGGCGATGCTTTGTCGTACTGGCTTGGTAAGTGGCTCGGGCCGAGCATCTTGCGTCTGAAGGTGCTAAAAACGCATCGTCGTTCTGTGGCGCGCGCCCGACTGCTTTGTTATCGGTATGGCTTTTTAGCTGTCTTGATCGGGCGGTTTTTAGGGCCGGTACGCTGTCTGATCCCCACCGTCGCGGGCGTCATGAAAATGTCTGAAAAAAAGTTTCAACTGGCGAATGTTTTGTCAGGAATCTTATGGGTCCCGGCTTTGCTCGCTCCCGGTTATTTAGCGGCAATTAGTGTCGATGCCGCCAAACATTCGCGCGAATCACTGATTTATTCAGCGCTGGGTTTTGTCGTACTGTTTAGCGTCGGCCTCTTAGTCTGGCATACACGTCGCGCCGAGCAAGACAAACGCCGCCGCACCGCTCCGAGGAAAATGCTGTGAAAGCCGTCGAATTAAAAATTCTAGACCCACGCATGCGCGAACATCTACCGGCCTACGCAACGGCGGGTTCAGCAGGACTGGATCTGCGTGCTTGTCTGGAGGCGCCCTTGGTCTTAGAGCCCGGCGCTACCCACTTGATCCCGACCGGTCTGGCGCTTCATGTAGCCGACCCAGGCTACGCGGCCGTGATATTGCCCCGTTCAGGGCTTGGTCATA
>CAMBZR010000131.1 GCA_945872285.1 Bordetella parapertussis | reverse complement strand
ATCGGCGCAATTCACAGAACTTACGCGCCGTCAGACCGCTGGCTTCGAATTGCTCTTGTTCATCACGCCACTGCTGTTGGCGCGGGCTTAACTGACTTTGCTTTGGGCTTTGCATTGCAATCTCTCGTGGTTTTTTGAAAGAGAGAGAGAGTTTGCACTTTATAAAACGCAAATACTATAACGGCGTTCAGTTACCGCTTACCGTTACCCCATCGCCCGGTAGCCTCGCTGGCGTTTGTCCCACATCCGAAGAAGTGTGGGGGGAGGTGCGGCGGAAAAGTTGGACTACTTGGAGGTAGTTCATGTATTCATACGAAGATCGAATTCGAGCAGTTAAGCTTTATATCAAGCTCGATAAACGCATTGCAGCGACCCTTATTCAATTGGGCTATCCGACAAAGAACGCATCCAAGACCGGTGGGCGCAGGCGTATGACGGGGTGCTGGGCGAAAGGTTTAGGCTTGAAGCGCAGGCGAGCTTGCCGTTGGTGGGTGGTGGTGCGGGGTTGAAGAGGTGTATGCGGGGGTACCGGTGCAGAGGCTGAGGTTGCGGTTTGATTTAGGGGTGGGGGAATGGGGGTAGTGTGAAATCGATCACTACACATTAGCTCACCCAGCACTCGTCGAGGTAGATCCCTCAATAGCCAATACCCCGTTGTGAAAAGTCCCGCCGAACGGAGTTGGCTATTTGAATCACCATAACCACCAGACTAGCTCACTGATTTTTGAGCGCTTTAAAGTAGGCAACGACTTGTTTGGACGTCACCAAGTCCGCATACTTCTGCTCCATATCAAACAGATTGGCCCGATGAGGACCCTCTGCGCGATCCCCTACGCAGTCTGTCACTACCATCGGACGTAGGCCATAGGCTGACGCGTCAATCGTGCTCGCACGCACACAACCACTCGTGGTGCAGCCGGTAATAAATAAGGTATCGACGCCTATAAAAGTCAGCCACGCAGCCAAGTTAGTGCCAAAAAAAGCTGATCCGTGGCGTTTGGTTGAAACCCACTCACCTTTATTGGGCCGGACACTTTCGACAAACTGCGCGTCTTTCGAGTCAGGCGATAGTTTCTTAAGCGTTGGTACCTTGACCGCAAATGTACCAATGTCGTCGCCTTGCATTTCCGTTGCAAATCGCACGTGCGCGACAGGAACTTTCGAGCTACGCGCGATCTTTAATAATTTTGATGTTTGCTCAATCGCACTGAGCATATTGAAACCGCCAAGCACATCGGCGTCGGCAAACCCTACTTGAAAATCGATAATTAACAATGCCGATTTTTTACCAAAACCAATTTTTTGACCAAATTTCTGCTTTTTGTAGACATCGAGATCTGCCATCATGGGCTCCTAAAGTAGCATTGGGATTAAACCTGCCGCTCGCTTACACTAGCTATGCTCACAACACTCGGGACTTACGCTAAATGGGTTCGAGGATCTGTGATAAAGCCTGTCAGTGCGCTCGCCGCAACCGTTCCAGGTGAACCTAGATAAACCAAGGCATCACGATGTCCCATTCTGCCGAGAAAATTTCGGCTCGAAGATGAGATACATACTTCGCCCTCCGCCAAAACTCCCTGATGCATTCCAGCGCATGCGCCACAGCCTGGAGTGGTCACCGAAGCACCAGCGTTCACCAAAATTTCAAGCACCCCAGAAGTAAGCGCCTGCATGTAAACCTGCCTAGACGCTGGCGTGACGACAAGCCGGACGTCCGATGCGATTTTCTTACCTTTCAAAATGGATGCTGCAATCTCAAAATCTTCAAAGCGGCCATTCGTGCACGTTCCTATAAAAGCTTGATTAATGCGCACAGAGCTAAAGTTGCCAACCGGATGTACGTTATCTACCTTGTTTGGTGCTGACACCAATGGCTCTAATGTCGATAAATCAACTTTGTGATGCGATACATACTGCGCATCGACATCTGGCTGTGGCATTTCGGCAATCGTTATATTTAACCGATCGAAGTGCGCTTGGGTGACGACATCGCCAGGAACCACGGCGAACTTTGCCCCCATCTCAATTCCCATATTGCAGAGCGTCATCCGCTCAGGAATACTCATGTGGGCAATGGCCTCGCCGTGATATTCAATTGCAGCATAGATCGCACCTCTCGCGGAGATCGACTGAAGTATCGACAAAACAATATCTTTCGCAGCAACGCCTGCGGGCATGCGTCCTGTCAATTCGATTTTGATGCTTTCAGGAACTCTAAACCATAACTTACCTTCAGACCAGAGGTAGGCCATCTCAGCCCCGCCGATACCGCAACCAATCGCACCAACTGCGCCTACGGTGATGGTGTGTGAATCCATATTTGTGACCATCTTACCCGGATGAACCAAGCCACTTTCAACTGCAATTTGATGCGAAATCCCAGCGCCAACCTCGTGTAAATGTTCCCGAGGAATCTCGAACTGATCAAACAACTTTCGCCCAATTTTATGCATTAACGCATGGAGTGGGGTATCCGCCGGTGCGTAGTGATCGTAGAACAGTCGGATCCGCTCCGGATGAGCCAGTTTTTTTACGCCATAACGCTTAAAGTTTTGATCAATCAGTCCAATGCCATCATCCAATGCAAACGTCCAATCGGGACCAATCTCAACCATATCACCCGCTTTTACCGTCCGCCCCGCCAGGCGACCCATAATTTTTTCCGTTAGCGTTTGACTCATATCTTTACCTCTTTTTTTCTCTGGGCCGATTTTGCAGCCCATAGTCCGCCTGCGCTCAGAATCGTAAGCACCTCGGGTGGAAGCGGCGTAAAAGAAAGAGCTTTACCATTGATGGATGCTTGCCCAACCTGCAGATCTGCAAAAATCTTGTCTCCCTCAGTAATCGCAGACACTATTTCTGGGCTGATTACAACTGCCAAGCCATTGTTTACTGCATTTCTAAAAAAAATGCGTGAGAAAGATTTTGCAAGCACAAGGCGCACATTCGCGCCGATCATAGACGTTACCGCATGCTCGCGAGACGAGCCGCAACCAAAATTCCAACCTCCTATGACGACACCTCCAGCAAGAACTTTTTGTCGTACAGCCTCGCCTAGCGGTTCGAACAAATGTTTAGCTTGATCCTCAGGCTTTAAAACGGCGAGGTATCGCGCCGGAAAAATAACGTCTGTGTCAATGTCGTCACCCAATACCGCAGCAAATCCCTCAACTTGCATACATATCCTTTGATCAACTATGGGCACAAGATATTTAGCTCAACCCAGTTTTAGTCACACAGACTTACGGGGCAATTGTGATTCCGCTACTTCTAATGAAGTTAGTCCACGCTGGAATATCTTTATTAATGAAGTCAGTAAGCTCAGCCGCATTCATCAGCATCGGCTCGATCTCCATTTTTCGTAGCCGGGCAGTTATCTCGGGCGAGGCAATTGCTTGTTGAGCAGCGTCACTCAGCTTCTTGATCACGGCCTCAGGCGTGCCGGCTGGTGCAGCCAAACACCACCATGCTAAAACTTGGAAGCCAGGGAAACCGCTCTCGGCGACCGTCGGGACGTCGGGAAGCGCACTAATCCGAGTCGGGCCTGTCACAGCTAGCGCTCTCAGCTTGCCAGCTTGAATGAGCGGCAATGTCGCCGATGGAGAATCCGTCGCGAACAACACCTGTCCAGCGGCTACATCTATAGTTACCTGACCACTTCCCTTGTAGGGAACATGTGTCGCAGACAGGGATGATTTGTGTAGAAGCATTTCTGTCGCAAGGTGAGTAATTGTTCCAACTCCAGCCGAGGCAAAACTGCTTGGCTCTTTCTTTAGTCGAGCAAGCAATTCACCTAGGGTTTGAGGCGAGCCTGGTCTAGTCGACGTGAAAATCACATAATCAGACTTTGCTATGCCTGAAATGAATACAAAATCTTTTTTGACATCGTATTTTGCATTAGGGTTTAAAACTGGAGTCGTTCCAAGCGATGAAGTCGAGCCCATCGTTAAGGTATACCCATCTGGCTTTGCGCGAGCCACATACTCTGTACCAATGACTCCTCCCCCACCCAATCGATTTTCCACGGTTACGGGTGACCCAAGTATTTCTCTCATCTTTTCTGACAGAATTCTCGCGATCGTATCGCTACCGGTACCGGGCCCAAAAGCGACCACTAAATTGATCGGTCGGTTCGGAAATGTTGGGTCCGCGTACGCGGAAGACATCACCAAGCAGGCGGCAAAACTAGCGCAGATATTTATCAGGTACTTTCGCAAAAAAGACATATCAACTCCCTATTTGTGGATTCACAAGCTAACACCAAGCTCCACCCTTTGATTGTGACTGCGGTAGTCCGCACGTTCGGGTTTTGCACTGTAGTGACTCTATTGCCGGTTAGATCGAGCGACTGTGCTTTGTCAGTATCTATACTTGACAGTCAAACTAAACCTAACTATTGTCCGTACAATTAGGTTAACGAGGCGTGCAAAAAATGTCAACAGATGAGAAGTCAACGGTGGGGGCCCTCTCGGACGTCAAAGTGCTGGACCTCTCAAACTTTCTCGCGGCCCCGATGTGCGCGATGTTTATGGCGGACTTTGGTGCGCAGGTCATAAAAATTGAAAAGCCGGGCACCGGTGACGAAATGCGGTTTTGGGGCGAAAACAAAGACGGCGTTGGGCTGTATTACAAGGTCATCAATCGAGGTAAAAAGTCCGTCACGCTTGATCTGCGAACCCCCTTCGGGGTCGAAGTCGTGAAGAAACTGGTATTGGACACGGATATCGTGATCGAGAATTACCGAACGGGAACACTTGAAAAGTGGGGCCTCGGGTACGAAACGCTCAAAGCGATCAATCCGAGCCTCATCATGATTCGCGTAACCGGTTATGGGCAAACAGGGCCTTACAGCGATCGTCCTGGCTTCGGCACGCTAGCCGAAGCCTATGCAGGTGCGGCCTTTATTTCCGGCTACCCGGATCAAGCTCCACTGCTGCCAGGGTTTGGGTTGGCAGACTCCACAACCGGCCTCATGGCTGCCTATCTTGGGCTTGTTGCGATGGCCGAAAAGCGGCGCACAGGGAAAGGTCAATATATTGATCTGGCCATTTATGAAACCCTGTTAACGCTGATCGGGCCAAACGTCATTAATTATGATCAACTCGGCATTGTCCAACAACGCAGCGGCAGCAGACTCTCATTTAC
>CAMBZR010000130.1 GCA_945872285.1 Bordetella parapertussis | reverse complement strand
TTGGTATTGGCAACCGTGCACTTGGCCACTGCGATCATCACCGAGGCGACTTTATCCTTTTTAGGCGTGGGTGTGCCTCCGACGTCGCCCTCTTTGGGTACCTTGATTCGCGTCGGTAACGATTTTTTGTTTTCAGGTGAGTGGTGGATTACGATTTTTCCAGGAGCGGCGCTGGTGCTATTGGTGCTGTCGGTCAACTTGTTGGGTGATTGGCTGCGTGATGCCTTGAACCCGCGTTTAAGTTGAGCCGCCTGATGTCAAACATTCTTGAAGTCAAAAGCCTAAGCGTTGAATTCTCGACGCGTCACGGCACACTTAAAGCCTTAAACGAGGTGTCGTTCAGCATCGCAGCGGGTGAGGTTGTGGGCGTTGTCGGTGAATCGGGCGCGGGCAAATCGCTAACAGGCGCTGCGATTATTGGCCTGCTTGAGCCGCCGGGGCGTATCTCGGGCGGAGAGATCTTGCTGGCTGGGCGTCGTATTGATCAATTGCCAGACGATCAGATGCGTAACATTCGTGGGCGCGAGATTGGTGCCATTTTTCAAGATCCGCTGACGTCTTTGAATCCGTTGTACACAGTTGGGCATCAGATCACCGAAACCATCGTGACGCATTTGCCGCTGACTTGGTCGCAAGGGCGCAATCGTGCGATTGAATTGCTTGAGGCAACTGGGATCCCAGCGGCGCGCGAGCGCATTGATCATTATCCTCATCAATTCTCAGGTGGTATGCGTCAGCGTGTGGTGATTGCCTTGGCGCTGGCGGCCGAGCCCAATCTGATCGTGGCAGATGAACCGACCACCGCGCTCGATGTTTCGATTCAAGCGCAGATTATTGAGTTGCTTAAAAAGCTCTGTCGCGAACAAGGTGCTGCGGTCATGCTGATTACACACGACATGGGTGTGATCGCCGAGACGGCTGACCGTGTGGTGGTGATGTACGCAGGCCGTATTGCCGAGGTTGGTAAAGTGCGTGACGTCATCCATGCGCCACGGCACCCGTACACGGTAGGGTTAATGGGTTCAATTCCCTCTATTCACCAACACGTTGAGCGTTTGGTGCAGATTGATGGCACCATGCCGCGCTTGAACGCGATCCCGCAAGGGTGTGCGTTTAACCCAAGGTGTGTGAAAGTGATGGATCGCTGCAAACTTGAGCGTCCAGAGCTCCAAACGCGCGGAAGTTCGCAGGTGGCTTGTTGGTTGCGCACAGAGGTTGAAAACAATGCAAGTTGATCAGATTGTTGAGGCACAGCCTTCTTTGGCCACACAGGTTGAGCCTCAACCACTCATTGAAGTCAAAAACGCAGCCCGTTGGTTTGATGTGTCATCCCCTTGGCTTGAGCGTGTCCTAGCGCGTAAGCCGCGCAGTGTGTTGCGTGCAGTCGATGGTGTGTCGTTTTCGATTCGTAAAGGCGAGACGCTTGCCTTGGTTGGTGAATCGGGTTGTGGCAAATCAACCATTGCGCGCTTACTGGTCGGATTGTATCCACTCACGCACGGGTCGATTACGTTTGACGGGCAACCCTTGTCAAATATGCAAGGGCGCAAAGGCTTGGCGTTACGCAAGCGTTTGCAAATGATCTTTCAGGATCCGTATGCAAGCTTGAACCCACGCTGGCGAGTTGGGCGCATCATTGCCGAACCCATGCTCGCGCATACTCAACTGAGTGCAGCTGAACGCGATGAACGGGTCAGCGCGCTACTGACACAAGTCGGCCTGCATCCCAGCGACCAAAGTCGCTACCCGCACCAGTTCTCGGGCGGGCAGCGTCAGCGCATCTCAATAGCACGCGCGCTTGCGGTGAACCCAGAGTTTTTAGTGTGCGATGAGCCGACCTCTGCGCTGGATGTGTCAGTACAGGCGCAGGTCTTGAACATCATGAAAGATCTGCAGCGCAGGCTTGGCCTGACCTATTTGTTTATCTCGCACAATCTCGCGGTCGTGCATCATGTGGCCGATCGCGTGGGGGTGATGTACCTAGGGCGCATCGTCGAAATCGCAGATCGCGACGCCTTGTTTACAACTCCCCAGCACCCCTACACCCGCCTGTTGCTCGCAGCGATCCCTGATCTGACTGGCCAGGGCAAGTCACGCACGCCCGTTGCAGGTGAGGTACCCAACCCCCTGAACCCACCCTCAGGCTGCACCTTTCATCCCCGCTGCCCGCACGCTCGCGAGCAATGTAAAGCTGAAGCCCCTGTCATGCAAAACTTCAAAGGCATCCAGGTGGCTTGTCATGGGGTGGTGCAGGGCTGGGAGATGGTTTAGCGTGACTACAACTAGATTCTGGCTATACTAGATGTAACATCCGTAACAGCTGTTTCAGCCATATGAGGGTATTATGCGAACCATGACCTCGTTAGCCGCCCAGAATCATTTTGGTGAATTGATCGATACCTCGCAACGCGAGCCAGTGTTGATCACGCGTCGCGGGCGTCCCGTTTCGGTAGTGTTTTCACCTTACGGTAAACCACTTGATGTGTTGTTGCAATTGATGGAATTGTTGCGCACGCTCGCGCCAATTCAAGGCGAAGTGGCCGCTGAAGCCTTTGACCAATACACAAAACGCGTGCAGGCGCTTGGCTCGGATATTGGTTTGACTGAAGAAGAGATTACTACGCTTGTCCACGAAAATCGCTGAAAAAAAGAGGATGGTCGTCGACACCAGCGTTTTAGTAAGCGCTGCGATTTTGCCTAAATCGGTTTCTGGAAAGGCGTTTGACTTGTCGTTGCGCCACTTTGAACTCTTGGCATCGGCTTCAACAGAGCGTGAGCTCACAGAGGTTCTTTTTCGACCCAAATTCGACCGCTACTTTCAACTAGACAATAGACTTGAGTTTCTTGCGTTTTACGCTAAAACCACGACAAAAGTTATCATTACGACCGTTGTTACAGATTGTATCGATCCAAAAGATAATCAATTTTTAGAGCTTGCTGTAGACGGGCATGCGAGTTGCATACTGTCGAGTGATGCGCATCTGACTGATATGCATCCTTATCGCGGAATTTCGATACTGACGCCTAGTGCGCTTTCAAGTGATGTTGCGCTGTATGTATAAAAGCGTTGTTCGCCAAAGTTACACTCGCAACGCCTGTTTCAGACAAAAGACGATATTATGTGCACCCGTGCCTTGGCAGTAAGCCCTCTCAATCATCCCGAGAGCGTGCCGAACCCAAGGTGCTTTTCCATGTGACAGGCTGCAGACAAGCTCATGGCTGCTAGCGTCTAATGCAAAGGCCCCTTAGGCGGTTTCAAGCCGCCGCGGTCGTCTTCAAACCCCGCATCATCCAACTGATCCTCGCCTAAATCCTCAAGCAGCTCAAGGTCAGGGTCTGGTAGCTCTTCATCAGATAATTCAAACGGTAGCAATTCAGCCAGTTCGTTTGAAAAATCAAATTCATCGCCGTTGTGATCCAGGCGCACAAAACGTGCTTCTGGGTCTTCGGTGATTTGGATAGACCAGAGGTATTGGCAATCGTAGACCTCAGTATCCAGATCGAGCCCGCCTCGTCCACCCACAAACCGCGCACCGGGGCCGCCCATCTGAACATGCATGGCCGTTTCGTCAGGCTTTTCGTCGACGCCCAGCGGAATCGCAAAAATCACCCATTCGGCGTCGTCATCGAGCCCAACTTCGGCGAGCACCGACTTGCCCATATAGGCGCTTAAGCCATCGGCGGTTTTGCCCAGCATTAAGAGTTCTTGTTCGGTAAAGTGCAGGTTCAAGTCAGGTGTGGTCATAATAGGGTAGGCGATAAATAGGGTAAAAAACTAACAAAAAAAGGTGGCACGCAGAGCATTGGGGGCCTTTTGACGGACAACTGAGGCTCACCAAAGCTGTGTCACCAGACGCTCAGGATGCTTAACAATGCAGGAAATACGCCAAGCGTGCGGTGCCAACAGTCGTCATCATAGCCGCAAGCGCGTACTGTTCAGTGCGTTCCCCAAGCCCCGCCTCAAGCTCTACAATAGACCCCATCGATTATTTTCAATAGAGCGACAGACCAAATGGCCCAGTACGTATACACCATGCACCGCGTCGGCAAGACCGTGCCCCCCAAGCGTCAGATTTTGCGCGATATTTCATTATCGTTTTTTCCGGGTGCCAAAATTGGCGTGCTGGGGACAAACGGGTCGGGTAAATCGACCCTGCTTAAGATTATGGCCGGTGTCGATAAAGAGATCGAAGGCGAAGCCGTACCGATGCCTGGGCTCAATATTGGTTATCTTGAACAAGAACCCAAGCTCAACCCAGACCACACCGTGCGCGATGCGGTCGAAGAGGGCTTAGGCGCCGTTGTCGCAGCGCGCAAACGCCTCGATGCCGTGTATGCAGCCTACGCTGAGCCCGACGCTGATTTTGACGCGCTTGCCGCTGAACAAGCTGAGCTTGAGGCGGTGATCGCAGCGGCAGCTTCTAGTGGTTCAGACGATATCGAAACCCAGATGGAAATCGCCGCCGATGCCTTGCGCCTGCCGCCTTGGGATGCCAACGTGGGCAAGTTGTCGGGCGGCGAAAAACGCCGTGTCGCCCTGTGCCGCTTGTTGCTGTCTAAGCCCGACATGTTGTTGCTTGACGAGCCCACCAACCACTTAGACGCAGAAAGCGTTGAATGGCTTGAGCAATTTTTAGCGAAATTTCCCGGTACCGTTGTGGGCGTGACCCATGATCGTTATTTTTTGGATAACGCCGCTGAATGGATTCTTGAGCTTGACCGTGGCCATGGCATCCCCTGGAAAGGCAACTACAGTTCGTGGCTCGAGCAAAAAGGCGCACGCTTAAAAACTGAAGAGTCGACTGAATCCGCGCGTCAAAAGACCATCAAAAAAGAACTTGAATGGGTCCGTCAAAACGCCAAGGGCCGTCAGGCAAAATCCAAGGCGCGGATGGCACGCTTTGAAGAGTTGTCATCGCACGAGTATCAAAAGCGTAACGAGACGCAAGAAATCTTTATCCCAGTTGCAGAGCGTCTTGGCAATGAAGCGATTGAATTCGTCAACGTCAGCAAAGCCTTTGGCGATCGCTTGTTGATTGATAACTTAAGCTTTCGCGTGCCGCCAGGTGCGATCGTTGGGATTATTGGCCCGAACGGTGCCGGTAAATCAACCTTGTTTCGCATGATTGCAGGCCAAGAAAAACCCGATAGTGGTCAGGTCAATATTGGTTCGACAGTCAAAATCGCGTTTGTAGACCAATCGCGCGACGCCTTGCCCAACGATAAAACCGTGTTTGATTCGGTTGCCGATGGCGCCGATATCTTGACAGTAGGTCGCTTCGAAATGCCCGCACGTGCCTACCTCGGACGCTTTAACTTCAAAGGCG
>CAMBZR010000129.1 GCA_945872285.1 Bordetella parapertussis | reverse complement strand
ACCAAAACCCCTCAGTCGTATGGCACCGCCTTCGGCTTAGCAACGATTTGTTCAGAAACTATAAAAAAATCATCAGGTATTGACCTCACACAAATTCCATATAAAAGTAGTCCACAAGCGATCACTGAACTCATTGGCGGGCAAACATTAATGCTATGTAACGATTTGAACAGCTCAATGTCTGCTATTCGAGGCAATCAGGTTCGGGCACTTGCCGTTACCATCGAGACACGCTCTGCACAGCTACCTAACGTACCTGCCATTACAGAATTTATGCCCACGTTTCCGACTATGCGTTCCTGGGTGGCTGTCGTAGCCCCAAAAGGTACCGCGCCAGAAATCATCGGGATACTTGCGAAAAATATTCTCGAGGTGACCTCTTCTGAGTCATTTTTAAAACCACTCACTCTAAACGGATTTGAGCGTCTGGCGTTGGCTGAACAATCGTTGACTGCTTTTTTTAATGAAGATCTTGAAAAATCAAAAATTCTTATTCGAGATGCGGGTATCAAACCACAGTAGCGTCTACATTCAAATCGTTTTTTTACAACTATATTTACGCATCTGAGAAAAGTGCCATGATGACCAAAGAATTTGGTGAATTTATCTCGAATCGACCACGCGACTGGTCGACTGAAGCGATACACCAGGCTTCGCGCGCTTTTGTAGACACAATCGCCTGTATGGTTGCCGGTCGACAAGACGCCGCAGTGCAGCGCGCCTCGCGCACATTTGAGCAGTGGTCACAGGCGGGCGTTGGTATGCCTTGTGTAACTGGCCAGAGATTGCCTGCACCGTGGGCTGCTTTGGTCAACGGAGCGGCGGCGCACGCGCTGGATTATGACGACGTTTCTGAGCCCGCGCTCACACACCCAAGCGCTGCTCTGGTACCAGCACTCTTGGCTTTAGCGCTAGAGCGCAAGTGTTCTGGCGAACAAATCATTGACGCCTATATCGTTGGCTTTGAAATTCAAGCTGCGTTAGGCGCCGCAATGAACGATGCGCACTACGGACGCGGGTGGCATACCACCTTAACCTTTGGCTCAATTGCCGTCGCAGCCGCTTGCGCGAGACTACTTCAACTCGACGCAAAACGTGCTGCAGCAGCGGTATCCATTGCAACCAGCTCATCGAGTGGCTCAAAGCTTCAGTTTGGTACTAACGTCAAACCGATTCATGCAGGCATGGCGGCACAAGCCGGAATCATCGCGGCAAGTCTTGCGGAACAAGGTGTAACGGCAGCCGCAGAAGTTTTCGAAGGCACTTGGTCATTTCGATCTCTTTTTGGCGGCGATAGTGCTGCCGGATTTGATGCAGCTCGCAGCATGTTGGCTGGCGAGCCAGCGATTACAAAAATTGGTATCTGCCTAAAAGTCCATCCTTGCTGTGCGAGCACTCATCGAACGATTGATGCTATTTGGGCTTTAAAAAAGAAAGGACTGCGCGTAGACACAATCCAGTCCATTACGACGCATGTTTCTGGAATTGTGATGGGCAACCTCATGTACTCACAACCAGTCGATGAAATGCAGGCTCGATTTAGCATGAATCACTGTGTCGCACTTGCGTTGTTAGAGGATCAAATTAGAGTCAAAGATTTTTATTCGGCACGATTAAACGACTCACAGACGCGCTCGCTGTGGCCTCTAGTCAACATGCAACTTGATCCAACTTTACCCGGAAAAGATGTCATTAATCCCCGGCCTGAGCAAGCTTATGTCGTTGTCAAGAAGCGAGATGGCAGTGAAATGCAAGAAACCATCTTTTTTGCTATGGGCCACCCAAATGTGCCGGTCTCTGACGAGGCACTTACCCAGAAGTTCATGGCGTGTACGCAAGATGCGCTTGCGCTCGCGTCTGCAACAGGTTTTTTACAAGAGCTGCAAGATCTAAAAAAACAAAAAAACTTGGACTTTATCAACAATCGTTTTGAAAGGATTTCTTGAACGAGGTAGGTACAGAGTACTTTCGAGATTTTTGCATTCATTAATTTTCTTTAGGGATCTTTGCCTCGCCCACCACCTTAGTCCATTTGTTGATTTCTGCTTGTGCAAAATCTGCAAACTGTTGAGAGGTGGCGCCCACGGCATCAATGCCAAGCTGCGCTAGTCTTTCTTTGACTTCTGGGGTGTTCGCAATTTTAGAAACCTCAGTCGACCACTTCAACACAATTTCTGGCGGCAGACCGGCTGGCCCCATGAAGCCCAACCATGAAAACGCCGTAAAGCCTGGATACTTTTCAACCATCGCAGGCATGTTGGGCATCGACTCTAGACGCTTGGGCCCAAAGCTCACGAGTGGCTTGATTGACCCCGCCTTAATGTGCTGCGATTGAATGAAAAGCGTATCGATCGCATACGAGACCTCACCACTGACCAACGCCATTGTTGAAGCTGCACTACCTTTGTAAGGCACATGCGTGACGTCAATGCCTGCAGACACTTTAAAGTATTCACCCGACAAATGTCCCATCGTGCCGTTACCAAACGATGAGTAATTAAGCTTGCCAGGATTTTTCTTGGCATAGGCGATCAACTCATCAAGCGTCTTCACCGGCAGCGAGGGGTGCACCGAGAGCACAAGCTGCAAGATGCCCATCTGACTAATGAAAGTAAAGTCTTTCATGGTGTCATACGGCAATTTGTTATAGAGCGCAGGATTGGTGCCAACGCTGGTGGTCCCGACTGTGATGGTGTAACCATCAGGTGCCGCACGGGCACCATAGCTCATTCCGATCGTGGTGCCTCCACCTGCCCGATTGTCGATAATAATCGGCACCTTCCAAGCCTCGGCCAATTTGACAGTGAAAATCCGAGCGATCGGGTCGGTTGCACCGCCTGGTGGGTATGGGACGACAACCGTGATTGGTCGGTTTGGATAGGGTTGCACCTGAGCCAAAGTCGCAGTGCCGATTAGACCTAAAACACTGAGGGCAATTCCATTTAAAAATCGCATGTTGTTATTCCTTGTTTGTGCCACGAATCGCCAACCTGAATCAAACTACTCCGTCTTCGGTATACGTTCTGCTACTTTTTCCCATTTTTTTAAATCTGAGGCAATCAGCGCTGCGAGTCCAGCAGGTGTCGACGGCGTAACATCCATACCCGCAATCGCCATACGGGCTTTGAACGCGTCGGTGGCAAGAACCTTGGCCACTTCTGTGTTGAGTTTGTTAATCACCGACTCTGGCGTACCTGCTGGCGCTAACAAGGCAAACCATGAGGCTACGTTAAATTTTTCTAGACCCGCTTGTGCAAAAGTTGGCACTTGAGGTAAAGCGGCATTTGGTTGACTTGAAGGGACTCCTACCCCGATCACTTTGCCCTCGCGCACCGATGGCGCCGCCACCGCAATCGAAATCACCGCAGCCGGAGTACTGCCCCCGATCACGTCAACAATGAACTTGCCACTACCTGAGCCGCCATACGGAATATGAACCCAATCCAGACCGCCCTCTAGCCGTAACTGTTCTCCAAGCATGTGCGCCGTACTGCCTACACCAGGCGAAGCATAAGATAGTTTGCCCGGATTAGCTTTTGAGTATGCAACAAGCTCTTTCATATTCTTGGCTGGAATGGAAGGATTGACAACAATAACAAAGGCAACATCGGTGAGCTTAGAGATCGGTGCAAAGTCTCTCGTTGCACTGAAGGTGACATTTTTTTGGATAAACGGCGTGATGGTCAAGGTGCCATCAAATCCCAACAGCAGCGTGTGACCATCCGGTTTAGCGCGCGCCACCTCAGTCGTGCCAATGACGCCAGTGGCACCCGCTTTGTTTTCGATTTGAAAAGACTGACCGAATTCTTTAGACAAGCCTTCGCCGAGTACACGCGCCAGCATATCTGCCGAACCGCCTGGCCCAAAGGGCACAATGATTTTGACTGGGCGTGTTGGATAGGTTTCGATTTGAGCCAACCCAATCACCGAATAACCTAGCAGCACAATCGTATGAACAACGATGAGAATGCATCGATTTAAATTAATCAATTTAATTAGCCTCAGTGTTTATATAAAATTTTTACTCGGGCGTTAAACCGGCCGCCTGACTGATCGCAGTCCATCGAATCGTTTCAGCTTTGATAAAGGTCGAAAATTCTGACGGATTCATATTAAGCGGCTCAACCCCTTGCTGGGCGAAACGCCTTTGTATGCCTGCATCAGAGAGCGCACGCTGTGTGATTTGATAAATTTGCATCAAGGTCTCAGGCGGTGTATTTTTAGGCGCACCTAAACCGTACCAGTTCATCACGACATAGTTCGTTAATCCTGCCTCTTTAAGCGTTGGTACCGCAGGAAATGCTGCAGATCTTTGTGTACCCGTCACCGCAAGCGCACGCACCCGTCCACCTTGCACATGCCCGATCGCAGTTGGGGTCGCAGTAATCAATAGGTCAACGTTGCCCGCCAGCACGGCAGACAATGCTTCACCCCCACCCTTATACGGAATATGCGTCAATTTAATACCGGCCTCTTTTTGCAGAAGTTCACCCGAAAGATGAGGGCTACTACCCACACCACCCGAGCCAAAATTCAACTTACCAGGATTCAATCTTCCGAACTCAACTAACTCTTGTACCGTCTTAAAAGGACTTTTTTCAGGCACTACCAAGACCATCGGCGTTTGAAAGACTGCCCCGACTACTGCTAAGTCTTCTGAATGATCCCAATTCAATTTTTTAAATAGTGATGGCAAAATCGCGTAACTCGATTCAAACGCTATCAAAGTGTATCCATCGGGATTTGATTTGAGCACCTGAGAAAAGCCAATCGTGCTTGATGCCCCAGGCTTATTTTCGACAACAACAGGCTGCCCTGTTTGCTCTGCGATTTTTTGACCAATCACTCGTGCACCCATATCGACCGTACCACCGGTCGCCCATGGCACCACGATCTTGACTGACTGATTTGGCCAAGTCGACTGAGCCTGGCTTAAAGCAGGCATCAATAGGCTAGACGCTTGCAATAACACTATTAGAAAAATATGTTTTAATATTTTTTGCAATTTTTTCATATTAGTCCTTGTCATAAATTATGTTTGCGGAGCCGCGTTCAAAAAATGCTATTCAAGCGAGGCATCAAGCCGTTTGGCTCGACGATTACGCACCCAGGAAAGATTTGGCAAAATCAATAGCAACACAGCAACAAACATCAAGATCGCTGACAGTGGTCTGGAGAAAAAAATCATGAAATCGCCTTGTGACAGCAGCATCGACTGCCGAAAGTTATTTTCCATCAGTGGGCTCAAGACCATTGCCATAATCAGCGGTGCCGCTTCATACTTAAGCTTTTTAAACAGGTAACCAATAAAGCCAAACACGATCATCACGATCACATCAACAATACT
>CAMBZR010000128.1 GCA_945872285.1 Bordetella parapertussis | reverse complement strand
TGAATACCCACACCCAAGTAGGCATGGGTTACCGGTCAGCAATAGCAAACACACGGTTAGTGCATTTTAAGAATGCCTTATGTTTATAAATCTGCTACTCGATTGGCGTCAATCAGTATTTGCATTATTTGTGTGCCGTTGCGAGTATTGGCCAAACCTCCTGACTCACCCGTAAAAACTTAGATACCTGAGCCATCGCCTCTGGACTGAGATGCCTTGGTGAGTGCCAATTTGAACCCCCTTTAAACAGAAATAAAAGAAACACCCAAGAGCCCTACAAATACGGGGCTTGATAGCCAAGTCCCCCAAAAAACAAAAGGTCTCAGAGCAATTACGCTTAGAGACCTTTGAATTTACTTGGTGGGCTGGGCGAGACTCGAACTCGCGACCAACGGATTAAAAGTCCGCTGCTCTAACCAACTGAGCTACCAGCCCCAAGCCCGCTATTATGACTTTTTACTGTTTTACTGTCAAACTAGCTGCAACGCATCAGGGAATGCCTGAGTTGTTCAAAGGTCGTTTCCGCGATAGTATTTTTACTATCTAGAAAGCGCTTTGGCTTGTCTTATTTAATCGGCAATCACGACCGCAAGCGACTCGCAGTGCCACGGTGTTTCATTTACACGCCCGTCACGACAAATCCGTTATAGATCATCGCTTTAACTTTTTTCGCATCACACCCTCGCATCGGAACAATCGCATGAACAAATCAAAACTCGTCGCAGCCCTAGCGACCGCTGGGTTTCTGTGCCTGGGCGGCACAGCCGCGCAAGCACAGTCAGAAATATGGCAAGGGGCCTGGGGCCAAATCGGCGTGGGCGCGGCCACGTTTATTCCCGGCTTTAGCGGTGGCACCTATTTAAACGCCTCCCCCTATTCGGGCGAAAAGAAAGATCTAAACACCATTATTGGCATACTGTCGGCAGGCTACACCTTCGCGATCTCTGGCCCCTGGACACTAGGCGTTGGCGCCAGCCTGATCCCCGGCACGAGCGACACACAAAACATTCGGTTCTGATCACCACGCCACGCGGCGTGACCACTGGCCCCGGCACATATAGCGTCAGTAACGTCTTTGGTATTACGCTGCAGCCAGGCTATGCCCTTGACAAAGAAAAACTCGTTTACGCCAAAGTCGGCTACTCGGGCGCCACGGCTAACACCGATTCAGACTCCTTTGGTCAAGCCTCGAGCAGCCTTTCTGGCTACGCCTTAGGCCTGGGCTACAAGCAGGTCATTCGTGGCGGCTTGTATGGCTATGCTGAGCTCAACTATGCCAAATACAAAGATGTTGATGTGCCCTACGCGCAGCTAAGCGGCGAAATCAACGCCACCGGCATGGACGTAGCCGTTGGTATCGGCTGGAAATTCTAAACCAGTCAACCTAAAAAAACGGCCGCCAAGGGTGTACCTGGCGGCCGTTTTTTATTCCTGCGTCTTAACAACGCTCAAAAATTCCTGCGGCTCCCATACCAGTACCGACACACATGGTGACCATGCTGTACTTTAATTTGTGACGATGCAAGGCGTGAATCGCGGTTGCACTGCGAATCGCACCAGTCGCCCCAAGCGGATGCCCGAGCGCGATCGCTCCGCCCAAGGGATTAACTTTAGTCGGATCAAGCTGCAAGTCTTGGATCACTGCGAGGGCTTGCGCAGCGAACGCTTCATTGAGTTCAATCCAGTCAAGCGCCTCTTGCTTTAAGCCAGCAAGGCGCAACGCCGCAGGGATCGCCTCTTTGGGGCCGATGCCCATGATTTCGGGTGCAACTCCTTTTATCGCGAAGCTTACAAAACGCGCCAGCGGTGTCACATTAAATAGTTTAAGCGCTTTTTCGCTCATCAGTAGCAAGGCGCCTGCTCCATCCGAGGTCTGTGAACTGTTACCCGCCGTCACACTTCCCTTCGCGGCAAAGGCTGGCCGCAACCGCGCCAGGCCTTCCAGCGAAGTATCCAGACGCGGGCCTTCATCTTGCGCAAAGGCTTTAGGCGAAACCTCGACCACGCCACGTTCAAGGTTCATTTTTCGTTGAGTCAAAGCAACCGCAAAGATCTCGGCCTTAAACTCACCCGCAGCCTGAGCGGCTAACGCTCTGTGGTGAGACTGCAAAGCGAAAGCATCTTGCGCCTCGCGTGTGACTTTCCATTGTTGAGCCACCTTTTCGGCCGTTAAGCCCATCCCATATGCAATGCCGATATTTTCATCTGTAAAAATAGCGGGCGACAGCGAGGGGGTATTGCCACTCATGGGCACCATACTCATTGACTCGACACCGCCCGCAATCATTACATCCGCTTCGCCCACTCGAATACGGTCGGCGGCCATGGCCACGGCATTCAACCCCGACGAACAAAAGCGGTTAATCGTCACCCCGCCCGTCGTATTGGGCAAACCTGCCAAGAGAAGTGCGATACGGGCCACGTTAAACCCTTGCTGCGCTTCTGGCATCGCACAACCGACGATTACGTCTTCGATTGCTGTTAAATCCAAGCTTGGCGCCTGCAGCAATAAATGCTTAAGCGTTTGTGCGAATAAGTCGTCAGGCCGCATATCACGCAACGAACCGCGTCCCGACTTACCAACGGGGGTGCGGGTGGCGGCAACAATATAGGCGTCTTGTAGGGCTTTCATCAATAGCTTCCTTTAGCGTTTGTTTCTGCCGTGCGTTAATTGCGCACGGGCTTGCCGTCTTGCAGCAGGCCCATCACGCGTTCGATTGATTTTGGGTGGGCGATCAGTTCGACGAAGGCCTGCCGCTCAAGCTTAAGCAGCCACTCCTCAGACACCAGCGTGCCCGCCTCAACATCACCGCCCGTCATGACGTCGATAATTTTTTTAGCGATGAAACAATCATGCTCTGAAATAAAGCCGCCCTCTTGCATATTGACAAGTTGCCCCCTCACAGTCGCAGCCACCGAACGGCCTGCGACGGGAATCAAGGTCTTGAAGGGTGGACGGTAGCCCGCATAGCGCATGGCCTTGACTTGCGCCTGAGCCTGCGCCAATAATTCATAAACATTGGCCACAATGAGGTCGTCTGACTTCAGGTAATCCATCTTAATGGCCTCGTGAGCCGAGGCTGAGACTTTTGCCATCGCTGCATTTTCAAACGATGCAGTGAGAAAATTCAAAAAGTTTGCTGCGGCAGGCGCTTGCCCCAGTTTTTCGACACCGCGCGCTGCTCTGAGCGCGGCTTCTTTCAGGCCACCACCAGCCGGCAACAAGCCCACGCCGATTTCTACAAGCCCGATATAACTCTCGATCGTAGCGACACGCCTTGCGGCCTGCAGGACCAACTCGCAGCCGCCCCCCAGCGCAATCCCGGATACCGCGCAGACCACCGGCACTTGTGCATACTTCACGCGCATCATCGTGTCTTGAAACAATTGAACAAAGGTTTCAATACCTTGCGGGCCACCTTTCATCACCAAAGGCATCGCTGCTTCTAAATTGGCACCGGCCGAAAATGGGCCACCCGGCACGCCTGACTGAAGCGAGCTCGTCTGCCAAATAACGACACCTGCGTATTGCTGTTCAGCCAAATCAATCGCTTGCTGGATCCCGTTTAAAACATCTGAACTGAAGGTATTCATTTTTGAGCGAAACGACACCACCAACACCTCGGGTTGACCGGCATCGACCCACGCGCGCAAATCGGTGTTCTCAAAAATAGTTTGACCTGCCTTGCGCGGATCAGCGGAACCGTCTCCAAGCAAGGGGGCTCTGAACACTTGTTTTTGATAGACAGGCAAAGATGAACGTGGCAAATAAGCCTTTTGCTGGGCCGACCAAGAGCCCTCAGGCGTATGAACGGCTTGACGCTCGGCGACTGGGCCAGTAAAGACCCACTCTGGTAACGGCGCAGAACTGAGCGCCTTACCCTGTTCGATATCCTCTTTGACCCACTGCGCAACCTGCCCCCAACCCGCATCTTGCCAGTCTTCGAACGGGCCGCGCGCCCAGCCATAACCCCAGCGCATCGCAAAATCAATTTCGCGTGCTGAGTCGGCAATCGACTCGAGATGCACGGCAATGTAATGAAAGATATCCCGAAAAATCGCCCATAAAAACTGCGCCTGCGGCTCATCGGTTTCACGTAACAGGGCAAACCGTTCGGCCACTGGTTTTTTGAGAATGCGATCGACGAGTGGCGCAATCGTTGCCGTTGAAGGCTCGTACTCTTTTGTGACTGGGTTTAGCACCAAGACGGCTTTGCCTTCTTTTTTAAAGAAACCCGCCTTGGTCTTTTGACCTAAGCGACCTAACGAAGTTAAGGACGCAAGAACGTCGGGCACCTTAAACAACGCAGCAAAGGGATCTTGTTTCAGACCGTTTTCCATTGTGCGAATGACATTGGCCAAGGTATCGAGTCCGACCACATCACTGGTGCGAAACGTTGCCGACTTGGCACGGCCAAGCTTGCTACCTGTCAGGGCATCCACCACATCAAAACCTAGCTTGTATTTTTCAGCCTCGGCAAACACCGCCAAGATCGCAAACACACCGACGCGATTACCGACAAAGTTAGGCGTATCTTTCGCGCGTACGACCCCCTTACCCATGGTTGAGGTCATAAACGTTTCGAGCTGATCCAAGATCAAGGGATCAGTCGCTGGCAAGGGGATTAATTCAAGCAAGTGCATGTAGCGTGGCGGATTGAAAAAGTGCACGCCGCAAAAGCGTTTTTTCAAGTCTCCAGAGAAGCCTGCCGACAATTCAGTAATGGACAAGCCCGAAGTATTGGTCGCAAATATCGTATGCGCGGCAATGTGTGGCGCCACTTTTTCATAGAGCGCGTGCTTCCAGTCAAGGCGCTCGGCGATGGCCTCAATCACCAAATCGCACTCGGCCAAACGTGCCAGGTCATCCTCGTAATTAGCGGGCTGAATCAAATCAGCACTGGCGGCAACAGCCAAGGGCGCAGGGCTTAATTTTTTTAGATTATCGATCGCCTTCAGCGCAATCGTGTTGTTATGTTGCGGCTTTCCGTCTTTTGTTAACGGAGCTGCCAGGTCAAACAAAATCACGGGCACACCCACGTTGACACAATGAGCAGCGATTTGCGCCCCCATCACTCCAGCACCCAAAACTGCCACTTTACGGATTGGTCGATTCACTTGCATGGCTGAAATCCTCTTTGCTGCGCGAGTTTATTAAGTTAACGCGTTTATCAATACTTTGGTACCTACGAGCTGTCGTTTCGTTGACATCCTCCCCGCCCTCGTCCTCACGGACGCCGCTGACGCGGGAAGAACGGGGATTCCTACGGCGTAGGCCCCGGGATGGGGTCGATCGCTTCGGTGGGTTCCTGTTGCTGACGGCATTCATGCACCGTTCACTTGGCAGGCGAGC
>CAMBZR010000127.1 GCA_945872285.1 Bordetella parapertussis | reverse complement strand
ATTGAAACGTTGAGCCCCGAGGCGCAAGAGATTTACCAGCGGTTTCAACAAGGCAGCGCGGTGCAGCCAGCCGACGCGGCCGCACAGCCTAATCGCTCGTCAAGCGCACACACTCTACCGCTATGAAAATCGTCGTCGACCTGCAAGGTGCGCAAAACGAAAGTCGTCATCGTGGCATTGGGCGTTACGCCCTCGCTTTTGTTCGGGCGTTAATCCGCAACAAAGGTGCGCACGAGGTCGTGGTTTTGCTTAGTGATTTGTTTCCAGAGTCCTTGGCCTATACGCAAGATGCCTTGGGCGAGCACCGCGCACACTGCACGATCAAAATCTGGTCAGGCATTGGCCCCACCGATTTACGTAAGCCAGAAAACCACTGGCGCAAAGACGTGTCTGAGCTGTTGCGCGAGGCGTACATTGCAGAGCTTCAGCCTGATGTCTTAATCATCAGCAGTTTGCTCGATAGCCCCGGTGACAACACCATCGTGAGCGTCAGCAAACTCGCACCGGTTTATACCGTGGCGATGCTCTACGACTTGATCCCGCTGTTATACAAAAGCGAATATCTGGTCGACCCCACGACACAAGATTGGTATTACGAGCGCCTGTGGCAATTTAAAAAAGCGGATTTCTGGTTTGCGATTTCAGAATCCTCGCGCAACGACGGCATCGCGCAGTTAGGTCTACCGGCAGACCAAGTGCACAATATCTCTGCCGCACTCGGTGAAGATATCGTTGCCGTTGAGCTAAATACTGAACAGGAAACAGCGCTCAAGCAAAAGTTTGGCATCACCCGTCCCTTTATGTTGTACAGCGGCGCGTTTGATCCGCGCAAAAATATTGATCGTTTGGTGCACGCATATGCTGCACAGCCCGCTGAGATTCGGCAAGCCCATCAATTGGTGCTGGCTGGTGGCCTCAACGCGCCGCAACTTGTGCATGTGAATCAATTGATTGCTGCAGCCGGCTTGGATGCCAGCCAAGTGATCGTGACGCAACGCATCACCGATCACGAGCTTTGTGCCTTGTACGGGTTATGTAAGGCCTACATCTTGCCCACCTATTGCGAAGGCTTTGGTTTTACGGCGCTTGAGGCGATGGCCTGTGGTGCACCGACGATTGGCTCAAACTACTCAAGCGTGCCTGAAGTGATTGGTTTACCAGAGGCTTTGTTTGATCCGTTTTCTGTTGACAGTATTGCAAGCAAAATTACGCAGGTGCTCAGCGATGAGGCCTATCGGGCTATGCTGGTGGCGCACGGGCGCCGACAGGTTCAAACGTTTTCGTGGGATCACACCGCGCGTAAGGCGCTTGAGGCGTTAGAGCAGCTTGAGCAGGCAGGAGTGCTTAAGGGGAAGGCAAGAGCGGTCGTTCAGCCGGTTCCGCCCGTGACCTCACTATCAGCGCCACAGAAACTGTCGCAAACAAGCGCAGCGTCTGACGCACGGTCAACGCTCAATTCTGCAGCGGCACTGGTAACTGAAATCACCGCCAGAATCGCAGCGTTTGAGCAAACCCCACAGCGACCCGCCGTTGAACTGCAAGAAACCGCCGCGCTCGTCGCAGGCTTGCTGCCGCGCCAAGATCAGCGCCCTAGATTGTTTGTTGATATCACCGAGTTACACGCCACCGACTCAAAGTCAGGCATCCAACGCGTGGTGCGTAGCGTGATTCAGCATCTGTTAACAGAGACTGATTCTGCCTATCAAGTCGAACTGGTGTATGCAGCCAAGCTGGTGGGGTACAAAACCGCTGCAGCGTTTACGCGGCGTATGTTTGGTGAAGATCATCGGCCGATTTCGACGAATGGAGACCGTGGCGCAGGATCAAGCGTTGGCTCGGATGCGGCAGATTCGGTACTTAGCCAAGACACCTATATCCACCCCCAGCAGGGCGATATTTTCTTAGGCCTCGATCTGCACTTCAACATCGATCAAGACCACGAGCACTTTTTTGCCAAAGCCCGTCAAGCGGATGCTCAGGTGTATTTTGTGGTCTACGACCTGTTGCCCTTGTTGCTCAAAGACACCTTCACCCCCGAGCTTGTTGAAAAATACGGCAACTGGTTGCGTGTCGTATCCCAACAGCACGGCGCCGTGTGTATTTCGCAAGCCGTGGCTGCTGAGTTAAAAGCCTGGGTCGCAAATAACCAGCCCACAGCAGCTCAGTCGCTCAAAATTGACTGGTTTCATCTTGGGGCCGATATTGAAAGCTCAATCCCTTCAAAAGGGATGCCTGACGATGGCCCGCAGCTATTACAAAAACTAGCCTCTGCCCCAAGCTTTTTAATGGTGGGCACGCTCGAGCCACGCAAGCGCCATGGGCAAGTGTTGGATGCGTTCGAACAACTTTGGGCCCAAAACATCCCCGCCAACTTGGTCATCGTCGGCAAGCCGGGCTGGCTGACCGAGGCACTCACCACCCGTTTAAGCGCCCACCCTCATCTTGGCCGTCAGCTCTTTTGGGTGCAGTCGGCCAGTGACGAATATCTTGAAAAAATCTACGCTGCCGCAAACTGCCTGATCGCCGCGAGCGAAGCCGAAGGCTTTGGTTTACCCCTGATTGAGGCCGCGCGCCACGGTTTGCCGATCGTTGCCCGCGATATCCCCGTGTTTCGCGAAGTCGCCCAAGACCACGCCTTGTATTTTGCAGGTGACGATGGCGCAGCGCTCGCTACGGCCATCCAAAGCTGGTTAGCGATGTCTCAACAGCAAAAAACACCTGATTCAAGGCAGATTCAACGGCAAACCTGGGCGCAAAGCACGCAACAGCTGCTTTCTCGGGTGCTTTCCAGTAAAGATGTCACAAAAATTGCATAAACTAACGGGTATTGCCCTTTTGAGAGCTTAAGCATGAAAATTCTAGTCGTTGGCGCTGGTTATGTTGGCCTAGTGACCGCAGCCTGCTTGTCGAGCAAAGACAACACCGTTGTGTGTGTCGACACCGACCCTAGCAAAATCGCTCGCCTTGAAAAAGGCATCATCCCTATCTATGAGCCGGGCCTCAAAGAGGTGGTTGATGGCTCAATTGCCAGTGGCAATTTAAAGTTTTCAGACAGCATCAAAAACGGTTTGACCAAGCTTGGTAGCGATAGCACCAACGCAAACCTGATTTTTATCGCCGTAGGCACCCCGCAGGGCGAAGATGGCTCGGCAGACCTGCGTTACGTTTTGGCCGCAGCAAAAGAAATCGGTCAAACGCTAGACGGCCCTGCCATCATCATCAATAAATCAACCGTGCCGGTTGGCACCGCCGATCTAGTCAAAGGCGAAATCGCCTGGCAATTGTTTCAGCGCAAATGTTTTATCGATTTTGATGTCGCCAGTAACCCAGAGTTTTTAAAAGAAGGCGCCGCGATCGACGACTTCTTTAATCCGGATCGCATTGTGATCGGCACCGAAAGCGAGACCACCAAAGCGCAGATGGTCAAGCTGTATCAACCCTACGTTAAAAACGACAGCCAATTGCTGACCGTGGGCGTAAAAGAGGCCGAGCTGGTTAAGTACGCTTCAAACGCTATGCTTGCCACCCGCATCTCGTTCATGAACGAAATCGCCAACGTGTGCGATCGCTTTGGCATCAACGTCGAAGACGTGCGTGCCGGTATGGGTTCAGATTCGCGTATTGGCCCTGCGTTTTTGCGCCCTGGCTGCGGTTACGGCGGGTCGTGCTTCCCCAAAGACGTGCAGGCCTTGGTACGCATCGCGCAAAGCGTGGGTGTGGATCCGATCGTGCTCAACGGTGTTGAGGCGCGTAACAAAAAACAAAAGCAATACCTGTTTGAGCAACTTGTTGCCAAGATGGGTAAAGACTTAGATGGTCGCAAAATCTGCGTCTGGGGTTTAGCCTTTAAACCTGACACCGATGATATGCGCGAAGCGTCGTCGATTGATTTGATTCGCGCGCTGTGCAATGCAGGTGCAACCGTTGCTGCACACGACCCGGTGGCACGCGAGGTTGCTGAGCATGTGTTTGCTGATTTATTGCGTAACGGTAAGCTTGTGATCGAAAACGACCCTTTAACCGCCGCCAAAGCTGCCGATGCTGTTGTGTTGGTAACAGAGTGGGCCGAGTACAAGAAAATTGACTTCAAAGCACTGAAAGCAACGGTTAAAGGCGCGCTGTTTTTTGATGGTCGTAATCATATTGAGCCAGCCGCCTTAAAGTCACTTGGTTTTTATTACGCAGGTGTGGGCCGCGCTTGATCGGCAAATCAGCTATTGTCCAAAAGCCTAGCCAGAAAGTTTGTAGCCATACTCAGAGTTTGATGCAATTTACACGTAGAGCTTGACGCACTTCATATGAAAAAAATTCTTGTCACAGGCGGTGCTGGTTTCTTAGGGTCACACCTGTGCGATCGCCTGATCGCTCAAGGCAACCAAGTGATTGCGCTCGATAGCCTCTTTACAGGAAGCCAAAAAAATCTTTCTGGCCTCGCCTCAAAACCAAACTTTAAGTTTGTACAGCACGATGTGGTTGATCCCATCACTGTGCAAACGCTCGGTGTGTCAGGCTTAGACGAAATCTACAACCTCGCCTGCCCAGCCTCGCCCGTGCATTATCAATACGACCCCATCCACACCATGAAAACCTCGGTGTTGGGTGCGCTCAATATGCTTGAGCTCGCACGCAGCACAGGCGCCAAGGTGTTCCAAGCCTCAACCTCTGAAGTGTATGGCGACCCGTCTGTACACCCGCAACCCGAAGAGTACTGGGGCAATGTCAATACCATTGGTATACGCAGTTGCTACGACGAAGGTAAGCGCGCCGCTGAGACTTTATGGTTTGATTATCAGCGTGCATACAACTTGCGGATCAAAGTCGTACGCATTTTCAATACATACGGCCCGCGCATGGCGGCAGACGATGGTCGTGTAGTCAGTAACTTTATTGTGCAGGCTTTGCGTGGCGAAGACCTCACCATTTACGGCGACGGTACACAGACTCGCAGTTTTTGCTATGCCGATGATTTAGTCGAAGGCTTTATTCGTTTAATGAATTCGCCCGATAGCGTTGTGGGCCCGATCAACTTAGGCAACCCTGGCGAGTTCACGATGATTGAGCTTGCTGAAAAAGTGTTGCGCTTGACGGGTTCAAAAAGCAAACTGATTCATATGCCTTTGCCAGAAGATGATCCTAAACAGCGTCGCCCCGACATTAGTAAAGCAAAGCAGTATTTGGATTGGGAGCCCACCGTTGCGCTCGAACAAGGCCTTGAGCGCACCATTGCGTACTTTAAAGAGGCGATTGCTGCATGAGCGTACACGGCAACGGCCAAGGCAACACCAATACTTCTGCTAGCGCTGACGTGCGTTCAACCGGCAATGCGACTGACGCAAACTTTGCCGTCGTGATGCCGGTGTACGAAGATCAAGAGGCCTCAACCCGCTTGTTCAGAGAACTATTTGCTGAGTACGGTACCCGCGCATATGTTGTGGCGGTAGATGACGGGTCAAT
>CAMBZR010000126.1 GCA_945872285.1 Bordetella parapertussis | reverse complement strand
AAAGCCATGGCTTTCGTGCCGATCAGGTGCAAACCTTTTATCCAAGCCCGATGGCAACCGCAACAGCGATGTACTACTCTGGCCGCAATCCACTCGGGCGAGTGACACGCACAAGCGAAACGGTCGATATCGTACGCGGCGATCGCCGTCGCCGCCTGCATAAGGCCTTTTTGCGTTATCACGACTCAAATAACTGGCCTCTGTTGCGCGAGGCGCTGATGGCGATGGGGCGCTCGGACCTGATCGGCAACGGAAAAAAACATTTGATTCCGTTTCATCAGCCTCGAACAGATGGCAGCTACACCAGTGCGCGACGTAAAAACAGTACCGAATCCACGGTACGCAAAGCCGTCACGCCGGGACGCCTGTTGACGCAACACACTGGCTTGCCACCACGCAAAAAGTAGGCGGTTTAGTGCGTTGTCGGCTGAGCCGTTTCGTTGATCTGTGTTTAATTACACCTGTAAATCGCGGTGACGTATGCAACAAAAAAACCCTGGCGCAATGTATTGCGTAAGGGCTTTTATCAATTAACTGGCTTTATTCGAAGACAGCCGTTGTGACGTCGGTACTTTTGTTGTAACGCAGAGTGATCTTGTGGATTGAACCGAGGTCTATGTTTTCCCATGTTCTGTCCTCGTCTTCGTTGTAGCCTTCCAAATGTATCTTCATGTCACAGATACAAACTGAACCAGATTTATTAAAGACCATGTCGCGCGACCGGCCATTCCCCAAAATGATCACTGGCAACAGAAGGGCAGGCATTGCCCTCATCGGCTAAGGCCGAACCCGAAATGCCAGAAAAAGAGTCAATCTTTGGCTATTAATTATCACGTGCCGTCGTAACAGAGCCCGGTGCTCGGCGCACGTCGAAGGTTTGTGGATAATGCCTAGCGATCGCCCACGCGGACGCCTCGGCCAGCATGTCTAGCCTAATCCAGCATGCCTGCGATCCTAGGCAGCCACAACACGATTTCTGGATAACAAATGCAGAGTACAAGGCCGATAATTTGAAGGGCGACAAAGGGATACATTCCTTTATAGATATCGCCCATGGTGATCCCCGGAGGGACCGTACCTTTCATGTAGAACAGCGTTGCGCCGAATGGTGGGGTCATAAATGATGTTTGTAAATTCACAGCAACCAAAGTCCCAAACCAGGGCATCAGATAAGCCTTGTCGCCAAGATGATCCGCAAAATCAAGCTTCATTAAAATAGGCGCAAAGACAGGCAGAACAATCAGACATATTTCAATCCACTCAAACGGAAAGCCCAGCAAAAACACGAGAACCATTAAGAATATTAATATCTCCCATTTTGTATCAATACCAAATTGAGCAAGAGTAGCGATCATTAAGTCATCGCCCCCTAAAGATCGAAAGACGTATGAAAACCCGGTCGCACCCAAGAAGATCAAAAACACCATTGCGTTGGCGCGACAGGCAGAACGAATCGCATCGTTGGCCATTTTAAAAGTGAGTCGCTTATTGATGGCGGCCAAAATAAACGAGCCCAGCACGCCTACGCCAGCACTTTCAGTTGCGGTAGCCCAGCCGGTGAATATCGAACCCAGCACAACCACCATTAAAAACGTCATGGGTAAAAGCCCACGAAGCATGACATTCCAGAACTCAGCTTTCGTCTGAGGGCCGAAGCTGTCGGGCAAACGGGGCGCGTAAGAGGGCTTGATCATCGAAATAACAATGATGTAAATCAGATACAGCCCTGACAGCAGTAAGCCTGGCATGGTCGCGGCCGCAAACAGGGTGCCGGCAGAAGTGTTGAGCATCTCAGCCATCACGACGAGCATGATGGCCGGAGGAATCAAGATTCCTAAAGTCCCTGCCGAGGCAACTGTGCCAATTGCCAGATGCTTGTTGTAGCCAGCGTCTAGCATTTGCGGCAAAGCGATGAGTGACAGCAAGACCACCGCAGCGCCAACAACGCCGATCGGGGCGGCCAAAATGGTGCCCATCACCATGACTGCGACAGCGAGTCCACCCGGTAGTCGTTTTAATAAAATCTCGGTAGCTGACAACATATATTTAGCTGAACCAGAGCGCTCAAGAATTGCCCCCATAAAAATAAACATCGGTATTGAGACCAGAACAGGATCGACAGCGACACCCCCCCACATCCGCAACAAAATATTCGATATGGTGACAATGGGGAATACATCCACTGCCCAGCCTAGTACGGCGAACACGATCGCCATTCCACCCATGACAAACGCCACGGGAAAGCCGCAGAAAATCACGATAAACATCGCGCAAAACATAATCAGGGACAGATTGTCCGCGAACCAGTCAATCATGATTTCAGACCTCCAACTCAGAGTGACCAATCTGCAGATCAACCTCTTCCTGCGAGCGTCCCCCAAACAAAAAGGCGATCAGCCTGAGCATCACACTGAATACTGCAAGCAAGACCATCCAAAGGCCAAGAACAAATATCCCTTTAATTATCCAACGGGCATCAAGGCCCAGTGCGTTTTCACTTCTTTCGTTCTGCACGAAAGACGTCATAAAGAAGTCAATCGAAAAATAGCTCAGTATTGCCATAAAGGGCATGGCAAACAGCACGCAGCCGATTAGCTCAACCCAAGCCTTTTGTTTAAAGCTAAACGCCTCGGTGTAACTATCGACTCGTGGGTGTGCATTGACGACATAGTTGTAGCCCATCCAGGTCGAAAACACGGTGGTATGCAAATGCCATTCGAGTTCTTGAAATTTTGTTAGCGGAACCGGTATCCCAAACTTACGGCCAATCACGTCGATACAGGTCACACACATAAGCACGACCAACAGCCAACCCGAACTGAAGGCAATTTTCTCAAGGCAATATTTGATAAATTGGCTTAGCTTTAAAATAAAACTCATTGACACCACCTCAAGAGTGAATGCATTTAGGTGGAGCAGCGGCTAGTGCTCCAAGCGAACAATCTCTAAGCACAGCAAAAGAGATTGTTCGTATCTAGGGCAACCGCTGGGGCGGTGTTGTGTACATTTCAGCAGGCAAGCATTTAAAAACTGAGTACTCGCGAAGCTACTTCAGATAACCGAGATCTTTCCAGACCGCGTAGTTTTTACGAAATTCACTATATGAATCCCATGCTTTTTTGAATTCGGCGCTCTTTTGAGATTCTTCAGCGGCGACCTCTACCCACGCTTTTTCAAAGGCATCGATAAACTCTTGGGGCCAGCGCATTAGTTTTACACCCTTTGACTGAATCTCTTTCATGGCGCCAAATTGAAGCGCCTCACCTTCGGCAAACTGTTGCAACATTGTGGCGTCACAAACTGTCCGGATGATGCTTTTTTGGGTCTCACTAAACTCAGCCCATTTTTTCTTAGAAATCAACAATTCGTTAATCGTCGACTGCTGATGCCATCCCGGAAAATAATAGAACTTTGCGACTTGGTGAAAACCCAAGGTCAAGTCCATGACAGGCATTGAAAACTCAGTCGCGTCAATGGTGCCCATTTGCAAGGCTTGAAAAATTTCACCACCTTGTAATAGCTGAGTCGATACGCCCATTTTTTGCATGACGTTTGCGCCAAGACCAAAAAATCGCATCTTTAAGCCCTTGAGATCGTCCAGAGTTTTGATCTCTTTTCTAAACCAACCCGACGCTTCTGGCGAGATCACACCGCAGGGAATAACTTCTACGTTGTATTTTGCGTGCAAGGCTTTCATCAGCTGCTCGCCGCCGCCGTGCTTCATCCATGCTAAATACTCGCCCACGCCTGGTCCAAACGGGACTGAGGCGTACATCGCAAAGGCGATGTCTTTACCAGTCCAAAAACCAGCGACGGTCCACGCCATGTCCAGCGTGCCGTTACTGACTGCGTCAAAATATTGACTTGCAGGCACCAAAGCGCCAGGCTCGTACCCTCTGACGTCAATACTGCCGCCCGAGACGGTGCGAAGCGTTTCAACCAACCGAGTTTGGGTAGGCCCGAGTAAGCCAGTGGTGCTAGGAAAGGCCCAACCCATTTGTACACGAACTTTTTTTTCTTGGGCGACGGCGTTGCTAGAGAACGTCACGATGCCAACAACTAGCGTCACTAATAATTTTAAGATGCTCATACTGCCTCCATGATTTAGAATAGGGCTGTTGATGCGAATCCTCGTGCACGGTCAAAGTAACGAAATTAATTGATCCATGGCAAGAGTGCTAACCCTTGCGGGGAAACCCTAAAGCCAACAAGGCTGAGGGTTTGAGCATCAATTGCGACCTTTGTGATGCCGTGTGTAGTGGGTTCACCTCGCGGCTTAAGTGCTGCGTCGCAACATATTAGTGTTACGGTATTTGTCATTAAATTTATCGACCAAGAAAGTTCACAGGAGCGAGCGATGAAACTAACCGGTGGTTGTTATTGCAAACAGATTCGTTACAGTTTTGAGGGGGATGTCATGGCCTCGTTGCAGTGTCATTGCCGCGAATGTCAATACATTGCGGGTGGGCACCCTAATGCCCTGATGGTGTTGCCGCAAGGGGGGTTTAAATTCGAGACAGGTTTGCCAGCAACCTTTACACGCACAGACATCGTCAAGGCCGTGACTCGCCACTTTTGTTCGAACTGCGGTACCAGCATTGCTTCCCAATCGCCGTTTCGCCCCGGCGCCATGATCATTAAAGTCGGCACCCTTGATGACCCGTCAGTTTACAAGCCGACGGCTGCAATTTTTACGATTGATAAACAGCCGTTTCATCATATCCCTGACGATATGCCTGCCTTTGAACGTCGGCCAGGCTGAGGCTTGGCGTCGCCCTTTTGTTGAACAAGGAGTTCTGATATGGCTTCTGTTTTCTCTGCTGAACAAGCGGCCGCTTTCGCTGCAGATGGGTATGTGATTGTGCGTCAGCTCTTCGATCAAGAAGAGGTGGCCTTAATGGCGGCTGCCATCGAGCAAGACCCAGACTTACAAAAGAGTCTTTACGATCGCAAAGACGCACAAGGCAAGGCGACCAAAATGTCGACCTGGAATCATCCGGGTGACAGCGTCTATGGTTTGGCCGCTCGATCGCATCGGGTTGTTGATACGATCGAACAGATCTTGGGGGGCGAGGTCTATCATTACCACTCAAAACTTACCGCCAAAGAGCCGCTTGAAGGCGGCACCTGGGAGTGGCATCAGGATTATGGTTATTGGTATCACAATGGCTGCTTATTGCCCCACATGGCCAGTGTGATGGTTGCGCTCGATCAGGCAACGCCTGAAAACGGTTTCTTGCAGGTGATTCGGGGTTCGCATTTGGTGGGTCGCGTTGAGCACGGCATTATTCCAGGTGAGCAGGTGGGCGCCGATCCAAAGCGTGTTGAGCAGATGCTTCAGCACATGCCACTTGAGTACGTTGAGATGGCACCCGGCGATGCGCTCTTTTTTCATGCAAATGTGATGCATCGGTCGGATCAAAACCGTTCGCCGAACCGGCGCTGGACCGTGATCTTTTGT
>CAMBZR010000125.1 GCA_945872285.1 Bordetella parapertussis | reverse complement strand
TCATAGTTCCAGCCCGTCGCGCCAAGCTTGGCCCAGTCGTTGTAATCGTCGTGCTGGCCGCGAATATAAATCAAACCGTTGATCGAAGACGACCCACCCAACACTCGGCCACGAGGCCAGGTGACATTTCGACCCCCGGTGCCCTCGCTTGGCTCGGTATCAAAGTGCCTTGAAAACCGAGGATCCATCATGGTTTTGAAGTAACCAATCGGGAGATGAATCCAGAAGTTTTTGTCTGGACCACCCGCTTCAAGCAACAAGACTGTGTGCCCGGCTTGAATCAAGCGATTGGTCACCAGACAGCCGGCTGAACCGGCGCCCACGACAATATAGTCAAAGGTTAATTTCATCTATTTCTCCGCCAACCCTCTGCTCGCCGGGGATGGCAAGGGGGCATTAAGTTTTTGTATTCTCTAGATAAAGCTTTGATTTACACTACTTTCCTGTCTTCTCCACGTGACTCCTCTCGCTCACCTTAACAGCAGTCAGGTTTCTTCAGTCACCTTGTGAAAGTACCATCAGCGTGCGTTTTTGACTACCCATCTGAAAAAATAGACAAGAATCTCGAATACCGTTTAGACAAAGAGGCAAACCTTGATCAGAACCATTGGATTTCCAGGGCGCTACATACAGGGCCCGGGTGCTGTGCAAACGCTCCCTGCGCTGCTAAACGAGCTCGCTGCCTCTCGGCCGGTCGTGCTGATGGACGATATTGTGAAAGCCAGCGTGGGCGAATTGTTATTAGCGCCACTTGCAGGTGCAGGCTTCAAGGTCATGGAACTTCGCTTTGGTGGTGAATGCACCAGTGAAGCCATCGAACAGCTCGCCGCTCAATTCAAACCTGGCCAAGCGGACCTTGTCATCGGCTATGGCGGGGGTAAAACCATCGACGCAGCCAAAGGGATTGCCCACGCACACAATCTAAGATTACTGATTATGCCAACGATTGCGTCAAACGACTCACCAACCAGCCGACTAATCGTGCTGTACGACGAGCAACATCGCGTGGCACGGGTTGATCGTCTCATACGCAATCCAGACGTGGTACTTGTCGATACCGCTATCATCGCTCGGGCGCCAGCGCGTTTCTTTGCTGCGGGCTTAGGTGATGCCCTCAGTAAAAAATTTGAAGCGACCCAATGCCATCAGGCAGGCGGCTTGAATTTCTTTGGTACGCCCTCGCTGGCAACTGCTAGGTTATTGGCCGAGCGCTGCTATGACACTATTATTGAATTCGGGTTGCCTGCCTTAAAGCAAATCCAGCAACATGGTACGCCTGATGACAATGTCGAGCGCGCCGTTGAAGCCTCGGTGTTATTAAGTGGCCTTGGCTTTGAAAGCGGCGGCTTATCGCTTTCGCACGCTCTAACGCGAGGCTTTTCAGACCACCCTGCCATGAGTACTTTTTTACATGGTGAGCTTGTTGCCTTTGGCTCGATTGTTCAATTAGTTGCCGAAAACCGTGCTGAAGCTGAAGTTCAGGCTCATATCGCTTTTTGTCACTCGCTGGGCCTGCCAGTCACCCTTGCTCAATTGGGCGCGGGTAAAGCGACTGCTATTGAGATCTTACGAATGGCCACCCTCACCGCCGCCGCGCCTTATATCGGTAATCTCAGCCCGCCTGCCGATGCCGCGCGTATTGCACACTGTATTTCAACTGCCGACGCTTTAGGTCGCGCAAGGCTGTCATAGTCAGTTATGCTTGAACAAACAGGAGACTAAAAAATGAACTTTACAAACAAAGTCGCAATCGTGACAGGTGCAGGTGGTGGTTTAGGCTTAGCCATTATCGAAAAATTTGCGCGAGGCGGCGCCGCAATTGTGGCCTTGGATTATTCACAAAAAATGGCAGATACCGCTGCCGAAAAAATTCGCTCGCTCACTAAACAAAAAGTGTTAGCGCTGCAGTTTGATGTCGCCGACCATCGCTCAGTCGCCAAAGCGTTTAGCGCGATTGATCAAGAATTTAAAAAAATCGATATTTTGGTCAATTGCGCAGGTGTGCGCGAAGTTCAAACAATCTATGACCTTGAACCTGAAGAGTGGCAGCGAGTCATCGCTATCAACTTGAACGGTCCCTTCTATTGCGCGCGCGAAGCGGTGTTACGGATGCGTAAGACTGGCGGAGGTTCGATTGTGAATATCGCGTCGGTTGCAGGAACGATGGGACTGACACATCGGCCAGCCTACAATTCAAGCAAACATGGTGTCATTGGGTTGACCAGAAACCTTTCGTTAGACGTTGCTGCAGATGGGATTCGAGTCAATGCTGTCGCGCCTGGTTTAATTCGTACACCACTCACGGATGGCTATTACAAGGATCCTGAATTCATCAAGGGCCTAAACGAGCTCGTGCCGATGGGGGCGCAAGGCGGTTCACCCGCAGACATCGCTGATGCAATCGCCTTTTTGTGCTCAACCGAAGCCAAGTTTATTAACGGTGTGGTACTGCCTGTTGATGGTGGCTGGGCCGCCAGCAAAGGCTACACAACTGGCAGCGGCTCCGCGCAATTTACCTCCGCTAACAATCAAACATAAGGGCTGTCTGACTCGAGCCCTTAACTGATATGCAAGCCGCCGTTCACCTGCAAAGCTTCGCCCGTAATAAAACTCGCGCCGCTGCTACATAAAAAGGCAATCGCGGTGGCGACTTCATGCGGCTGACCTACGCGTTTAAGCGACGATTGCTCGATGGAATCGGCTCCTCGTAATTTAATCAACTCGACTGTCATGGGTGTTTCGATAATGCCTGGTGACACCGCGTTGACACGTGTACGCGGGCCAAGCTCTCGAGCCAAACTGCGGGTCAGCGAAAGGATCGCGCCTTTTGTCGCCGAATAATGAGAGTTTGCAAAAGACCCACGATGCCCGGCAACCGAGGCGATATTACAAATCGCGCTGTTATCGCGCAAGGCCTTAATCGCGCGCTGGCAAATATAAAAGACGCCATCAAGATTGATCGAAATCACTTTGTGCCACTCGGCATCTGACAGCTCTTTTACGGGACGACTTAAATAAATCGCGGCGGCCGGAACTAAAAAATCAATACCGCCAAAGCGCTTAACGGCTAAGTCAACAGCCGCATCTGAATCTTTTGGGTCGCTTGCATCCATTTTCAGCGTTGCAATGCGTTTACCCTGGGGATCAAGTTCGTCAGCAAAGCCTTTAAGCGCCTGATGATCAAGATCGGTCAAGACCAGTTGGGCGCCGTGAGCATAAAACAGTTTAGCAATCTCACGCCCAATACCACCATTTGCGCCTGTCAACAGCAACACTCTGTTTTGAAAGTCATACATAGTCATTTCCTTGATTCAATAGTTCGAACGACCACCGCTAATATCGTAACAAGCACCCGTTACAAAACTCGCTTCGTCTGACAATAAAAAGCACACGACATTGGCCACCTCATCGACCCGCACAAGTCGTTTCATGGGGATTTTTTTTGCTGCGTCGGTGCTGATGTAATCTGGCATTTCGTTACGCATACCTGTGGCTTCAACTAAAGCCGGGGACACGCAATTGACGCGGACTCCGTGAGGCACAAACTCTTTAGCCCACGACTTCGTCATGCCGATGACCGCCGCCTTAGAGGCCGCATAGATCGACAGTTCTTGTGGGCCGTCCTTCCCGGCCACCGAGGCCAGCGAGACGATCGAACCCGACCCTTGTTGCATCATGTGAGCGACAACCAACCGCGTTAACCCAAAGATCGCGCGCACGTTGATCGCAAAGACGCGATCCACCTCAGCGTCTGTGGTCTCCCACATCGGCTTGATCGGACCTAAAGTGCCCGCGTTGTTCACAAGATAATCAATACGCCCATATTTTTTGATCGTGGCGTCAACTAAGTGTTTTAGGTCGACAGCCACAGTCACATCGGCCTGAACAGCTAAGGCTTGCCCACCGCTTGCCTCTAACTCGGCCTGAACACTAAGCGCTGCCGCCAGATCGCGATCTGCGATGACAACCGCCACACCTTGACTCACTAGCTTGAAGGCAATTGCCCGCCCAATGCTCGCACCTGCTCCGGTCACGATTGCGATTTTGGTTTGCCTTGCTGCTGATTCTTGAGTGTTTTTCATTCTTGTTGAGTCCTTTTATTCTAGTTTTATTGCTAAGCCTTTAAGTCACTTGCCCCACAACGTCGTTTGCTCTACGAGCCACGCCCGTTACTGCGGTGAAGTCAATGCACTTGGCACGACCTTGCGTTGCTCGAGGTGCAAATCCAGCTGTTGCAAGACACTGATATCAAACACTTAATTTAACTTAATTATTGATTGTTTTGAAATATTTTTTCAGTCATCGATACATTCCTGAAGTGTTTAAGCATTCGATTGTTTTAAACAGTTTTGCTTTGATTATCGGCAAAGATGATCACGTTACGCTACAACAAAAACACCGATGTCACGACAGCCGTTTTTGAGTAATCCTCAGCTCTAAACGCGTGGCGGTTTCAAATGCAAGATACACTGAGCCAATCATGAAAACTCTTGTCTCTTTGAAACACGCTCACGCGACCCTTGATGAGTTGGGCGTTGCGACCCTCACCATTCGCGAAGCGGGTACGGTCAACATCTTATCAACGCCTGTGAGTCGCGATTTAACTGCCGCTTTAAACGAAATAGCAGATACCCCAGAGATCCGTGTCTTGATCTTCAGAGGGTCGGGCGATAAGGCCTTTGTCGCGGGCGCAAATATCAACGAAATGGCCACGCTTAATCGCAAGACGGCGGTCACCTTTATTTCGAACTTACGCGATTTGTGCGAAGCAACAAGACTGTTTCCGGTGCCAGTCATTGCTCGGATTCCGGGCTGGTGTCTGGGAGCAGGCTTAGAGCTTGCTATGGCTTGCGATGTTCGCATCGCCGTGCAAGGCACCCAGCTTGGTATGCCCGAGGTCAAAGTCGGGATTCCTTCGGTCATTCATGCCACCCTGATGCCCAAGCTGATCGGTCACGCCCATGCTGCCTGGCTATTGCTGAGCGGTGAAAACATCGGTACCGAGCAGGCCTTGCAGTGGGGCCTGGTCAACGAAGTTGTTACCTTGGCAGAGCTAGATCAACGCGTGATGACGATTGCGCAGAACTTCGCGGCGTTGGCACCGGCCGCGCTCAGGCAACAAAAGACCTTGCTCAGGCGTTGGGAACAATTGTCGTTACCCGATGCGATTGCAGATAGCGTTCAAGAATTTGGCAAAGCATTTGACACAGGCGAACCTCAAAAATTCATGAATGAATTTTTAGAGCATAAAAAAAATTCAAGAAAATAGTTCGCCAGAACAACTCGCCTTGCCGCACTGCACTTATGCACGAGTTAAGACCGCAATCCCATCTGCAGCCTTGACACCCTGCCCTTGCGCTAAGACAAACAGTGGATTGATTTCGGCTTCAAGTAAACAATCACCAAGCGTGGCAACCATATTTGAAAACGCCACTATCGCCTTCACCAAGGCAGCGACATCCGCCTTAGGTTTGCCGCGATAACCGTCAAGC
>CAMBZR010000124.1 GCA_945872285.1 Bordetella parapertussis | reverse complement strand
TGGCGCGCCAGCATCACGACCGACAAGGTGCCGATCATGAAACCGATAAAGTACGCCCCACCATCGCCTAAAAAGATCAGGCCGCGGGGATAGTTCCAGATCAAAAAGCCAGCAATCGCGCCCAGCATCCCCACCGCGGCAACCAAAATTAGGCGATCGCCCAGGTAAAAAGCCACGTAGCCTAAGCCGGCCAAGATCATGCCCGACACCACCGCGGCTAGGCCGTTATAGCCATCGATGATGTTAATGGCATTAGCCGCGCCGGCGATGGTGAATGAGGTAAACACCATTGAGACGGCGGCGATTTTTAGCAGCGAATCAAAGCCGATCACGTCAATGCGGGTGACTGCAGCCCCAAACCACCAATACACCAAGGCACCGCTTATGATCGCGAGCGCCAGCCTGACCAAGACACGGGCGTTTCTGAAAAGGTCTTCACATAATCCACCCAAAAACACGGGCATGGCACAGGCAAATAACACCAGCAGATCGCGCAAAATCTCGGGGTCACGCTGGTAGGCAATGGCACAAACGGGGATCATGCCCAATAAAATCGAGATACCGCCCACGCGCGGGACGGGATTGGCGTGATACTTTTGCACCCCAGTCGTGTCAGAATCCACCCCAAAGCGCGGGCGCAAACGACCGTGTCTCACTAGAAATAATGAGACGACTAGCGACACCAAGAAAGCGCTTAAAACATAGGCCATGCAGGGCCAGACCTTTAGGTTTGAGTGATTAGGGGGATTTTACCCTTAGGTGTGGATCAGGGCTCTCGGGATAAACCGGAGCTCTTTAATTGAATAACTTTGGCAATATTATGAGCAAAAAACCTTTTGAAATTTCACGCAGCCAAAATAGTGGCCCTTCCAAGACCGTGACCCCAAAAAATCCACTTAAACAGCACGGTTTTGAGACAAAAGCCGCAAGGTTTATTGATGCGCGTCCGGTGACCTTAAATAAGCGAGTCCCGACCTACCGAGACAACTGGCATTTAAGCTCAATAGCTATCGCCAAGGCCGGTGAGGATCAGCTTGTTATAGGTGAACTTACCAACGATGCTGACAGCAGTCTGACCTGGTAAAAAACTTAGTTTAGTTTTTTGACATGTCGAGCTGTTCGCGTGGCTCCATGTAACTTCAACATCGAGATCAACTGCTCTTTCGTATAGGGAGGTGCTTTTAAATCACTTGCTGTTTTTGAGAGTGCTGCTTCAACCCGTTTCGGATCCCTTTCAAGCAAGGTATCAACAAACTGCCCTGGAGCGATCACACGAACACCCAAAAGACTCATTTCGGTAGGAGCAAGATCAACCAGATTTTTTGTCACCAAAAACACCCGATCCAGCTTGCTAGTTTCGATACAGATTTTCTGCAAGACAATTGCCGCACAAGCAACGTGGCGATCGCTTCGGTCGACCTGCGGCGGCACTTTCTGTAGTCGCAATGGATCATCAAAGCCAGATACGTGGCACTCGTCACCTACAGCGGCCCTGAACGTAGCTAAGCGCTTCACTGCCCGTCGATCGCTTGAAGACTTTAAATTGATCTGGCGCTGCTTACTTTGTAACGGTCGCTCGGCAACGCTTTGAGTAACTTTCGCCCAATTGCGTAAAAATTCGGCCTCGATTTGCTCGGTCCAACGCGGGTAATACAACCCGACAAGATACAAGTCGAATAGCAAGTCTGCCAACCGAGGCGCCAAAAGCGTGTTGGCATCGAGCACTGCATAGGTAAGCCCGCCAGGAGAAAGAGGGTGCTTAACGACCACGCTTACCTTTGGTAGTTATCTTAACGAACTGTTCTTCGGTAATGTCATACATACCAGCTTTGCTAGCGGCGGTTCTGTAGTCAGTGTCGACCGCTTTGGTTTTTAAATTGGCCTTTTTAATCCAGGCAAGTACGGAAGAGCGCGGCACCCTTCGATGGCCACCATCTGAAACTGAAGCGCCTTTAAGCTTATTGGCATCGATCAGCATCGCAACGTACGGGCGACTGTGACCCATTAACTGGGCTGCCTGCTCGGTCGTTAACAAATCAGCATCGTCACTTTTATGACCGGGCTCGGTGATCAACTTATCCGATATTTTGATCAGATGCATTTGCAGCCGCGTACGCGTTGCGCGGGCGATCGCATCTGAGCCCTCGAGGACTTCATGGAGTGCATCAAGCACCTGCGGCATGCGTCGCAAGCCAAGGGATGGGATTTTTGAAACCAATCCCAGCGCAACAGCGGCGAGCGGATCAACACGAGGCCGAACGGCCACTGATGGTTCTTTTAATGCTAGCTTCATTTTCTTAGGGGGTTTCGATTTAGGTTTCATTTTAATAAAAAATCGAAAAAAACGACACCATAAAAGAGTAACAGAGTGTTACTACCGAAGCCAGCTCATCCCGCTAAACATCAATCGCGCTAACGGCCCCTGACCTTGCTCTGAGTTCGAATTTTTGGATTTTGCCGGTTGAGGTTTTGGGTAGTTCACCAAACTCAATCGCGCCTGGTACTTTGAAACCAGCCAAATATTGTTTGCAGTGTTTGATCAACTCTTCGGCCGAGGTTTGTGCGCCGGGCTTGAGCTCGATAAACGCGCAGGGGGTTTCGCCCCACTTGGGGTGGGGTTTGGCCACCACGGCGACGGCCATGATGGCGGGGTGTTTGTATAAGACGTCTTCGATTTCGATGCTTGAGATGTTTTCACCGCCCGAAATAATCACGTCTTTGCTGCGGTCTTTGATCTTGATGTAGCCATCGGGGTAACGCACCCCCAAATCACCGGTGTGAAACCAGCCGCCGGCAAAGGCGGCTTCGGTGGCTTTGGGATTGCCTAGGTAGCCTTTCATGCAAATGTTGCCGCGCAAGACAATCTCGCCGATGGTTTGGCCATCGCATGGCACGGGTTCGTTGGTTTCGGGGTTGACGACATCGGCCCCGCCTTGCAAGTGATAGCGCACCCCTTGACGCGCGTGATACACGGCGCGTTCGGCTGGTGGCAGGTCATCCCATTCTTGCTGCGGAGCGCACACGGTGCAGGGGCCATAGACTTCGGTCAGGCCGTAGACGTGGGTGAGGGTGATGCCGAGTGCGTCCATCGCTTCGATGAGCGTAGCCGAGGGTGCCGCGCCTGCGACCATGCCTTTGACACGGCTGCCGTTGAGCTTGCTCATGCCATCTTGTTTGAGTGCCTCGGGGGCATTGACCAGCATGCTGTGCACGATGGGGGCGCCGCAAAAGTGTGTCACGCCATAATCGCGGATGGCGCCAAACACGCCTTCGGGCGTGACTCGACGCAAGCAAACGTTAACACCGGCACGCGCAGCAATCGCCCACGGAAAGCACCAGCCGTTGCAATGAAACATCGGCAAGGTCCATAAGTACACGGGGTGCGTGGGCAGATCCCACTCGAGGATGTTGCTGATGGCGTTCATGTAGGCGCCACGGTGGTGATAGACCACGCCCTTGGGCTCGCCGGTGGTGCCTGAGGTGTAGTTTAATGCGATGGCGTCCCACTCGTCGCCTTGAAACGTAATTGGATCATTTTGCTGAAGCTGACTTACCCCACCCGACGATGCCGTAGCGGCTGACGCTGGACGAGTCGCAGCTGATGTGCTTGTTTGCTGAACGTTAGTTTGACCCGCCAGCAACGCCTCGTATTCATACAAGCCAATGCGCTCACCAGCACCGTCATACTCGCTGTCATCCACATCAATCACAATCGGCTGAACGTTGGCATTTAAGATCGCCTCTTTCATCACCTTGCTAAATTCGCGATCAACGATCACAACCTTTGCTTGGCCGTGATTCAACATGTAGGTCAGGCTTGCGGCATCTAAACGAGTGTTCAGCGCATTTAGCACCGCCCCCAACACTGGCACCCCAAAGTGACACTCAAGCATCTCGGGCGTGTTGGGTAGCATCGCTGTAATGGTGTCGCCCTTTTGCACGCCTAACGCACGCAGGGCGTGGGCGAGTTGTTGCGCACGCTGATAGGTCTGCAGCCAGGTGCGGCGGATCTTGCCATGTACAACTGCCAAACGGTCTGGGTAAACCTCTGCGGCGCGCAACAAAAAATCAACCGGGGTTAGAGCGGCGTAATTGGCTGCTGTTTTGGGGAGGTTTTGTTCGTAGATGTTCATGATTGATTCTTGATCAAACTAGACGATAAATTTCAGGTTCTGTGACGAAGATGACTACCTGCTTCATGGCTGCTAATTGAGTTCTACTCATTCAGCGCTATCAGTTCAGCGCCACCACATTGAACAACAACCAGCTTGCGCCAGCCTTGCAAAAGCTTGCATTAAGCAGTCTTAACCATCGCCTCATAATCCTCATAAACCCTAAACGCCATCTCATGCTCGCTACACAAGCGTTTTTCAAAGCTGCGAACGTCATCCGTGATACCAACGCCCCTAAACCCACCGCGTAACGCCTGAGCATCGACATCTTTGTACGCAAGGCGCCAAGCTTCAGGCAAAGCCTGTGCCTGAGGTAAAGATAACCATAACCTCAGCAAATGGCGGCGGCGCTCGGGCTCGGGGTAGTCTTCATATTCGGTGCGCGCATGCAGGGTGACGTGGTTATTCACAAACTGAATATCGCCCGGCTCAAGCTCCATATGAAAACAAATGTCGGGGCGCGCAAGCGAGGCGTCAAACATATCGAGCGCCTCGGTTTGCTGCGCGGTTAAACGCGGTACGTCTTCAAACGTGAGTTGCGCGCCGACGATGTGATTGCGAATATGGCGGCAAGCAAAGCGGCCGTTTTTTTCGCCCACAATCGACGCCAAATAATATGGGGGCTCTTCGGCGGCATGCTCGCCCTGGCGACTGAAATAAAACGGTTGCGTTAACACCGCCGCCAAATCGGGGCGTTGCTTTTTCAATTCGGTATACGCCGTCAATGAACTCGATAGTAAACTTGTGCCGCCGCTTTTAGCAGTTTGCAAACACATCAAACCAACGATGTCGCTGCCGTCTGCATGAAAATCTAATTTCGAATTAGTGTTGTAGCCACGCCCTGTGCCCCCACGGTAGGTGCCACCGGTGTTGGTGACATCAGACACGTACTGACTTTGCTTGCCCTGCGGCCTTGGCACGCCACAACAGAGACCCAGGCACCAGAACAAAGTACGCAAGTCGGCTTTGCTCCAGTTCGCGACCGGAAACCCGCGCACCAGACACAAGCCGTAACGAGTTTGCGTCGCCTGCATCACTTCAGCGAGCAACGCGCGCGTGCGCTCGGTCAACGCAAAATCAGCCGCACATAATTCAAATTCTGTTTTGCCTAACGCAAGCACCTGACGCAAACTCTTTTCAAGGTCAGTGATTTCGTGCGCGGTGAGCGGGCGAATCCAAGAAGAATCTTGCTCAAGCTCTGCTCGCACCCAACCTCTGGGCGCGGGGAGTTCGTTCAACAACTTTACAACTGACATCTTTGCTCCTGCGACTGCGTCTATGTATATTTAATTTTTACTGTGACTGCTGGGTGTCGGCCCACTGCGCTAGCTCAA
>CAMBZR010000123.1 GCA_945872285.1 Bordetella parapertussis | reverse complement strand
GCGCCCTTGTAAGGCACGTGAATCAGTCGCCCTTTAGACGCCGCTTGCAATAACTCAATCGTAAGGTGCGACACGCCACCCGTGCCAGCAGACGACAAGGGTGACGGGCTTGCTTGGGTAGTCTTGGGCAACGGCTTGCGAAAAGGCGAGGCTACTGCTCATGAGCAGCGCCCCGGAAAGTGCGTGCACAAGGTCAGGTGACGCTGCCTGTGTGCTTGGCTGCATTCCTAGATGTTTGGTTGTACATCTTTTTGTGTGCCATGACGACACTGTCGGCAGTGATTTTTTTATACTCGTCCGATACCAAGCTCGCGTCGATTGCTGTGATCCATATTGATGAAACGGGCAGGGTCGCGTCAGCCGCGGCGATGGCGATGCTGCTGGTGTATGTGTGCCTGGTCGTGCGGTTGGCACATCACCTGATCGCTCAAAAAGTACTCCGTAAATTTCAGCCTTGGCGCGCGTCTTGAATGAACGCTGCTTGCGCTTCAGTTTCGATGGTGCCCGGTCGAGCGGCGCGCACTTGTTCAATCGCAGACGCAGGTGTTTGACCGCAGGCAACTAGCAAACAAGCTGCCATCATGCCTGTGCGACCAAGTCCTGCGGCGCAATGCAGCAGCACCGTTTCGCGCCGTGCTAGAGCGGCGAGGACGTTCTCTTTGATCTGCTGCCAACTTTCAAGGGCATTCAGATCGGGTGTGCCGAAGTCTTCAATGACCAACTGCAGCCATTGCAACTGGTGCTGCACAACTTGGGTAGGTAGGTCAGGTACGCCGAGCTTTTGCATTTCGGATAAGCTGATGAGCGACACCACAGTACTAATGTTTGCAGACTGTATGGCAGCCATGTCATCGCTGAGTTGCCGTTGCCACTGACGGCCTCGTGCGTCAACGGTATTGCGACCGGGACAATGTGTCATGGCGATCTTGCCACCTAGCGAGGTGGCAAGATAATCGATATGCAGCGGGCCGCTTAATTCAGAAAGTTGAGTCGTCATCAAGAATTGTGCCTGTGTGGCATTAACAAATGGGGTTTTGACTGCCTAAACCAAGGCCAAGGCTCAATACGCTGAACTCGCCGAGGATAAGTGCCCAGCGAGGCAGGACACGTGAAAAAAAGGGTTCAGTAACGTATGAATTTTCATGAGTTGTTCAAGCAGAGCGCGAGCCGAAATTGATTCAACGCGCATTTCCCTAAAAATTATTGAGCTTTCGGGCGCAGATAGGTTAAAAATTAATTAGTGCGATTGTAGTCAGCCAATTGGGATAAGCACGCTGCCGTCGCAACACGCAGTCGCGAAAATCTCAAAAAGCATTAAAAATTATTTAATTTTAGCTGCAACTTTGTTGCTATTTTACAAAATTATAAAATCCCAATTTGAAACGCTTGCAGTTTTTTTGCCTGCGGATTAGCCTCCTACGATGCGGGTATGGTCTCGCAGAATCATATAATCACACAAGGAGACTGACTGTGATTTCTTCAAGTCTTAAGGGGCTTTTAGCCGCCCCATTGTTGCTTGCGTTAACGACGCAAACTTCGTTTGCTGCCGATGTCGTCTTGAAATCTAATGACTTTGTTGGTATTTCGTTTTGGTTGATCTCGATGGCTCTTATTGCCTCGACAGCTTTCTTTTTTCTAGAAACACAGCGTGTCTCTGGCAAATGGAAAACTTCCTTGGTGGTTTCGGGCTTGGTCACGATGGTTGCTGCGGTTCATTACTTTTACATGCGTGAAGTTTGGGTTCAAACAGGTGCGACCCCAACGGTGTATCGGTACATTGATTGGCTGATTACCGTTCCCTTGTTAATGATCGAATTTTATTTGATCTTATCTGCAATCACCAAAGTGCCAGCAGGTATCTTCTGGCGCCTGTTGATTGGTACCATGGTGATGTTAGTTGGTGGTTATTTGGGTGAAGCAGGCTATATGTCTGTCTGGCCAGCATTCATTATCGGTATGGTCGGTTGGGCTTACATTCTGTGGGAAATCTTTGGCGGTGAAGCTGGCAAGTTGAATGCCTCTTCGGCACCTCCTTCGGTTCAGTCAGCCTTCAATACGATGCGCTGGATTGTTACCATTGGTTGGGCGATCTATCCGTTGGGTTACTTCTTCGGTTACTTGACCGGCGCGGATCCAAAGAGCAGCGCAGCTGCATTGAACATCATCTATAACTTGGCTGATGTGTTGAACAAAATTGCCTTCGGTCTGATCATTTGGTCAGTTGCGGTAACCGAGACCGAAAAGAAAGCCTAGTCATAGGTTAGTAAGGGTAGCCCTCGGGCTGCTAGCACTGTGCGTAGGGAATGACGACTCGTATTCCTTACGCGCACTGCGCGCAACCGAGGGTTTTTATCGACACTCACCCTTCGCACCGTTATGACTGACTTGACTAAAGAGTACGATCGGGGCACTGACCTCGAGACCTTAAACGCGGCGTCGCTTTCGATGACCAGCGTGCAACCCCCGCCTTCGTTTGTGGCTGTGGTTTCAAAATCGGGTGTAGACACCCAACATATACATGCACTGAATTTGCCGCTTGCCCAAGTGCAAGCCAAAATGACTGGCGCGGTGAGCGCGCTAGGTGGCGAACCTCTGGTCCTCAGCACTATCGCAATTCAGGCGGCGCTTTATCACTTGAAGGCACAAGGCCAACAGGTTCGGGCCCGGATTGCGCTCGGTGCCTGCCGGACGCTAAACGTCGAGACCACAGACGCGGTCACTTTAGCGGCAGCCATCGAGTTGCTGCATAACGCATCGTTGGTACACGACGATTTGCAGGATCGGGATCTTGAGCGCCGTGGTCAACAAACAGTATGGTCAAAATACGGTGACAACACGGCAATATGTGTTGGTGATTTACTGTTGTCTTGTAGCTACGGGGTGTTAGCGCAGTATCGCGACGCCTCGGTGCTTGGTGCTTTGGTGGCTTTGATGCACACGCGTACCGCCCAAGCAGTACATGGCCAAAATGCAGATCTAGTATTTCAAAATAAGACGTCACCTGATCTGAATATCTACAAACAGATCGTGATCGCAAAGTCTGGGGCCTTGTTAAGTTTGCCCCTGGAGCTTGCCTTGATCGCAGGCGGGCATTCGGCGTCTTGCAAGACGGCCCTCAAAGCGGCTCAGGCATTTTCTATGGGTTATCAAATTATTGATGATCTTGACGACTACCAAAGTGATCAGCTGCGCGCGACCGCAAAGGTATTAAACGTATTGCAAGTCTTGAACGGGGCCAACAATATTCTAACGGCTCAAGCACAAGCGCGACAGTTAGCGCGTGAGCATCTGTTTGAGTCAATAGGGTTGGCAGATACCCTGCCGATGGGTTCTGGTAGTCTCTTAATTCAGATTGCAAAAAAATTACTGGCACGTCTTGAATGAAACCTACGAAAGCACTTGTAATCGGCGCCGGTTTTGGTGGCATGGCGGCAGCTTTACGTTTGCGCGCCAAGGGGTATGAGGTCACACTGCTTGACCGCGCCAAGGCCCTGGGTGGCCGCGCGCAGGTGTACACCCGCAACGGTTATGTCCATGATGCGGGGCCTACAGTCATTACGGCGCCGTTTTTGTTTGAAGAGTTATTCGCCTTATTCGGCGAGCGATTTGAAGATCATGTCAATTTTGTACCGCTGAAACCTTGGTACCGCTTTTATTTTGCGGGTGGCGAGCAGTTCGATTATGGCGGCACGCTCGAAGACACGCTTGCCGAAATTAAAAGGATTGAACCCGCGGATGTTGCGGGGTATCTGGCGTTAGTCGCACATTCAAAAAATATCTTTGCGGTCGGATTCTCAGAGTTGTCTGCGCAGCCTTTTCACGAATTTTCAACGATGGCGGCTCAAGTCCCGCGATTGTTAAAATTACGTAGCCACGAAACCGTTTGGCAGATGGTGTCGCGCTTTCTTAAAAATCCCTTGCTGCGGCAAGCGTTTTCGATCCAACCTTTGCTGGTAGGCGGCAACCCGTTCGACACCACGAGCATCTATGGTTTGATCCATTACCTTGAACGCGCCTATGGTGTGTTTTTTACCATGGGTGGCACAGGACACTTGGTTCGGGCACTCGGCGAGTTAATGCAGCGCCAAGGCATTGAAGTCAAACTAGAAACAACGGTAAAAACCTTAAGCCTGCAAGATGGCAGCGCCACGGGCGTGGTGCTGGCCGATGGCACGCATTTAGCCAGCGATCTTGTCGTTTCAGACGCTGATCCAACCTATCTTTATGAGCATATGATTGAGCGGGCAGCACAGACGACTGTTGTCAAGCTTAAGCAAAAGGCTGCGCACTATTCGATGGGCTTATTCGTGCTGTACTTTGGTACGACTCGAACCTACGAGGAGGTCGCACATCACACCATCTGGATGGGTGAACGCTACCGAGAGTTACTTGACGATATTTTTAATAAAAAAATTCTCGCCGAAGACTTCTCTCTTTATTTGCATCGGCCGACCGCAACCGATCCAAGTTTTGCGCCACCTGGGCACGATAGCTTTTATGTGTTGTGTCCGGTGCCTAATCTGCTCGGAAACGTCGATTGGTCGGTGCAAGGCCCTAAGCTGCGCGATCAGATTGTGGCGGCGTTGGATCAGACAATTTTGCCAAATCTTGGCGAAACAATTGTCGAAGATTTTTATAAGACACCCGAAGATTTCAAAGACGAATATCTTAGTACGCACGGCGCGGGCTTTTCGGTTGCGCCACTCTTTAGACAGTCTGCATGGTTTCGGTTTCATAACCGAGCCGAGGGAATTAAAAACTTATATTTAGTTGGCGCCGGAACGCACCCCGGTGCGGGGGTGCCAGGCGTGCTTTGCTCGGCGAAGGTGCTAGACGCCTTGATTCAGCCACTAAAGACGATCGACTCTTAGCAATGTCAGCGCACCATACAAACGCCGCTCGGCTGTTGCCAGAAGCAAACTTGATTCTGGCAACAAAAGGTCGGACGTTTCATTGGGCGCGCTATTTGCTTGGACGAGTGTATGGGGAGCGAGCGACAAGACTCTATCGGTATTGTCGGCATCTTGACGACTTGGTTGATGAGGCGGGCTCAAGCGAACAAGCTCAGGCAGCACTTTTTCGGCATCGGCGCGAATTACTAACCGGGCAGTCTGACGACCCCTTAGTGGCGGATGCACTGTCTTTGATGGCGCAGTGCCAGATAGACCCACGCTATGCACTCGAATTGATTGATGGCGTTGAGTCTGACCTGAAGTCCGTGCGCGTGAGCGATACCGACGAACTGTTGCGTTATTGCTATAAAGTTGCAGGCACGGTAGGCTTGATGATGACGGGTGTGCTTGATGTTAAATGTGCGCGAGCCTTGCCACATGCGATTGATTTGGGAATCGCGATGCAGCTCACAAATATTTGTCGCGATGTTGCTGAAGATGCGAGTTTAAATCGCCGTTACCTTCCTGCCTCGCTGGTGGGTGATCTTGACATGACTTGCTTGATGCGGCCCGAACCCTCTGTGCAGATTGATCTTAGGGCGGGTTTGCGACAATTATTGGACTTGTCTGAGAGTTATTACAAAAGTGGTGAGGAGGGGCTGCATT
>CAMBZR010000122.1 GCA_945872285.1 Bordetella parapertussis | reverse complement strand
CCTAGACTACTTTCTGGAGTTTCCATTGACCACTTTGCAAAACGAGTTCGCGATCAAAGACAAACTCATCGTGTGTCGCAGTTTCGCCCGGAAACACCTGCACCACGATGTGCCCAGCCTGCCGCAACACTTGCATTGCAAGACGCAGTGCTGCGTCTTGACCAGCAGGCGCACGAACGGCCGGCGCACGCACCGCTGGCAACAGACCGCCCGAGAGCTTACGAAGATCAAGACTAAAACCCGTTGCCGGACGCGCACGCCCAAACGCCAGGCTCACGTTGTCATAGCGCCCACCCTGCGCGAGCGCATCGTGCCAGCCATCGGCGTAAATAGAAAACGTGATACCGGTGTGATACCCATAGGTACCCACGTCAGCCAAATCGACACCCACAGAGACATCATCAAGCGCCCCCAACACCTGAGCCAGGGTATCAAGCGCTGACACGACACTCGCTGTGGCGGGTAGGACCTGGCGCGCCCGCTCAAGCACATTGCGGTCACCATAGAGCTTGGGCAACCAGCTTAAGGCTTGCACCATTTGCGCCGATAAGGCGCCCGGCCCCTGACCAAGATCAGCCAGCCCGGGCAAATCTTTATCGCGCAGTAACGCCATGATTTCATCGGCACGCGCTTGCGCCGCAGCATCGGCCTCAATCAAACTACGCACCAAACCGGCGTGACACAGATCGAGGCGCAAAGCTTGCACACCTGCCAGTCTTGTGCTTTCTAGGGCAAGTCGAATAATCTCGAGATCGGCTTCAAAACCCGGATGGCCGAAGATTTCGGCACCGATTTGCAAAAGTTCACGGCCAGATAATAAGCCAACCGGCCGCGCATGGAGCACCGGGCCGCAATAGCACAAGCGAGTGACACCAACGCGATTGAGCAGATGGGCATCAATACGCGTCACCTGAGGGGTCATGTCTGCGCGCACACCCAAGGTGCGACCCGATAATTGATCCACAAGCTTTGAGGTACGCAAATTCAAGTCATTATTCGTACCCGAGAGCAGTGACTCGATATATTCAACCAAAGGCGGAGCCACGAGTTCGAACCCGTAGGTACGAAACAAGTCGAGTAACTGGCGGCGAAGCTCTTCGATACGGCGCGCTTCAGCCGGCAACATATCGGCCAGGCTTTCGGGCAATAACCAATTACCGTTCATAGGGAGAAATCTAAAAGTTTAAAAAGTGTCGCCCAAACGAAAAGCGGCTTGGGGCGTAAGCCCAGCAAGCCGCCAGAACAATCGTTAAAGCTTACATCGTATTATACCTATTATGGCAGCCCTGTTACAGCTCGGCCTCTTGCGTCTTACACGCGCTGAGCCTCAGGCGTCAAACCGCTTGAGGCTCTTGCAAGGTCTGCCCATAGCCCTCGAGAGCTACTTACCAGACGATGACTTAAGGTATCTGAAGAACTCAGACGTTGGGTCAACAACCAAAACGTCTCCTTGCTTGCCAAAGGCAGCACGATAGCCTTCAAGACTCTTATAAAAGCTATAAAAGCTTAAATCGGCACCGTACGCTTTGGCATAGATACCTGCGGCAACCGCATCGCCCTCACCCATGATCGCTTGAGCGCGGCCATAGGCTTCGGCTACGATCTGCTCGCGCTTACGATCAGCTTCAGCCCGAATTTTTTCACTTTCGGCAGCACCAATTGAGCGAGCTTCATTAGCCACACGCAGACGCTCGGATTCCATCCGACGATAAACCGACTCTGAGATCTCGGGGGCAAATTCGATGCGCTTTAAACGCACGTCAACGATTTGTACGCCTAGGACTTCGGCGCGCTTAACTACGTTTGAAAGCACTTCGTTCATGATCACTTCACGCTCAAGCGACACCACGTCTTTAACGGTTCGGATATTGACTGAAGCGTTAAGCGCATCACGAATCTGAGCTTGCAAACGCTCGCGTGCTGCACGTTCGTTGCCACCAAAGGTTACATAATAAAGCTTAGGATCGGCAATGCGCCACTTAACAAACGAATCAATCAGCAGATTTTTCTTTTCTGAGGTTTGAATACGTTCGGCGTCTTGCGCATCAATCGTTAACAGTCTTTTATCGAGCGTCACAACGTTTTGAAACGGCGGCGGCAATTTAAAGTACAAACCGGGCTCTGAGATCACTTTTGTAACTTCACCCAGTGCAAACACCACTGCGTAATCGCGCTCGCGCACAACAAACACAGAAGAAGACACGGCAATCAGGGCGATGACCAGAGCGATCAACAGGGGAAACAATCTTTTCATGATCTGTCCTCTGCTTAGCGACTGCCGCGATCACGCGTCAGTGAATTTGATGAACCGGACACTGCGGGGCGAACGGGCGTAGTGCCAGACGGGGCTGTTAGCGGAGGAATCGCGGGCACTTGTGACATCGCCGAACCCGCTGCAGCCCGCGCGGGATCTTGTGCAGATTGCTGCGTGATTTTGTCTAGCGGCAAATACAACATATTGTTTGAACCTTTAGTATCAATCAGCACCTTACTGGCGTTGGCAAACATTTGCTGCATGGTTTCAAGATACATGCGTTCGCGAATTACCTCGGGGGCTTTACTGTATTCGGCTAGCACGCTACCAAAACGCGCAGCATCACCCGTTGCCGTACCCACCACGCGTGCCCGATAACCCTCGGCCTGCTCAAGCATGCGCGACGCTTGACCCGCAGCCATTGGCACAATCTGATTGCTGTAAGCCTGACCTTCATTTTTTTGACGGTCTAGATCTTGTCCGGCCTTCACTGCATCATCAAAGGCGGCCTGAACTTGCTCGGGGGGCTGTACGTTTTGGATCGCCACGCTGCTCACTTGGACGCCAGTTTTGTAGCGGTCAAGAATCACCTGCATCAGTTTTTGAACATCAACGGCGATCGCTGCGCGTTCTTCGTATAGGACTTTGTCCATTGGTTTTTTACCAACCACTTCGCGCATGGCAGCTTGGGCAGTTTGGCGCACGGATTCGTCAGGATCTTTGGTTTTAAAGATGTAGTCTGGCGCACCATCTGCGCGCAGCCGATACTGCACCACAAACTGCACATCGACGATGTTTTCGTCTTCGGTCAACATCAAGGCTTCAGGCAAAACACGATTGCGCGCATTGCCACGAAATCCAACCTCAAACGTCCGTAGCTGCGAGATATTGACCATCTCGTGGCCTTGAATCGGTGCGGGCATGCGCCACTGAAAGCCCGCCTGCGCCGTGCTTTTGTATTTACCGAACTGCGTGAGGACAGCCACCTGCCCCTCTTGCACGATGAAAAAACCGCTGATCAGCCACAAGGCTATTGCGCCGGCAGCAATCACACCCAAACCAATTTTTGACTGACGCGGTGTTGGACCACCCATGCCAGGCGTTGGGTTCGGACGCGACCCGCCGCCATTACCGCGCCCAAATAACGCACTTAGCCGGTTGCTGACGTCACGCCAGACTTGATCCAAGTCCGGCGGACCATTGCCCTGAGGCGGCCGCTTAGGAGGCTCTGAGCCATTACCGCCTTGTCCACGACCCCAGCCGGGGTCATTGAGATTGAATATTTTGGATAGAAGTCGCATTATTTTCCAGATTTAAAGCAAACTGACTAATTGCCTGACGTAAACCATCTAAGCCCAAACGCTGTTGAGCACTTAAAAAGACTCTGCAAATCGTACCATGAGGATCGGTCTGAACGCGTGACTCAAGCCCTGCCAGATCGATCTTGTTGTAGACCATGATCCGCGGAATTTCAGCCGCACCGATGTCGACCAACACTTTATCAACTTCAGCAATTTGCTCATCGCGCTGAGGGCTAGCCGCGTCGACCACATGCAATAAGAGATCAGCCTGAATTGCTTCTTCAAGCGTTGCCCTGAACGCAGCGATGAGTGTAAGCGGTAAGTCGCGTATAAAACCCACAGTATCCGAAAGGGTAATTTGCCCTGCGCCTTCTATCCACACACGCCGTGTCGTGGTGTCTAGCGTTGCGAACAATTGATCTGCTGCAAATGCCCCAGCCCGGGTCAGGGCATTAAACAACGTTGACTTACCTGTGTTGGTGTAACCCACTAGCGAAACAGAAAGCGTGCCACCCCGCACACGCGAGCGACGCTGCGTGGTGCGCTGCCGCTGTACACGCTCAAGACGTTCGCGCAACAGGCGAACCTTGCCACCGATCATGCGTCGATCCATTTCAAGCTGAGACTCGCCGGGGCCTCGCATGCCGATCCCGCCTCGCTGACGCTCGAGGTGGGACCACATTCGTGTTAAACGCGTGGCCAAATGCTGCAGCTGAGCGAGTTCAACTTGCAACTTGCCTTCGTGACTTTTAGCCCGCAAGGCAAAAATGTCTAAAATCAAGGCCACCCGATCAACCACACGCAAATTGAACTGTCGCTCAAGGTTACGTTGTTGCGCCGGTGATAAGGGCTGATCAAACAAAATCACTTCAGCCTCGAGTTCTTGCGCAAGCAAGACCCCTTCTTGTACCTTGCCTGTACCGACAAAATACGCGGCATCAGGCCGTTGCCGGCGCGCAGTCAGTGTTGCGACCACCTGCGCACCCGCCCCCTTTGCGAGCATAGCGAATTCTTGTGCATGCGCCAGATAATCGGGCGCACCCAAATCGACACTAATAATCAGCGCGCGCATGGCCTACCCCGACAAAGCATGAAAACATGCTTTGTCACTTTATAAAAAAAACAGAGTTTAGATAAGACCGAAATACCGAGGACCACTTTATTCAGTTGCAGCGTCTGTACCAACATCGGCAGCGCCATCCGAAGGAAGATTCACCGCGCGTGCAGGCACAACAGTTGAAATGGCGTGCTTGTAAACCATTTGTGTCACAGTGTTCCTTAGCAAAACTACGTACTGGTCGAAAGATTCAACTTGCCCTTGAAGTTTGATCCCATTAACCAAATAGATTGAGACAGGGATGTGTTCTTTACGCAAAGCGTTCAGAAACGGGTCTTGTAAGGTTTGTCCTTTATTGCTCATTGGCAGGCTCCGTATGTTGCGGTGAGACGAATTGGGCTTTTGCAAAAATATGCAGGTTTCTCAATCCAAGAGCAATACTCTACAGGGTTTTCCCGACCATAGCTAGGTCTTTACGCGCGTAAAGCCAAAGCACGAAACAATTCGTTACCAATTCGCTTAGGGCCGAACGATTTCTTGCACAGCCTTAAGCAAGATTTCAATTTGTGCGTCTGTGCCAACCGTGATGCGCAAAAACTCAGTGATGCGAGGTTTTTTAAAATGGCGCACGAGAATATTTTTTGCACGAAGCGCTGCGGCCAGACTTTCGCCTGTATGGGCGGGGTGCCTGGCAAAAACAAAGTTGGCGGCGGAAGGCAAAACCTCAAAGCCAAAGCCTTGCAAACTAGCAGTTAATGCGGCTCGAGTACGAATGACTGCTTGCCGGCTTTGTTCAAAATACTCTTCGTCTTCGATGGCGGCAGTCGCACCGGCCAAGGCCAGGCTATCAAGAGGATAGGAGTTGAAGCTATTTTTAACGCGCTCTAGGCCTTGAATCAGGTCAGGATGACCCAGCGCATAACCCACACGCAAGCCCGCTAGCGAACGCGATTT
>CAMBZR010000121.1 GCA_945872285.1 Bordetella parapertussis | reverse complement strand
AGCAGACTGAGTGCGGTCTCGAACGCGACTCTGAGCGAAGAAGGATCTGCGACGTTTTTACCCGCGATATCGAACGCCGTGCCGTGATCAACACTGGTACGCACAAACGGCAGACCCACTGTGATGTTGACCCCTTTATCCACACCAAGATATTTGATTGGGATTAGACCTTGATCGTGATATTGAGCAACGCAGATGTCGAACTCGCCGTTTCGTGCGCGCATAAAAAGCGTATCACCAGGCCAGGGGCCTGAGACGTTAATACCGCGCGCTCTGGCGCTCGCAATCGCCGGCGCGATGAACTCGAGCTCTTCGCGGCCAAACTTGCCCTGTTCGCCGGCGTGTGGATTTAAGCCCGCGACGCCGATCCGCGGTGCTGCGATTCCCATTGCCTGACACGCTTGTTGCGCGAGTTCGATCGCACGCAGCTCAAGTTCGACGCTCAAGGCGGGCGCAACTTCAGACAGGGGAATGTGAATGGTGGCCAGAATGACGCGCAAGTGGTCGTTGATCAGCATCATGGCGACCTTCGGTGCGCCCGAGCGTTGCGCTAAAATTTCTGTGTGCCCCGCAAAGTCCAGCCCAGCTGCGTGCATCGCTTCTTTGTTCAAGGGCGCTGTGACGATTGCTGCGACCTGACCTAGCAGTGCATCATCAATGGCCAAGCACAGAGCCTCATAGGCAGACCGACCCGCGCGCGCGTCGACTAAGCCTAGCGGGAGGTCAGCGGGCAGCGCGGGGCTGGTTGGGCGCACAAAAATACAGCCGGGTTCGCGGTAGCGCTCGCCGGTTGCATCTAGCGCTGTGAGTTCAACGATGCGAAGTGGTTGGGCAAGCGCTTGACACGCACGCCGCAGAGCGCCTGCGTCACCATACACGACACAGGCCGCGGGCAAGCCTTCAGCGTGAAGCTTGACGACGATTTCTGGGCCGATGCCAGCTGCGTCCCCAAGCGTCAAGGCGACCGGGGCGTAGGAGAGTGGGCGAATGCAAGCTGTAGGCATGGGGTTAAGGGCTCAGTCGTTGCAGCTTGCGCTGAACGCTAAAGAACCTCGCCCGCGTAATCGGCCAGGCGCGAGCGCTCGCCGCGTTGCAGCGTGACGTGTCCGGCGTGGGGCCAGCCCTTAAAGCGGTCTACCACAAAGGTTAAGCCTGAGCTGCCTTCTGTCAGGTAGGGTGTGTCGATTTGCGCGATGTTACCCAGGCACACCACCTTGGTGCCGGGCCCTGCACGGGTGATGAGCGTCTTCATTTGCTTAGGCGTTAAGTTTTGCGCTTCGTCGATGATGAGATATTTATTTAAGAAGGTGCGCCCGCGCATAAAGTTCAGCGACTTGACTTTTATTTTTGAGCGGATGAGTTCCATTGTGGCAGCCCGGCCCCACTCGTTGCCATGGCTGTTACTTGAGGTCGCGCCACCGTTTTCAGTCTCGCCCATGTTCAGCACATCAAGATTATCCTCTAAAGCGCCCATCCACGGCATCATTTTTTCTTCTTCGGTACCGGGTAAAAAGCCAATGTCCTCACCCACTGGCACGGTCACGCGCGTCATGATGATTTCGGTATAGCGCTTGGTTTCAAGCACTTGAGCAAGCCCGGCGGCGAGCGTCATCAAGGTTTTTCCAGTACCGGCCTGACCCAGCAACGACACAAAGTCACACTCTGGATTCATCAGCAGATTCATCGCAAAATTCTGCTCACGGTTACGCGAGGTGACCCCCCAGACATTGTTTTTACCGTGAGTGTAGTCACGCAAAGTGGCCAGTACTGCAGTTTTGCCGTTGACCTCGCGCACCTGCGCGTAGAGCGGCATCGGGCCCTCAAAAAAGACGAACTGATTAACCATGAACTGGCTGCACAACGGACCGCTCAGGCGATAGAACGTGATGCCACCTTGCTGCCACGACTCAACGCCCTTGCCGTGTTTGTTCCAAAAATTCTCGGGCAATTGCAATACGCCCGTGTAGAGCAAGTCTGAGTCTTCAAGCACGTGGTCGTTGAAGTAGTCTTCAGCCGCCATCGCCAGCGCGCGCGCTTTTAAGCGCATGTTGATATCTTTGGAGACCAGCACCACTTCGCGAGTGGCGAACTGCGCTTGCAGCGAGCGCACGACTCCCAGAATTTGATTGTCGGCCTTGCCCATCGGCAAGTCAGGGGGCAGAGTGCCAGACATCGCCTTGGTTTGGAAATAGAGGCGTCCGGTTGCGTCCTTGTGCCCTAAGCCGTCAAGAGGCAAGCCTTCATCGAGTTTGGTGTTGTCGCCAACCAGAGTGTCTAACGAACGGCTCACTTGCCGGGCGTTACGCGCGACCTCGGTCATACCTTTCTTTTGGTGATCAAGCTCTTCGAGCGTCATCATCGGCAAAAAGACATCGTGCTCTTCAAAACGAAACAACGAACTCGGATCGTGCAGCAGCACATTGGTGTCCAGCACAAACAGCTTACTCACGCCCGTGGCAGAGGGCTTGCTGCCTGTACGCTTCGTGCCACGTGAAGCGCCTGGCGTGCTCGTCGCGCGGCCTTTTTTTGCCAAAACGCTTGTTGACGTGCCACCCGCGCGAGCGTGTGTGTCGCGCAGGAGCGAGCGTGTGGCGATTGCTGGCGAGGTAGGGGGCGGTGAGACTGCGTTTAGGTGTGCAGAACTTGTTGGGTGCAGGGTATGGATAGGCGTTGTCTGCCCGGACGGTTGCGTGCCTCTGAAGCCCTCGAGCTCTGGTTGGATCTCTTCGGGTTCGCGCGCAGTCGTTTTTACGCGCAGTTCAACAGCCATCAGATCTAAAATCGCAGCGGGGCGTGTCGGTAGCTTGGGCAAAGGCATGAAGGGCGGTTCCCAGAAAATGGTTAAAAAAATGAGTACTCAGTTAGCACGTGATCTTTATGTTTGCGCCAGCGCCTGTGCCACGGCCAACACCTCTTGCGCATGCCCCGGCACCTTGATGCCTCGCCATACGCGCGCAAGTTTGCCCTGCGCATCAATTAAAAAGGTGCTGCGCTCAATGCCACGCACTTGTTTGCCATACATGTTTTTAAGCTTCATGACGCCATACAGGGCGCACAGCATCTCGTCAGGGTCTGCGATCAGCGGAAACGGCAGTTCGAGTTTTTTACTGAAATTTTCGTGAGACTTTAAAGAGTCGCGCGAAGCCCCGACGATCGCGCAGTTAGCCGCCAGGAACGTATCGTGCAAGTCACGAAAATTTTCGGTCTCGGTGGTGCAGCCCGGGGTGTTGTCTTTGGGATAAAAGTACAGCACGACCGCACGCCCCAGGCATTGCTGCAGGGTGATTTGACCAATCGTGCTTGCTACAGTGAAGGCGGGGGCGGGTTTTCCAAGTAAGTCTGAAGGATGAGGTGCAGTGGCGTTTGTGGGCATGTCGTGTGTGTTTGGGCTCAAGGCTGTGGGTCCTCGGGGATCAGGGCAGCGATCACTTGGCGACCCTCGGCCATCAGGATGTTGAAGGTGCGGGCAGCTGCCTGCGTGGTCATACTCTCGACGCCGACACCGATTTTTAAGAGAGGCGCCGTAATGTGGTGAGGCAGCATCATTTGCTTGGTCCCCGTGCCAACCAAAAGCACTTCGGGCTTATCACCGAGCACTTGGCGCGCGCCTGCCTCGTCTGAATCAAGAAAGGCCATCGGATCCAGAGGCGCCAAACTTAGCCTGGCGGCAGCAAGCAGCAGGTCAGAAGAGATATCAAGGGAGCTTTGGGCCGACCAGCGGGCGATTTCGCCTAACGGCCCAAAGGCAATCGCGTGATTAAAGCGAACTTTGTTGATTTCGACAAACCCGTCGCCGTAACCGGTCACGGTATTCATTGCCGAGTTGGTATCTGTGTGAAGCTTCAATCAATACTCCGGCAGGTTCGCTAGACTATAGCGCAATCGCTTGCGGTTTGTGTGGCGCAAGGTGAGGAGTTTTCAAGACAAAATGGTTAAATTTTTATGACTTTTCAAGCTGATTTGCGAGACTGGACGGGTTGCGCTAGATTAGAGGGCTTTGCTGCAGCGCAAACAAGTGAATTGAAGTCTAATAGAGTTCAGAATTGCTTAGCACTTACCGCAGCGTTGCCCCGCCCCAACAAGGATGCATGAATGAAGAGGTTTCCCCGCATTGAGCGGTTGCCGCCCTATGTTTTTAATATTACGGCCGAACTCAAAATGGCCGCGCGGCATCGTGGCGAAGACATCATCGACATGTCGATGGGTAACCCCGACGGCCCAACCCCGCCCCATATCGTCGAAAAATTAGTCGAGGCTGCGTCGCGCCCGACCACCCATGGGTATTCTGTGTCAAAAGGGATCCCACGCTTACGCAAGGCCATTACCGATTGGTATGCTCGCCGTTATCAGGTGCAATTTGATCCAGATTCTGAAGCGATTGTCACGATCGGCTCAAAAGAAGGCCTGGCACATTTGATGCTGGCCACGCTCGATGCGGGCGATACGGTGTTGGTGCCTAACCCAAGCTATCCCATCCATATTTATGGCGCAGTGATTGCGGGTGCCAATATCCGTTCGGTGTGCATGACGCCGGGAACCGATTTCTTTCAAGAACTTGAGCGCGCCGTGCGCGAATCCATCCCAAAGCCCAAGATGATGATTTTGGGTTTTCCAAGCAATCCGACTGCGCAGTGTGTTGACCTTTCGTTTTTTGAACGTGTCGTGGCCCTAGCCCGCGAGCACAACATCATCGTGGTGCACGATTTAGCTTACGCTGACATCTGCTTTGATGGCTACCAGGCACCTTCGATTATGCAAGTGCCTGGCGCGCGCGAGGTTGCCGTCGAATTCTTTACCATGAGTAAAAGCTACAACATGGCAGGTTGGCGTGTGGGCTTTATGGTGGGAAACGCCGAGCTAGTCAACGCGCTCGCGCGCATCAAAAGCTATCACGATTACGGCACCTTTACCCCCATCCAGGTAGCCGCGATTGCGGCACTCGATGGCCCGCAAGATTGCGTGGTTGAAGTCGTGCAAAAATACCAGAGCCGTCGTGATGTCTTGGTCAAAGGTTTGCACGAGGCGGGCTGGCTGGTTGAAAACCCCAAAGCGTCGATGTATGTCTGGGCCCATATTCCCGAGCAGTATCGGGCCAAAGGTTCGCTTGAATTTGCTAAGCGTATTCTCGAAGAGGCCAAGGTCGCGGTGTCGCCGGGCATCGGGTTTGGCGATTATGGCGATGAGTATGTGCGCTTTGCCCTGATCGAAAACGAGCAACGCACCCGACAGGCCGTTCGCGGCATTAAAGATATGTTTCGAAAGGACGGGTTGCTGTAATGGATTCAATCAAAGTTGGTTTGTTAGGGTTAGGCGTGGTGGGTGGTGGCACCTATAAGGTGCTGGCGCGCAATGCACAAGAAATCGCCCGCCGTGCGGGTCGTAAGATTGAAGTGACGCGTGTGGCTGTGCGCGATGTGGCCAAAGCGCGCAAGCTGTTGGGGCCAAACTTAGTGGTGGGCGTTGACCCCTTTGAGGTGGTGCAAGATCCTTCGATTGATATTGTGGTCGAACTGATCGGCGGCGACACTCTGGCGCGCGAGTTGGTGCTAGAGGCGATCGCGCAAGGCAAGCATGTGGTTACCGCCAATAAGGCGTTGCTTGCTAAACACGGGACTGAAATTTTTGCTGCGGCCTCGGCGCGCGGCGTGATGGTTGCCTTTGAGGCTGCGGT
>CAMBZR010000120.1 GCA_945872285.1 Bordetella parapertussis | reverse complement strand
GTTTGATTGGGTTTGAATAGACCTGCACGCACCTTAAAGCTGCGTTGTAGGTCGTGAGTTTGGATCAGTGCGCTCATGCAGTTGCGACCTCGGTAGGCTCAATTACGCAGCGCCACTGGTGACCTTGAGGCGTTTGATGCACTGGGATGTTGCCTGAGCACGCCGCAAGCGCAGACGCGCAGCGATCTCGAAAGGCGCAGCCCGTCATATCGCCCATTAGAGAGGGCACCACCCCTGGGATGGTACCGAGTTTACCGCCAGGGATCGTGCGCCCGGGGATGGGGATGCAACTAATCAACCCTCGGGTATAGGGATGTTGGGGTGCAGAAAAAATCTCAGCGGCCGAGCCTTGCTCAACGATTTGACCTGCATACATGACGGCCACGCGGTCTGCGATACGCGCCACGACACCTAAGTCGTGCGTAATCAAGACCATTGCGATACCCAGCTCTTTTTGCAGATCGGCAAGCAAGCGTAAGATTTGCGCCTGAATGGTGACGTCGAGCGCCGTACTGGGTTCGTCAGCGATCAAGAGCTCAGGGTTGCACATCAACGACATGGCGATCATGACGCGCTGGCGTAAGCCACCTGATAACTGGTGAGGATATTGCCCCAGTCGCTGCGCGGCAGAGGCGATGCCAACTTTCTCAAGTAGGTTGACCGCGCGCGCACGTGCGTCGGCCTCTGTGGCGTTGAGATGATGGCGGTAGTGCTCAGTGAGTTGCTCGCCAATCGTGTAAGCAGGGTTGAGCGCAGTCATCGGCTCTTGAAAAATCATGGCCATCTTATTGCCACGCAAGTCGTTGAGATGTCCTTTGCTGACCTGACTGAGTTCTTCGCCTAAAAATTCAAAGCGCGCGCTGCTGCGTTTGGCAGACTTTGGCAACAAACCCATAATCGCTAACGAGGTCATTGATTTGCCGCAACCGGATTCGCCCACGATACACAAGGTTTCGCCGCGCTTGACGTAAAGCGACACATCGCGCACAACGTGCAGGGTACCGCGCGGTGTGGCGATGTCAACAGTGAGGCCGGTGATGTCGAGGACCTTGCCCGGTGTATCAATGGCCTGCTGGCTACTGCCAGCCAGAGTGCTGTGTTCAGCCGACTGTTCGTTAGGCGAAATTTGGACGGTCATCGTCTAACCCCGCTCTTGTGGCGTAAACCACTGATGTAAGCCATCACCGGCCAGATTGATTGCAAAGATCAACACGGCAAGCGCGGTGCCGGGGATGGCGATGAGCCAAAACGAAAAGAACATATACGACTTGGCTTCAGAGATCATCAAGCCCCACGACGGCAAGGGGGGTTGCACACCTAAGCCTAAAAAGGATAAGGCAGCTTCGAGCAAGATCGCACTGGCGGCTTCAAGGGTGGCGATCACGATCAGGTGCGGCAGCACATTGGGCAAGACTTCAGTTAACAGAATACGCAGAGTTGAGGCGCCCGCAGATTGCGCAGCCGCAACGTATTCCATGGCGCGCACTTGTTGCGTGGCGCTGCGCATGACCACTGCAAAGCGATCCCATTTCAGCAAGCCAAGAACCATGATCACCACAAACAGCGAGCTGCCCACTAAGGCTACGGTCGCGAGTGCCACCAAGATGACCGGCATCGATAGCCGTGTGGTCACAAAAAACGAGACGATCATGTCGATGCGACCGCCAAAATAACCAGCCAGCATGCCCATGGTGCAGCCAATCAAACCCGAGATGACCGCGACGCTTGCGCCGATCAGTAACGAAATCCGCGCGCCATAAAACAAGCGCGATAAGTAATCGCGGCCGAGTTGATCGGTGCCAAGCGGGTGTAGCCAGGTGCCTTGGTCGTACCAGATCGGTGGCACCGTGCGGTAAGTCAGATCCTGAAAATATGGATCGTGTGGCGATAGCCACGGTGCGAATACTGCCATGCAAAAAATCATCAGTAGCAAGCCGCAGCCGACGTAAAGTGCTTTATTGTTTTTCACGTCAAGCTACCCGAATACGCGGATCCAGCCAGGCGTTGGCGACATCAGAGGCCAAGGTCAGCAAGATATAAATCACAGACAGCAACAGCACGATAATCTGTGTGACGGGGTAGTCTTTAAACGTAATACTTTGGTAGGCTAAGTAACCCAAGCCATCCAGCGCAAAAATTGTTTCGATCACGATCGAGCCGCCTAGTAAAAAGCCGAGCTGCACAGCGGCTAACGCCACCACCGGTACGATCGCGTTGCGCAAGGCATGTTTAAAGACCACCGTGTGGGTCGGTAAGCCTTTGGCGCGTGCCGTGCGAATGTAGTCGGCACTGAGTACTTCGATCATGCCCGCGCGAATCAAACGCATAAAGGCGGGTGCCGCGTAATAGCCCAAGGTAATCGCTGGCATGACAAAATGTTGCCAGGTGCCGCTGCCCGAAACCGGTAACAGACGCCACGAAATTGAAAACAGCATGATCAGTATCAGCGCGAAGAAAAAATTGGGCATGGACTGTCCCACCACTGCGACGGCTAGGCAGAGGCGATCGATCCAGCTATTTTTGTAAATCGCCGCCAATACGCCCAGCGGTACTGAAATGACCAAGGCAACGGTCAGTGCATACACGGCCAACAAAAGTGTGGTCGAGAGTTTGCTAAAAATTAAGGGTGCAACGTCTGTTTTAAAGTACATCGAGACGCCGAGGTCGCCTCTGAGTAGTTTGAGCAACCAATCACCGTACTGCACAATCAAGGGGCGATCAAACCCGTAGGTTTTGCGGATCAGATCAATATCGGCCTGACGCGCACCTTCGCCCGCGATAGCAAGCGCCGGGTCGCCCGAGAGATACAGCAGCAGGTAGGCGATGACGGATACGGTGAGGGCCACCAGCACCGCCAGGCCAAGACGCTTCACAAGATAAGCCAACATTATTTCTGAGCCCGAGTGCTTAAAAAGAGAAACAAGTATTTTTTCTTCAACTGAGTGAGGCTTGTTGAAGTCTCTTTACTTCCAACTCATCTCCCAAAAGCGCACGAGCTCGTCATGGTAAGGCTTAAAGTTCAGATCCTTATTGGCAACGTAATACACCGGCAAAGACCACAAAGGCAGTGCGTAGGCTTTTTCAGAAATCATCACGAGCGCCTGGTTATAGGTCTTTTTGCGTTCAACAGGGTCAACGGTGTTATCGCCTTTATTCAACAAGGCGATGACCTCGGGATCACGACTGACGTCATCGCTTCCACCGCCAAAATAAACGGGCGTCGAAGCTGACAAATCATTCACTAGATTCGAGCCCCAGGTTTGGTGCGTTAAGGCGGTTTTGTTTGCTCGCGCCAAGTCACGCATGGCCGCATATTGCATGAAGCTGAGCTTTGCCTTGATACCAACCGCTTGCAGATAGTTAATCATGGCCTCGGTCTGTTGACGTTCGCGGTATGCCATCAAATCCAAAGTTAGTCCATTTGCAAAGCCTGCTTCAGCTAACATTTTTTTTGCTAAGGCCGGATCATACTTATACACGGTTGCGCCATCGCTGCTACAGCCCACTTGCGAAGGTGTGCAGATCGTGTTTAGGAGTTCGCCACCCCCTACTATGTTTTTCAAGATGGCTTCGCGGTCGATGGCGTGGGAAATGGCTTTACGGACACGAATATCTTTCAATTCAGGTGCCGGCGAGCCATCACGGGTGTTCATTTGTAAAAATACAATTCGCATGGTGTTACCGCTGAGCACCTGTAGGTGCGGCAGATTTTTGAGCTTTTCGGCCTGATCTTTGGGCACATGCATGATCAGATCCTCGCCGCCCGACATCACCTCAGCCATTTGCGTTTGACGATCTGGGATAAAGCGAATTTTCACTTTGCCGATTTTGCCTGCTGACTTGGGCGAGTCTTTAAAGTAATTGGCGTTGCGCTCGAGCGTGACCGATTTACCGGGTACATATTCAATAATCTTGTAGGGGCCTGAGCCAACCGGTTTGGCATTCATACCTGTCGGGCCCACCTCTTTGTAATATTTGGCTGGATGAATGGCTAAAGTCGTTGCGAGATAATCGATCGCTGCCGGAAACGGCTCTTTGCTGATGATTCGAACTTTAAATTGATTAATTTTTTCAACCTTTTCGATCCAGCGCACATTGGCTTGTGTCGTGGCTTTGTTTGCAGGATCTGAAACGTAATTTAGGGTAAACACAACTGAGTCTGCATCAAAGTCTTCACCATTGTGAAACTTGATCCCCTCGCGTAAGTCAAATTCAAACGTGCGCGGATCGATTTGCTTCCAGCTTTTGGCGAGCTGCCCTTTGTACTCATTGGTGACCGGATCGCGGTAGACCAAGGTATCCCAGACATTGGCGGCAATGATCACGCCAATTCTGACGTTATTAAAGTACGGATCAATATTTTCAGGTGCTTGGTCGTAAGCCATCCCTAGTGTGTCGTTCGCCTTGTTCGCAAAGCTTGGGCTGCTCAGGCACAACAAAGCGCTAAGCGCACAAGCTGCCCAGGTGAGTGGGCCTAACCGACGGCGCGCAGTGGCGCGGTGGAGGGGCAAGTCGCGGGATTGGGCTGAAGCTGTCATTTTTTTCCTTTGGGTGCTCGTCATACTTTCAAGTGATCGTAAGTATTCAAAGAACATATAACAAGACGAAGTTTGTTATAACACTAGCTGGCATCGCGACGCACACGAATGCACTTGGTGCGAACCCCTACTTAGCTGATTTTTTACCCTAATAAAGGTGCGTTTATGCAGAACCCGACACTCGACCAGGCAATCCAGTTTGCCATTGAACACGAAAGCCCCTGGAGTCGTGACTGCACCTCGCCAAACTGGGGCGTGCACCACCCTGATCCGGTGCCTTACAACTGCTTGCGCGGCCCCGTGCACGATCGCGGCCCTGAGTCTGGCACGATCTTGCTTAAAGGCGAAACCTTGGTCTCGTGGGGCGAGCCTAAGCGGACGGATCTGACGTTTAGTGTCGCCAAAACGTATTTAGCCTTGTTGGCGGGTGTGGCGTTTGATCGTGGCCTGATAAAAGACGTCAACGCGCCAGTTGGCAATACCTTAAAGGGCATCGGCTTTGACGCAGGCAATAACGCCCTCATTACTTGGGAGCACATGTTGCAGCAAACCGGCGAATGGGAGGGCACGTTGTTTGGCTTGCCCGATCAGGTCGACCGCTACCGTGCCGTGACCTTCGCCGCAGCCCCAGACGGTAAAAAGGGCGATGCCCGCCCGCTGCAGCCAGCCGGCACGTACTGGGAGTACAACGATGTGCGCATCAATCAATTGTCGCTTGCGCTGCTGCATTTGTTTCAACGTCCTCTACCCGAAGTGTTTCGCGAAGCGATTATGCAACCGGTAGGCGCTTCAGACACCTGGAGCTGGGTAGGCTACGACGACGCCTGGGTTGAAGTCGCTGGCAAGCGTGTGCAGTCGGTACCTGGCGGCACCCATTGGGGCGGCGGGATGTCAATTAGCAGCGAAGACCAGGCCTTAGTTGGCCAACTGTTGCTGGATAGCGGCATGGCGAAAGGCAAACGCGTGTTGTCGGCTGAGTGGATCAAGCGTATGCGCACGCCGTGCGCGATTGCGCCGTTTTATGGCTACTTAGTTTGGCTCAATACTCAGCGTAAAGTGTTTCCGAGTTTGCCTGAGTCAAGCTATTTTGCAGTGGGGGCCGGTAGCTCGTTTACCTGGGTTGAGCCTGAGTTAGGCATGGTGGTGATTATTCGGTGGCTCAATTCAGCGCATTCCGATGCCGTATTTGGCAAAATTTACGAGGCCGTGAAGGCCTTATAGCTTCAACGCTAACACCAGCCTATACACTT
>CAMBZR010000119.1 GCA_945872285.1 Bordetella parapertussis | reverse complement strand
CTTTTTTTGACGAGGCGATCGCAGAACCGAGGATTTTTACTGTTTCACTCTCTCGGACGAAGCCAACCTCCATCGTGTACCAGTAGAGGCGTTTTGATTCATCGAGCTTTGTGAGTGAGTTGTCACGAATCGCGCCGGTGATACAAATTCCGCAGTATTGGATAAATGATGCAATGTTGGGCGAAATTAGCAGAGGTATATGGCCAAAATCATCATGAAATAGATCGGGATAGTCAATAAAATCTAAGTGCTCAATATCTCTTATATTGATATTGACCGGAAATTTTTTCTGAGCAATAAAACCGAAATAAATATCATCCGGCACTAAGCCTGCAACGGTCACGATTTCCCATCCGGAAATCGATCGCAGATGGTCAGAAAGGTCTTTTAAGTTTGGAATTCTTTTATGATTTAGATCTAATTTTGCTAGACCTTGTAGAAACTCACTACACATATACAGTGAGGCGCTTTCATGACAAGCGCTAAACAAGATTTCCCATGTTTTATGATTTTCTTGACTATAAATATCCCATTGCTGGATAGTGGTGTAACTATGAGTCGTCATTGAAAAACTCTAAAAATCAAAAGAAATGATGTTGAATTTGAATGAGTCAATTCAGGGGCTGGTGCGCTGCAGACGTGGACCCCCACGTATCGTTAAGGCAGACGGTTTTCTTCAAAGAATTACTAGAATCCGTAATATAATCTAGAGGCTGAATAGGGAACGACAAAAGCTGATTGAATTACTCACAAAATCACTCAAAAATCTTAAAATTTAGGAAAATTTGAATGTCTGATACTAATGTCAATAAGCGCGTTGATGCTTACACCATAGATGGTGATCTATTTACTGTTCTGATCAACGACGAAGAGCAATATTCGATTTGGCCTGCAAAAAAGGAAATCCCCCTAGGTTGGAAAGACCTTGGGTTTACGGGTTCCAAGCAAGAAGTTTCTGCCTATATCGATGAGCAGTGGAAAGATATGAGGCCAGCGAGTTTGCGGCGCGCGATGGATTCCGTCGTTAAGCATTGATTTTTTGCTTGCCAAGGTACACATAATGTCTGCGACTCAGTATTTGCTCAAATCGGACGTTGTGATTGAGCCATTAATTTCTCGCTGGTATGCGTGGTCGCACATGATTTCGCCAGCGACTGCATGCCTAAGCCTTGCCTATCGTTATTTGCCGCTGATGGAGTCCTTCGTCTCCTCGCCAGATATCCATGAAGCGGCTTGTAAAAATTCTGCGCTCAGAGGCGGTCCTTTTGTTGACCTGCCTCCTGCGCGCGTGGACGAGGTGAAAGCGCTTCTAGAGTCGACTAAGCAGCAAGTACAAATGATTCAGTTTGGTGAAGGGTTGCGTCAATCCTTGCGCCTTCTGATGAAGAGCGCTGATGGGTTCAGCATTGAGCAGTATTATTCGCAACTTCCTGAAAGTGTTAAGGGGTACGTTGAGTTGGTATACACCTTGTCGGGTGCACCAGATATAAGGGTCATTGAGCCTTTGCTTTATAAAAAAAAATATCAACGACCAGATATGCAAAGCGCAATGATGTATCGGGTAAAGGGCAACGATAGACCTTTTGCGTTTAGTACCCCACGCTTAAAAACGACTGGCGCACTAGAGATCAACAAACCTTTTGAGTCGAACCTTTACGATTTTTTAGCGCAACTCAGAACTCATCCGCAACCATTTGAAGCAATTGCAAATGCCTTGTCTGTGACGGATGCAGAGCTAGAGTTATTACGTAGTTTGTTGACCGAAGCTGAAGTCGACGCTCGACCCTCTGTCAAGACCCCTCTGGGCAAAACGCGTTGGCGCTATTTTGGCCATGCTTGCGTACTAGTCGAATCACCTAGCGGTGCGAATGTATTAGTGGATCCTCTCATCGCTTACGAGGGCGATGATGCCTTGCCACGATTCACCTTGGCAGATTTACCAGAGCGTATCGACTTTGTCGTGTTGACTCATAATCATGCGGATCATGTATTGATCGAGACGTTGCTGGCGATCAGACATAAGGTTGATACGGTTGTTGTTCCTGCTAGCGGTGGATCGTTGGTTGATCCTTCTTTGAAATTGATGCTTGAGTCGATTGGTTTCAAGAAAGTTATTGCGCTCGAGGTTTTTGAGCAGCTGGCACATCATGATCTAACACTGATTGCCTTGCCTTTTATTGGTGAGCACGGAGATTTAGACATAAAAAGTAAGGTAGCTTGGTTGATGAAGGCAGGTGAAGACACCATGTTATTTGCCGCTGACAGCAATAACCTTGAACCGAAAATGTACGACTTGATTAATGAGATATATGGTGAGGTCACGACACTATTTTTAGGAATGGAGTGCTTAGGGGCTCCGTTTAGTTGGGTATACGGTGCTTATATGCCGTTAGCCGTTGATCGAAAAAAGGATCAGTCCAGACGTTTGAATGGCTCGGATTTTGAAAGAGGCCTGAAGGTCATTGAAAGCTTAGGCTGTAAAAACGTGTATGTCTACGCCATGGGGGCAGAACCCTGGCTACAGTTTGTGACTAGCATTGATCCTGCAGAGGATACGGTTCCGGCAGTTAATGCAAAAAAATTGATTGATCACTGCCATTCAATTGGGATCACAGCCCACCGATTGTTTGGCTCTGCTGACACGACGATTGACTGAGATTTCTTAATTGTCAGCCAGCGTCAAAGGCTAGTCTAATCTGTTGGCGCCGATCCAATATTGACCACCCGGTTTGCGCCTGTGCCTGCGAACTAAGCAGGCCAGCGGCCGACGCTAAAACAATGGTCGTGATCTGAAGCGTTGAGACAAATGTGCGTTTCATGGGGTAGCCATCCACTTGGTTGGATCGTTGAAAGGGCTTCTATGCAAGGCACGCAAAGAGGCGCTATTTAGTGCAAAGCTCTGTTTGGAGGCCTGCATTTGCTGCATTTAAGCGCAAGAGCAGGTGACTTTCAAGAGATAATTTTCTAGAGGTCTGAGTCAGACTCATGCATCGTTGTTGTGCAGAACGTGTGGGAGAGGGCTTTGTTTGGTGAAAAGAGTGTACCAAGCATGTGGGGTTATTTTGTTTGGTTATGAGAGTGTGCCAAAATTGAGAATAGTGGTGAGCGTGTTTCTTCTTGTAGTTAAAGGCACTTATTCGATTTTTCGCTAGTTTTTGATCCGGCGTTTACCTATGCAAGGTTTGTTGAAGTTAAAACGATTTTTTTTTGAAGTACGTCTGCTCAAAGCTGTTCAAGCGCTCTGCGTTGTGCTTGTGTTGTCTGGCTGCAGTTCGTTGCAGATCGCTTACAACTATGCCCCTAACTATCTGGCGTATCGACTGAATGGTTATTTCAGTCTGGATGGCGCGCAAAAGGTGACGCTTGATCAAGAGCTTGAGACCTTCATTGCGTGGCATGCCGAGACCGCCTTACCGGACTACACGCGAACCTTAGAAACCTGGCAGGCAAGAGTCGAGGTGGCGACACCTTTTACCGTCACCGAAGTGCTAGCGATTCAACAACAGGTTGAGTTCGCACTTGAAGTGTTGGGGCAGCGCGCTGCTTCACAACTCGCCGGCCTGCTCGTCACTTTGACTCCGAAGCAACAGTTACGGCTCAAGGCCGAGTTCGAAAGCGAGAACAAAGATTATTTTAATGAATTCCTCAAGAATCCTAATAGCGAAGCGACCCGCAAAAATCACCACAAACGCGCGCTTAAACGCTATGAAGACTGGCTGGGTGTGCTCACCAAGAGCCAAGAAAAGCTGATCACTGCGTTGTCTGACAGACGGTCAAAAATATTTGCAGGCTGGGGCGACGAGCGTACGCTGAGGCAAAAAGCCTTGCTAGACCTGTTAGAGCAGTATCGAGGTAAAGACCCCCTACAGGCTGAAGTCGCCTTGCGCGAGTATTTAGCTAGCCTGAAGAGCTATCGCGAACCGGCACTCGCCGCTCAACAATCGCCACTCAGACAAGATTGGGCCCAAGCAACGGCAGATGTTTTGAATAGCTTGACACCAGAGCAAAAAATTTACCTAAAAAAGAAGCTTGGCGGCTATGCACAAGACTTTGCCAGTTTGACTCCTAAGCGCTTGACGCAAGGCTCGCTGAAGTAAGTGCCTGCGGTAACGCATGGTTAAGCAAAGGGATCACTACGTGTACGCTTAGCGTCGTGGCCCGATTGCGCAGCGCTGAGGCTAGGACAAAGGCAAGGTCAGTACATTTTTAGCAGCGGGGCGAGCCAGCATTTTTGCGTACCAGGCCTCGACGGCCGGGCGTGGTTTATGCGGGATCGGCAAGCCATACCAGCGGTGTACTTCACAGGTAAGAGGGATATCAGCCATCGTCATGTTGGAACCTGCGACAAAGACATTGTGACTGAGATGATTTTCAAGACGATCAAGCAGAACCTCGGTTGACGCAATCGAGGCTTCGACTTTTTTCATATCACGTTCGGCCTCAGGCACACGGATCAGTTGCCAGAACGCGTCGCGCCCTGAGGGGCTAAAGGTAGTTTGTTGCCAGTCCATCCAGCGCTCGGCGTTGAAACGCTCTTGCAGGTCAGTTGGGTAGAGTTTGCCCAATGAATGTTTGGCGCACAAATAACGTACGATGACATTTGACTCCCACAGTACAAAGTCGCCCTCCACTAGCGTGGGGACAACCGAGTTTGGATTCAACGCAATATATTCTGGCGTTTTGACAATGCCAAAGACACCGCCCGCATCGATGCGTTCAAAGTCAAGGCCAAGCTCTTGCGCTGCGTATACCGCTTTGCGGACATTGATCGAAGTGATACGACCCCAAATTTTGAACATGAAAAAGATCCTCAAAAAAGATAGAAAGCGTTGAAATTTGAAACGCGAAACTTGAAACCCGAAATTTAGAACGCGCTCAGGCGATAAGGTAAAAACTTATGCGATGTCGGCGTCAACGAACTCAAGCAAGGTATTAAAGCCAGGAATTTGCACCGCGAGTCGTCCGCGTTGCTCGCGCCAGGTGATCGTGTGCAAACCATTTTTTTGCAGCCGCTCTAGTGCCTGACGCAGCGGCGCCAACGATGCCGTCTGAAGTGCGATCGCACCAAAAAAACTTGAGCGCTTACCCCCTACGCAGGTCAAACCACCAAAGCATTCTGCATACTGCGCTGCAGTCACAAAGACCAAGGTGTACTGTGCGCCACGTACACGATACTCGCCGTTTGCACCAAGCGCTGCAAGACCGCCGGCGGCGGCGACATATTGTTTTGCTTCTTGTTGTGGCGATTCACACACAATGAGTAAGCCCGCCAGTTTATTCACGCCATTAGAGTGGGCTCGCCACTCTTTGCGCCAAACTAATTCAGGGGTGAAATGTTGGCAGTAATACAAACGACCGGCGCTAAACTGGCCAGGCTCAAAACGTACCGTTTCGAAGCGAGCGTCAGACACCACGCCAGCAAGCTCAACAGGCCGCGAAAATGCCTGCACAGGCTGCACGGCAAAACCCGCAGTCTGTAAAGACTGGTGTGTGTGGGCAGCGTCAGTGGTCTTAAATACGAGTCCGTCAATCCCAACAGGGCTTGAAATGACCTCTTCACGTAACGGACCACCGTCGCTTGGCAGACCGAGCAGTTCTAGGTAATCGTTCTCAAACACCATCAGGTGATTGATTGAACCCAGGCTATGGCGCCCGCGCGGCGTCAAAGTAAAGCCGAGTTGTTCAAAGATCGTATGTGCCGCATTCATCTCAAAATGCGTGTTAATCACTAGATGATCCAGCGCCAAGGCGTTTTGAGCAAGCGGTCGAACAGCGGCACGAGACGAATGGATATTTGTTTGAGTCATTTGCG
>CAMBZR010000118.1 GCA_945872285.1 Bordetella parapertussis | reverse complement strand
ACAAGCAACCGGCCTGCAAAGCACCGATGACGGCACTTAGCAAATAAAAACTCAATAAGTAACTGACGCTTGACCACCACCACAACATCAAGGCCGCGAACAGTGAAGCGCCAGACATCATCCAACGACCGTAGCCTCGGTCAATCGCTAACCCAACGGGATACGTAAACACTGCTGTGACCAGCATGCTGATCGTTGCGCCAAAAAAGATCTCGGATTTAGACCAGTGAAGTTCAGCACCCATTGCCTGTGCGAGCAACGGGAAACTGTAATACAACGACCCCCAAGAGCAAACTTGCCCAACGCCAAGAATATTCGCCATCCAAAGCGAGGACGGCGTCTTTGTCGTCATTTTTTAAACCAGTCAAGTAACTGTTGAGTCACGGCTTGTGGCTGTTCGCGATGCAAAAAGTGCCCCGCGCGCGCGATCAACTTAAAGTCGTATTCGTTTTCGAAATATTGCGCTTGCGCTTGCATGAGCTCGGCGCGCAAGTCGTCTGCGCCGCATAACGCAAGCGTTGGCACTTTAATCTGACGCGCCATCAACACGCGCAAATCGGCCAAGGCAGGGTCGGCCTTGGCCACATCAAACATCGCCCTGTAATAACCTAAGGTCGCAGCCAAGACGCCGGGTTGTGCGAGGGTCTCTTTGACCGACTGCAGGTGTGCGTCATCCTGATAGCCTTCTGTTGTCCAGTAGTTCCAAAGGTAATCAATAAAGGCCATGTTGTTTTCGGCTAAGGCCTTTTCTGGCAAATCTGGTAGCTGAAAAAACCACCAATGAAACGATCGCTGAATATGTTTGGCGTCTGTCAGGCTCTTTGAGACCTGGCCTGGGTGAGGGACCGCCATCAACACGGCGCGCGCGATTAATTCTGGGTAGGCCGCCAAGACTCCGTAACCGATGATCGCGCCCCAGTCCTGTCCAACCAAATGGCAGGGCTTGCCTTCGCCCAAGGCTTGAATCAAAGCCGCTACGTCTGCCACTAAGGTGGCTTTGTCATAATAGCCACCCGTGCCCACATCGGTGGGTGGATAGCCGCGCAAATAAGGCGCAACGACCCGGTAGCCTTGCGCAACCAACGCGGGTATCTGATGGCTCCAAGTCTGGGCATTGTCAGGAAACCCATGCAACAGAAATACCAGTGGGCCCTCGCCTTGCTCGAGGTAAGCAAAGTTCAATCCTCGGGCTAATATGTGTTTCAAGTCAGGCCTCTTTTTGGGAAAGAATTGATCTAAAGCCATAGTACCGGCAACATCGACGCCAACAGCATGACAAAAACCCCGATCGAGACACTCAGGACGTGAGGCACCGACCGCCTGAAGCCAAAGATCAGTTGCGCTTGGGTCTCGCTGTTTTACAGTACCTTGCGAATGCGCTCGATTGCCCGCTCGATGTTCTCGGCGCTGTTTGCATACGAAAACCGTACGTAGCCCTCGCCCCAGGCGCCAAAGCTGGTACCTGAGATTGTTGCCACGCCCGCTTCGTTCAAGAACAAATCTTGTGCTTGACGCGAGGTCAAACCGGTACCGCCAACATGCGGAAACGCATAAAACGCGCCCGCCGCATCAGAACACCGTACGCCTGGCAGGCTGTTTAAGGCCTCAACGATCAAACTGCGCCGCTGGTTAAAGGCGACCATCATTTCAGCGACGGCATCTTGCGGGCCGGTTAAGGCAGCTAGGCCGGCAAACTGCGCTGAGGCGTTCACACACGAATGATCGTTGATGCACAAGCGCGTGACATCGGCCACTAAACTTTCGGGCCACACCGCATAGCCTAAGCGCCAACCGGTCATAGCGTAGGTCTTACTCCAGCCGTCGAGCACAATCAGACGATCACGGATCTCAGGATAATTGAGCAACGACACGTGCTCGCGCCCGCCATACAACATCTGGCTATAAATTTCATCAGAGAGTATTGCCACGTCAGGGTGTTTAGCCAAACCAGCCACCAACTTGTCAATCTCGGCTTTAGGCGTGACCCCGCCCGTTGGGTTGGCAGGGCTATTGATGATAATCAGACGCGTGGCGGGTGTGATCTGCGACAGCACCGTGTCGGCATCAAACGCAAAATCTTTGTCTTCGCTTAAAGCGATTGGCACCGGCGTTGCGCCACTGTATTTAATCAATGACTCATAAATCGGAAAGCCTGGATTAGGGTACATAATCTCAGCACCCGGCTCGCCAAACATCAAAATGGCAAAAAACATCGTTGGTTTGCCGCCAGGCACAATCACCACACAGTCTGGATCAACCTTGGCACCATGTCGTCGTTGCAAATCAGCCGCGACTGCCTCGCGCACCTGAGGCAAACCGTTGGCCGGCGTATAACCATGATGGCCGTCGCGCAAGGCCTGAATGCCCGCTTCAACAATATGCTTTGGGGTCTTAAAATCTGGCTGACCAATGCCCAGGTTAATAATGTCTTTACCCTGCGCAGCAAGCGCTTGTGCGCGCGCCAAAATTTCAAAGGCAGATTCGGTACCAAGTCGCGACAAAGAGGCGGCAAGTTTGAACATTTGGGTTCCTATCGATCAGACTGCAAATTGAAAAATGCAGTGTACATCCCAATGCAGAGCACAAACGGTGAATCCCTCGATACCGATGGGGCAGCGCCTATCGCAAAAAAGGAGCCCCTAAACCCGCTTTGCGGCCTGCGACGAACCGTTTAGTTTGGGTAGGCCAGTGACCGCAAGCAGCCAATCAATTTAATCCGATCGCAGACGTGGATACATGGCCATTTCGCAGGTTTGCAGGAATTGCGGATTTCGTAATTTGCCGCAGGGTAAAATTGATCGATTTTTCAGCAATACTGCTGCGAACAAGTACGTAGTTTGGCGCCAACATACTATGCAAAAAACAATAGAGCGCTTGCCACTTCCAGACGGGACTGCTCTTCGAAAAATCGACTGGGTCGCCGTGCTAACAATTGGTAGCTTCCACTTGGTAGCGCTGCTTGCATGCTTGCCGTGGTTTTTTAGTTGGGCCAGCGTGTGGGTGATGCTTGTTGGTGTATTTGTCTTTGGCTACTTAGGCATTAACCTTTGCTATCACCGCCTGTTGACACATAAAGGTTTGGTTTGCCCTAAGTGGCTCGAACATACTTTTGCCGTGCTGGCAGTCTGTTGCGCGCAAGACACGCCCGCAAGGTGGGTCGGCATACACCGTTGGCATCACGTCAAATCTGATGAGTCGGAGGATCCGCATACGCCTTTGGCCGGACCGTTCTGGGGGCATATGGGCTGGATATTTATTCAAAACGAACAAGTCGATCGCTACGCGATTTACACCCGTTTTGCGAAAGATATTTTGCGCGATCCGTTTTACAAAAAACTCGAGACTACAGCGCGCTATCCGATGATTATTGTTGGCTCTTGGCTGTTATTCTTTTTAGCCGGCGTGGTGATCGAACTGCTGTTGGGCGGGTCGCTGGGGCATGCCATTCAGTTTGGTGCCGGCCTGCTCATTTGGGGCGTATTTGTGCGCACGGTTGTGGTCTGGCATGTCACGTGGTCGGTTAATTCTCTGGCGCATCTTTATGGCTACCGTAACTACAACACCCCAGATGACAGTCGCAATAATTGGTTTGTTGCGTTGGTGACGCTGGGCGAAGGTTGGCACAACAACCATCATGCAGACGCTCGGTCAGCGCGACACGGACACCGTTGGTTTGAGATCGATCTCACCTTTTCAGTGATTCAGTTGCTAGAGCGCGTTGGCTTGGCTTCAGAGGTGGTGCGACCAAGCAAGCGTCTGATGGATGATAAACAAATCGATACAGTGGATTAATGTGACGCCAGACGTCACAAACGCGTGCTACGGTTTTAACCTCTGAATATTGCTGTTTGCACGAGGCCAACCATGAAACTGTTTCTTCAAATTACCTCGCTACTACTTGCAGTGCTGCTACAGCAGGCGGGGGCACAAACGGCCATACCGCCAGACCGCCCACTTACCCGTCCGAATAAAAACTTAGTCCTCTTGGTCAGCATCGACGGTTTCAGAAATGACTACCTTGAGCGCGGTATCACTCCAAACCTTTCAGCGCTGGCCCAACAAGGCACGCTCGCTAAAAAATTTGAGCCGGTGTTTCCGACCATTACTTTTCCAAATCATTTTGCGTTGATCACTGGGCGCTACCCAGATAACAATGGCATTGTGAACAACACCATGTACGATCCCGCTAAAACTGACCAAGTGTTCAGACTGTCAGATCGACATGCAATTGAAAATCCGCTGTGGTGGCAAGAAGGCACGCCACTTTGGGTCACACTCAACAAGCAAGGAAAACGTTCGTCAACGCTCTTTTGGGTGGGCTCAGAAGCGCCGATCCAAGGCATACAGCCCAACGACTGGTTGAAATATGAACACGCCCTGAGTTCGTCTGAGCGAACGAAACAACTGTTGCGCTGGTTAAACCGCGACGACCAAGATCGAGCCGATTTCGCGACCTTGTATTTTTCTGAAGTCGACTCGAAGGGGCATGAATTTGGGCCTGATAGCCCAGAAGTGAACGCATCCATTACCAGCGCCGATCAAGCGATCGGTGAACTCTTAGAGGGGCTTCGTGCCCTTGGTTTGGCGGACAAAACGACGCTCATCGTCACCTCGGATCACGGTATGGCGCATATCATGCCCGACCGCGCGGTTGATTTATCTGCGTACGCTAAAGAACTCGACAGCGTAAGAGTTCAGTGGGCTGGGCCCTTGGCAGGTTTTGACGCAAGCGTCACGGACAAGCCTATTTTATTGAGTCGCTTGAAACAGAATCCCAATATGGATTGCTGGGCTAAAGAGGACATTCCTGCAAAATATCATTTTGGAACACATCGAAGGGTGCCGCAGGTGGTCTGTCTTGCGAAAGCCGGCTGGAGCACCATTGCGCGCGCAGGTCAAAGAGTGATTCCGGGGCAACACGGGCATGACCCAAGCGACCCCGCGATGCAGGGACTGTTTATTATTCAAGGACCACAGATAAAAAGAACCCAACTCGACACCGTCAGAAACATCGACGTCTACAACCTTTTAGTGCGTCTGTTAAAAGTTGTCGGAGAGAAAAACGACGGCCAAGACACGCTGTACGATCTCGTGACCAAGTAGTTCGATGGCCTTCATTGGGCGTTGAATCTGATTGCACGTTGATTTGTTAATTTTTGGTTACAGGTTTTTATCCGTGTACGTCTTGATGAACGTGCTGGGCATTGCTTACAATTACAAAATGGAAACTAGACTCACTCGCTTAGAAGCAATCATCCCCACCTTGGCCACACGCGAAGATCTTGCGCATCTTGAAGGGCGCATGAATAGGGCCATTCAAAAAGTCGAGACAACGCTGCATAAAGAGCTAACCAACCAAACCTGGCTAATCGTCAAGTGGATGTCGGGCTTGTTGGTCACTTTGTTGCCTAGTCTGTTTGCTGCGGTTTTTTATGTGGCACGTTATACGCATTAAGGCGTCGCATCCACACGGTACGTCAACCCGTTTGTTGCTTGGTTTACCGGTCCCGTCCAACCGCAAAAGCGCAAAAATTTAGCAAGGCCTCACGCGCAACTGAAGCCGGAAACGCCTCAAGCGCCTTGCAGGCCATATCAGCCTCTGCCACCGCACACTGCTGCGCATGCTCAAGAGCACCAGTATCGCGAATGGCTTGCGCGACCGCATCAAAATCAGCCTCACCATGCTCAATCGCCTGGCGCACAAGCTGTTTTTGTAAGTCAGTGCCCACTTCCAACACGCGGATCAGCGGCAAGGTTGGCTTGCCTTCGCGCAAATCATCCCCACCTTGGCCACACGCGAAGATCTTGCGCATCGTGAAGGGCGCATGAATGGGGCCATTCAAAAAGTCGAGACAACGCTGCACAAAGAGCTAACCAACCAAACCTGGCTAATCGTCAAGTGG
>CAMBZR010000117.1 GCA_945872285.1 Bordetella parapertussis | reverse complement strand
CCCTGTGCCGCTTGTTGCTGTCTAAGCCCGACATGTTGTTGCTTGACGAGCCCACCAACCACTTAGACGCAGAAAGCGGTGAATGGCTTGAGCAATTTTTAGCGAAATTTCCCGGTACCGTGGTGGGCGTGACCCACGATCGTTATTTTTTGGATAACGCTGCTGAATGGATTCTTGAGCTTGACCGTGGTCATGGCATCCCGTGGAAAGGCAACTACAGTTCGTGGCTCGAGCAAAAAGATGCACGCCTAAAAACTGAAGAGTCGACTGAGTCAGCGCGCCAAAAGACCATCAAGAAAGAACTTGAGTGGGTCCGTCAAAACGCTAAGGGTCGCCAGGCAAAATCCAAGGCCCGTATGGCGCGTTTTGAAGAGTTGTCATCGCACGAATATCAAAAGCGCAACGAGACACAAGAAATCTTCATCCCCGTGGCAGAGCGCTTAGGTAACGAGGCGATTGAATTCGTTAACGTCAGTAAAGCCTTTGGCGATCGCCTGCTGATTGATAATTTAAGCTTTCGCGTGCCGCCAGGCGCGATTGTTGGCATCATCGGCCCGAACGGCGCCGGTAAATCAACCTTGTTTCGCATGATTGCAGGCCAAGAAAAACCCGATAGTGGTCAGGTTAATATCGGCTCAACCGTCAAGATTGCATTTGTAGATCAATCGCGTGATTCGTTACCCAACGATAAAACCGTGTTTGATTCGATCGCAGATGGCGCCGATATTTTGACCGTGGGTCGCTTTGAGATGCCCGCACGTGCTTACCTCGGACGCTTTAACTTCAAAGGCGCCGATCAAGGCAAGATGGTGGGGCAGCTATCAGGCGGTGAGCGTGGTCGGCTGCACTTAGCTAAAACTCTGATCACCGGCGGCAACGTGTTGCTGCTTGACGAGCCTTCAAACGATCTTGACGTTGAAACACTGCGCGCCGTTGAAGACGCCTTACTTGAGTTTGCCGGCTCGGTCATGGTGATCAGCCACGATCGCTGGTTCTTAGATCGTATCGCCACACATATCTTGGCCTTCGAGGGCGACTCGCAGGCGGTATTTTTTGATGGTAACTATCAAGAATACGAAGCTGACAAGCGTCGCCGTTTAGGCGAGGCTGGTGCTGCGCCTAAACGGATTCGGTATAAGGCGTTGCGTTGATAGGACTCGACATGGAAACGATCAATCTAAGTATCACCGGTATGACCTGCGGCAACTGCGTGAAGCATGTTGAAAAAGCGCTGAAAGGTATTGCGGGTGTGACAGGGGTTGAAGTCGATTTAGCCGCCAGCGCAGCGCGCGTGGTGGGTGATTTCTCAAAGGGCACAGCGGCACTGATTCAAGTGTTGAATGAAGAGGGCTACCCCGCGCAGGTCAAAAAATGAACATGACCCACTATATGCAGTTGTTGGCCGACAACCAACTCATGGCCACTAAAGACCTCACATCGATTGAATTTTTAGCTTAGCCGGCGACTGTAAATTGAGTTTTTTACGGTCGGGCTCAATTTCGCTAAGCGGATCCACACACTGCATCGTGGCCAAGCAGCGTTCGGTCAACAATTGATATTGACCGGTGCCCATCGATTTCCAGGCGATCTCTTGGTCTTTCAGCTCGCGCACCACCTTTGCCGGCGCACCTAACACCATGCTGCGCGGCGGGATGATCATGCCGGCTTTGACAAAGGCTGAGGCCCCAACGATGCTGCAGGTACCCACTACCGCCTCATCCATCACCACAGCATTCATCCCGACCAACGCGTTACGTTCAACCCGGCAGCCATGCAGGATTGCGCCGTGGCCGACATGGCCGTCGATTTCAACGACGGTTTCGCGATCTGGAAACCCGTGCACCACGCAGCTATCCTGAATGTTGGCCCCTTCTTCGATCACAATCCGCCCAAAGTCGCCACGTAAGCTTGCTAGGGGCCCGATATAACAACGCGCGCCGATGATGACGTCACCGATCAGTACCGCGGTGGGGTGTACATAAGCGGTCGGGTGAACGACAGGGGTGATTCCGTCGATGGCATAGACCTTTAGCATGGTGGCTTATCCTGTGTGTCATGAGCTTGCTAGCCTTGTTATCATACTTCTCATTAAACCTACACAGAGACATTATGAGCCGAGCCCCAGCCCAAATGCGTGACGCGTTCGCCCACTTTCACAAAATCGAAACCCGCTGGAAAGATAACGACGTCTTTGCGCACGTCAATAACGTTGTGTACTACTCGTACTTTGATACGGCGGTCACCGCCTTTTTGATTAAGCAGGGCGTGCTTGAATTGCAAAAGTCAAAGCATGTGGGCTTAGTTGCCGAAACGCATTGCCGCTTTATCAGTTCGATGGCGTTTCCGGACACCGTTTATGTGGGCATGCGCTTAGGCAAGCTGGGTAACAGCAGCATTCGCTACGAAATCGGTATTTTCAGAAATGACGACATGCAGGCTTCGGCGCAAGGGTATTTTGTGCATGTGTATGTTGATTTAGCCACCAATAAAGCCGTACCTGTGCCAGAGTCACTGCTTAAGGCTGCAGACCTATTGCGCGTACCAGGCTTAGGTGTCGTCGAACATTAACGTCAGTCTCGTATTCATTCTTTATAACGCCAGCTAAAAGCGAAGGACACACCGCTTATGAAAATGCATATTCTCTCTGGCGGTCGTCTACGCTTGCGTAAAAGTATTTATATGCCGGATGCCGATCGGGCAGAGCTTATCGACCTACCGGTGAATTGCTATCTGTTGCGCCATCCAGAAGGCAATGTCTTGTTTGATACGGGCTGTCATCCTTCAACCACCAAAGATGCCGCAGGTCGTTGGGGTTCGATTGCAAAGGCGATTGTGCCGATTTCAAAGCCAGAAGAAAATCTCATCGATCAATTAGCGCTGGTTGGTTTACAACCAAACGATATCGACGTAGTGGTGAATTCACATTTTCATTCTGATCATTGTGGCTGTAACGAGTTTTTTAAAAAGGCAGCGGTGATTTGCCACGCTAAAGAACTTGAGGCAGCAAGCGAACTTGGCGCTGAAAAAATGGGCTACCTGGCGGTGGATTGGAAACACTCATTACCCACCGAAACGATCACCGAGCAGCGTGACTTGTTTAATGATGGCCGCATTGTGTTGTTGCCGATGCCAGGCCACACGCCAGGCATGACAACCGCACTGGTGGGTCTTGATCGCTCTGGCGCATTTTTACTGGCGTCTGACGCCGTCGCCTTGCGCGCCAATCTCGACTTGGATATCAACCCCCGCAACACCTGGAGCCCTGAGCATTCAAGTCAATCGATGAGTGAAATTCGAAAAATCGAAAATGCTGGCGTCACGGTCTTGTTTGGGCACGATGACGAGCAGTGGAAGGGCTTGCTGAAAGGGGTTGAGTTTTACGACTAAAAGCCAAATGTTTGCTGCAAGGGGGCTCGGTGTTCATGAACACGGGTAATGGCGTACTCCATTCTTAGCCCGTGATCTGTAACGGATTGAATTTTTCTGAGATCAACGCAGAGCACATCTCCTTTTCCAAAGCGTCCGACTCCAGCGTTTATTTTTTCAATAAAACTAGAGTCTGAGATTTCGCTAAAAAATGAACTACCGCCATCACTGAAACGCCATTTATGATCATCTTTGAAAACGGCGGATTCAATCTGCAGCAAAACGCGTTCGGCTAGGGTGTCAGAGACAATATCTGCCTCTGATTCTGACAACTCAAACCAGCACGCATCAGTTCTGCGAATCACTTCAGAAGTGCTTCCATCTTTGCCGGCCGCAAAAATATCTATGCCATCGCGCTCTAGCGGTTTGACAACGCTCGCTAACGCTTTTCTAACGACTCGGCTCTGATAGAGCTTGCTAGTGACCAAGTTAATCTCAAATGTTTCGACGCTGGACGCTTCAGTGATCTCAAAAATGACGCGATCGCCCGTTGTGCGGATAAGGGAGGGTTTGCGCCCTCGTAACCACTTGGTGAGCCCGATCAGGCCGCAACCAGCGCCGCCGATGAGCCCAAGGGCTTCAAGTATGGTTTTGAGATTTGAAAACGCAGCTGCCTCAGGGCCTGACAGCATTGAAACAATCTGATTCGTAATGCTTTGCACTGCAATTAAGTCAACACCGAATGAGCCGCCCTTAAAGTTGCCTTGAATATTGACTTTTACACTTTCAGAATTTGGGAATACGACCTTGTTGGCCTCTTCGAGCATATTAGATAGAGCGATCAGAGCAGGCGCTAGCTCTCTAACATCCATTTGATGGCTTTGTAGGGCGGGGCCATCATATTTAATCGAGAAGTGAATTGAATTTGCCATATGACTCAGGACATGACTGTCGCTGAGCCATGCATAAAAAATTAATGGATTTGAGACTGAGACAGTACCGACGGCGCGGTGGTTAAATAGGCCTCAGTGATCTATCCCGAGCGAGACGTAATTATATTTTTAATTAGATGTCGAATCGCTGACTCCGCCTAAGATTTACATCTTTTACATTTGTGCGCAGCGCTGAGGTCTGATAATCGCTCAGAGCCTACGACAAATAACTATTCACCAACTCGCGACTGTTTAAAAGCTCTTTGGCTTGGCCTTGCATGGCGCAGGCGCCGTTACGAAGCACCAAGGCTCGATCAGAGTATTCAAGCGCTAGCATGGCGACTTGCTCGACCAACAAAATCGCCAAGCCTTGATCGGCTAAGCCTCGTAAGGTCGTCATAATCAACTGCACAATCTGCGGGGCTAAACCTAGCGAAGGTTCGTCTAGCATCAACACCTTGGGCTGCATCATTAGGCCGCGCGCAATCGCCAGCATTTGTTGTTCACCACCTGATAGTGAACTGCCAGAAATTTTTTGACGCTGTTCGAGCACCGGAAACCGTTGCCATTGTTCTTGCATGCGTTGGGTGATGACGCTTTGGCTTAAGCCGATGTTGATGGCACCAATCGTGAGGTTATCGCGCACTGACAGGCCAGGAATAATCTGACGGCCTTGCGGGACGTGAATTAAGCCTGCGCGCGTCAGTTGATGGGCTTGAACCTTGCCGGTGCTTTGGCCATTAAAAGAGATCGCGCCTGATTCAAGAGGCAAGAGGCCGGACAGCGCACGTAGCAACGATGTTTTGCCGGCACCGTTCGCGCCGATCACTGCAAGCATCTCGCCTGGCCCTAAATCAAGACTGATATCTCTTAATACTTGATTGGCGCCAATGTTTGCGCAGAGGTCTTTGGCGTGAATCATTTTTTCGCCCCAGTGCCAAGATAGGCCTCGATCACTTCTGGATTATTCTGGATCTCTGCAGGCGTGCCGCAGGCAATCAACTTGCCAAAGTTCAGCACACTAATGGTGTCGCATACCGACATCACGAACTCCATGTTGTGTTCAACCAGCAAGATGGTGATGCCATGTTCGCGCAGTTTACGGATGACTTGCGCAATCGCCTTGGCTTCTTGGGTATTCATCCCTGCAATCGGCTCATCAAGCAACAGCATTTTTGGCCGCTGTGCAATCGCGCGTGCCAACTCAATGAGCTTGCGGTGGCCGTAGGGCAATTGTGTAGGTAGACGATCTGCAAACTGTGCAAGCCCAAAAAACTCTAAGATGGCAAAAGCCTCTTTGCGCTCGTCACCTTCGAGTTCACCGCCTGATATGAATGTGACAAAATCTTTGCCGTATGAATGTTTGTGGGCGACTCCTAACAGCACATTGTCGAGTACCGAGACGCCTTCGATGAGTTGAAGGTTTTGAAAGGTGCGCGCTAAACCTAAGTTGGCGCGCTTGGCAATATCCAATGAAGACAGATCAAGGTCGCCCAAGTGGATTGAGCCCTCATCCGCACGATAAATGCCTGCAATCATGTTGATGATGGTGGATTTTCCGGCGCCATTGGGGCCGATCAAGCCGTGGATTGTGTTTGGCTTGACCTCGACTGAGACTTGATCAACGGCCTTTAGGCCGCTATAGCTTTTGCTGATA
>CAMBZR010000116.1 GCA_945872285.1 Bordetella parapertussis | reverse complement strand
ACAGCATGCTCAGGCGCATGATGTTTACGGGGTACCGCGTTCAGGCTGATGAACTGTATCGCCTGGGCGTGGTCTTGCAAGTCACCACACCTGAAGGTTTGATGCCAGCGGCCCTTGAACTCGCCAACACCATTGCGAGCAAAAGTCCACTGTCAGTTGGTCTCGCAAAACAAACCCTCAACGCGATCGAAGATATGAGCTTGCGTGATGGGTATCGCTATGAACAAGACATGACCGCGGCGATCGCAAAAACCGAAGATGCCAAAGAGGCACAACGGGCTTTCTTAGAAAAGCGCCCGGCCGTGTTTGTTGGTCGTTAACTGTCAGCTTAGGGAGCGCGATGACTACTCAGATTGAAGTCTATGCAGGCACCGCCGGGCACTCGGCTTGGTTTAGCAGCGATCTGGGGCAAACGTGGGTGCACCCAAACAGCCATTCGGGGCTATATCTTGAGGCACGGGTGTGGTCTTACAGTTCCCACCCCGATGAGCCTCATCTGCTGTACGCCGGTACTGACATGGGTTTATTTTGCTGGGACGAGCGCACCGCCCGCTGGACTGCGCTTGCCTCGCCCATGACTGACATCTGGGCCTTAGCGCAAGATCCTGACGACGCACGAGTGCTGTATGCGGGCACCCGTCCGGCGGGTTTTTATCGCTCTGTCGATGCGGGACTGACTTGGCAAGAGCTTCCTACGCCCGGCATTCAGCAGTTTTCAGAGATCAACATGGGCCCCACACGGGTGACTCAAATTTTGTTTGATCCCCTTGAACACAACATCCTCTGGGCCGTGGTCGAAATCGGTGGCGTGTATCGCAGCCTTGATCGGGGCAACACCTGGCAACTAAAAACTGAAGGTCTCGTATCTTGCGATATGCATGGCATCGCGGTTGTGCATGATCGCGCTGGTCACAAAATCATTTATGCGACGACCAATCGCGGGCTACACCGCAGTGTTGATAATGGCGAGACTTGGACGTTTGTCTTGTTAGATTCGGCGTGGCAATACACGCGCGGCATCACGGTTCAGTCGGGTAACGACGCAGTATTATTTTTAACCAATGGCAACGGCCCGCCCGGCAGCACCGGTCAATTGTGGCGCAGTCAGGATTATGGTTATACGTGGCATACGCTTGCGTTGCCCGGGCACTTAAATAGCACCCCGTGGGCCGTTACCACGCACCCGCATGATCCAAGCTTATTATTTACTTACACAAACTTGGGGCAACTGTTTCGCAGCAGGGATGGTGGCGAAACTTGGCAACGTTTGTTACACGAGTTTGGCGAATTACGCGCGCTGCATTGGCGCCCGACACAATACGCAGCCGATCGTCCGGCGCATTCGATCACGGTACGTCCACCCGTGACAGCTTAAGCGCCACGCCCCCGCTTGGCACACTAAAGTGCGCGTCCGATGGCGTCGCCCTCGGCGGTGGCCGCCAGAATATTTCTAGCGGCTTTGCAATCACCGATCAAATACACGTCTAGGCCGGCCGCTTTGAGCGGCAGCGCTAACTCATCGTTCGGTTGCCTGGGGGTCGCGTACGCAAAGAAGGCGACGTTTTCGATACCTTTGAGGGCACCGCCATAAATGCTGACGTATTGCAGCGTCGCTTGTGTTTCAAACGTTTCGGTCCAGCGGGGTTCAACGGCATACAACACGTCAATACCTTTTTCATGAAACCGTCGATAAATGCCTTGACGCGTCACCAGTGCAACCTCGTCGGCAATCGTGGCACGTGGGGTCATCACGACGACACGCTCAAACAGGCTGTGCAAGTGTTCAGCCGCCGCATAGGTGCCCTCGGTGTGATCCATGTCCAAAATCACCGCAGTACCTGTTTGCCGTTGCGTCACCCCTTCAAGCTCGCTCAGCGCGCGACGCAGGTCAGGCACCCAGCCTTCCTGGCGCAACGCCTCGGGTAGCATGCGCGGCCAAGTCATTGTTGAGCCGGTGGCAAGCACCACAGCCTCAGGGTGGTATTTAAGTACCATCTCTAAGGTCGCTTCTTGATTCAACTGGTAGTCAACACCCACGCGGGTACCCTCAACGTACTGGTAGTCATAGATACTGCTTAAATCTTCGCCGCCAGGCAGAGTGACCAACTGACGCACTTTACCGCCAACCTCTGAGGCGCGCGCGAGCAACGTCACCTCGTGACCGCGCGCCGCGGCAATCCAGGCAGCCCCAAGCGCTGCGACGCCACTACCAACCACTACAACGCGTTTTTTTATTGAGGCTTGTATAAAGACTTCGTCAAGCTCATCGGGCATCGCGACGCGCGGATTGTTATCGCACGCGATGGGCAGGTGGCCAACAATTGTTTTCCAGCAGGTATTGCCACCCACGCAATAACGAATGCGCGACGCCTGACCAAGTTGCGCTTTACGAGACCAGGCTGCGTCTGTTATCAGCGCTCGCCCAATCCCAACAAGCTCAGCTTCGCCTTGTTCGATCAGGGCATCTGCCTGCGCGGGGTCATTGATCCGACCGAGCGCCATCACCGGTACCCCCCCTGCCGAGGCCTTTAACGTCCTGAGCGTGGCGGCGTAGGGATTGCGCTCTGTATGCCCGTCAGGAATATGCAACTCTAACGTTCTGGCATGCGCGCCCTGCGCAAAGCAAACATAATCGATCAGACCGGTTTGGGTCACGCAGGTCGCGATCTGTGCCGCTGCCGCGTGATCAATGCTGCCGTCAATGCCATCGTTGCTTGGTAACTTGATGCCTAAAATAAAATCGGTTCCACAACGCTCTCGTATTAGCTTCACCAGCTCTAGCACCAGACGCATGCGGTTTTCAAAAGACCCGCCGTACGCGTCTGTGCGGATGTTGGAATACGCCGACATAAATTGATGAAATAAATGCCCGTGTCCAGCCGAGATCTCCACGCCGCTGAAGCCGCAACGCTTGACCCGCGCCGCGGACTCAACGAAATGACCGACCAAGGTCGAGATCTCCGTTGGTGACAAAACATGCGGCATCGTCCAACTGATGTCATCGGGCAAGGGCGAAGCACCCAAGGCTTCGTAATTTCGGCCAGGGGCGTGGCGCCCTCGCCCTGCATCTTGTATTTGGGCGATCAGCCGGCAATCTTGCGACTCAACCGCCGTTGCCCAACGCACAAGACTGTCTTGGGCGTGGGCGTCCCAGGCACGTACGCGGCTCGCAACCTTTTGATGCGGCGCGACCGCCAAAGGTTCGGTCACTAGCATGGCCGCCCCCCCTTGGGCGCGGTTCAGATGGTATTGAATCAAGCGGTCGGTCGCGCGCCCATCCGCACCGGTCACTGTACTCATGGACGGATGCACAATCCGATTGCGCAAGCGCCTACCGGCTAAGTCAAGTGGAGAAAACAAACTGGCGTAGGGGGTCATGGCTGTCTCGGTGTCGCAAGCACTTGTTGGTTTTGTGCGTATACAGCACTGTAATCTACTGCCGCGCTAATTTCAGCGGTCTGCTTGACACAAGGCTCGCCCAGCATTACGTTGGTGACAAACAAGATTCTATTTTGGAGACCCCTATGAGCCAAGTTAAAGCCCCCCGCTTTCCGATTTTGAGCCCCGAAGAGATGAGTCCGCGCCAAAAAGAGGTTGCAGCCGCGATTGCCGGCGGGCCGCGTGGCGGCATTCGAGGTCCTTTCTTGGCGCTGATTCACAATCCAGAACTTGCCGACTGTGTGCAACGGCTAGGTGAACACCTGCGCTACGGCAATACGCTGAGCCCTGCACAGGTTGAGCTGGTTGTTTTGACAGTCGCTCGCCACTGGAGCTGCCAGTACGAATGGTTTGCGCACGAGCGTATTGCGCGTACGACCACCGATCTGGCCGATGGGATCATTCAAGCGCTTGCGTTGGGCCAAACGCCCGCCAGCATGACCCCTGAAGAAACTACTCTACATTTACTGGCCAAAGAGTCACTGGCCAATGGTGAACCAAGCGACGCGGTCTATGAGCAAGCCGCTCAGTTTTTTGGCCGCGCTGGCGTGCTAGATGCGCTGGCCTTAACGGGTTACTACAGCATGATTGCAATGTTTTTGAACAGCTCAAAGATTCCTCTGCCTGAAGGTACGCCGATTCCGCTGCAACCGTTATCGTCCTGACCGAAGAGACGCCGCACACTGTCGTTTTAGCCAAAAACAGCGATTCATAGTGCTTTTGCCTAGGAATGTTGTATGACGCTTGGTGTTGTCGCTTCTTCAAGCGCTGTATCAGGCACTTCTTGCGTGACCATCCTTCTAAGCCTTTGCACTGTTTTCGCCCTTGTGCTCGCGGCCTATGGCCTCGCGCATTATTTTTATGGCCTTGTTTTTTTAACCCAGCGTTTGCGCGCACGCGACTTCAATCGGGCCGCGCACCAAGCTGTGTCGGTACTGGTGCCTGCGCGCAACGAAGGCGCGCTTGCCGTGGCAGCCCTTGAGTCGCTACTTAAGCAAGAGCACTCGGGTCAGATCGATATTTATCTGTTGCTTAAGGACGCAAGCGACACTTCGCTTAACTGTTTGCGACAGCTGTTCGCACGACGAGACGACCGCGAGTTGGCTGCCCTGGCGCTTGCTGGCGTCGATCCAAAGAGCGAAAAAATTAACTAGCTTGTCGCACAGCTAGATACCCCTTTTGTTGCACTCCTCGATTGCGATCATCAAGCGCACCGCGACTGGCTGCGAGCTCTTTAACAGAGCCTTTACGCGCCTTGGCTTAAGTGTTTTTTTTACTGGCACAACTGCGGTCATGCGCACCGACTTGTTAAAGTCTTCCCCTCTGACGCATTGCCTGACTGAAGATATTGACTTGAGCTACAGCCTGTTCATGCGCGGACTCAAGGTCGTCGCAAATCCTTATAGCGGTTCGCGCGAAGAGACTTCACCTGATTTGTATAGTTTCTTAGCCAGACGACGACGTTGGGCCAGTGGCCATACGACCGCTTTTCTTAAACACCTTCCGTTACTGTTTACGGCCCCCCTTCGCTCGCGCGATCGGCTTCAGTTTCTTTTACATGGCACGCATTATTTAATTGTCTTGGGTGTATTTGCTTTACACGCGTTGATCGGGGTGTACTTTTTTGGCGAGCTTTCGTGGTTGTCTGAACTGACAGCCTTAGTTGCAAGCTTGCTTTTTTCTTATGGCGTTGCTGTGACGCAGCGCACGGCTAGGACGACGGCGAGGGCAAGTGTCGCAGAGGTTTTATTGCTCTGGGGCTGGTTTGCACCTGCGTTTATCGTCGCCATGAACGTACTGCATGCGGGGCTGGTCGGCGAAGGTCGCCTCTGAACCCAACACCTCTTACCCCGACACCTCTTACCCCAACACCTCTTACGTTCATGCGGTTTTTAATCGGATTCGTCCTATGCTGCGCACAATTTTTGTTTTGGCTGGAATCATTTTTTTTATTGGTTTTGCGCGTAAAACCTCGCCGTTTAGGGCGGGGATGTAAGCGCGGAAGGCGCAGCCCTCCTTTCTTTAGCCTTTGATTTAGTTTGGCGTTTGCTGTTGTTCAATATACTTGCAAATAACGGAAATTGGCGCACTGCCGCAGCTTCCTAAAAGATAACTTGGTGACCACAAAGCGCCGCCCCATAGCTTCTTACGGATGTTTGGGTCATTCTTTTTGCGAATCATCAAGTTGGAAATACCCTTGAGACTATTCACGAGTTTTGACACGGCCACTTTAGGTGAATAGTTCACCTAAAGTGCACGTGATCGTCTTCTCCTTCAAACTCTATTAGCTCCGACTCGAAATCAGTGCAAACGCTGGCAAATATCGGGCGTAGGTCGTCCAGTATGTCTTTTGTGAAACATCACGCGTATATTTTGTTACAAAGAACCAGTTTTTGTTGCAAAGACTCACTGAATTTGTGTCTTACAGATACAACTTTTACACAGGTAATTTGGTGATCTACCTTGATCGCGCAAATATAATTCAAGGTATGAAACGTTTGCAGGCCTACAAATACGAATTAATGCCAAATGGCGACCA
>CAMBZR010000115.1 GCA_945872285.1 Bordetella parapertussis | reverse complement strand
AATCTCGCGACCCGAGCGACGTGTCGCGTCAATCGCCAAGTCGGTAAATGCTGCGACCTCGGGTTGCAGCACGAGTGCAAAGCGCCACGCACGTAACGCAGAATGATCGGGCGCACAGACTGCCGCCGCGAGCATTTGTTGCAACTGTTCAACATTGGGGCCTGGGGCCTGTACGAGCTTTTGTGAACGACGCGTGGTCAGTAGCTGAGCGTTTGCGAGCGAAGTCATTTGCGTAACACCTTAAACATTAGAAAAAAACCCTGCATCACAGAAGCGATGCAGGGCTTAGTTACAGACTGCCTGCCGAAACAGACAAATCAGTAAGTATTACAGCACTTGAATGTTGGTTGCTGATGGGCCTTTTGCGCCCTGACCAATTTCAAAGCTAACTTTCTGGTTTTCTTCGAGAGTTTTGTAACCACTCGAGCGAATTTCAGAATAGTGAGCGAACAGATCTTTGCCGCCGCCGTCAGGCATAATAAAACCATAACCTTTTTCGGCATTGAACCACTTCACGACACCAGTTGCCATTTCAACTTCCTTGATAGATAAATAACGGGCAAAAACGCCCAACGTGCTAGATGGTCAAGGAAGGGATAGACACCACTGATTACCACTAAGGGCGACCGACTAGGGACAAAAACCGCGTCGCTTGAAAATCTTGCTTTATAAGTGTAAAGGCGAAGTGCCCTAGAGTCAAACACTTACAGTGGTTTTTTGCCCTTAAATCGCTGAAATTGTGGTTTTCTCTACCTTTTGGGTATGAAAGCAACAAAAAAAGTGATTTCTTTAAGTAAACGCCTGAATTTCAAAAAAAAACACTAGGTAACTATCCCTACACTTTCAGTATTGGCTGAACAACTGGGATATCGCAATGAAAGTGATCGTTTTAGGTGCAGGCGTCATTGGCACAACCAGCGCGTATTACCTCGCGCGCGCGGGTGCTGAAGTCACCGTCATCGATCGACAGGGCTGCGTCGCCAATGAAACCAGCTTTGCCAATGCGGGGCAAATCTCACCCGGCTATGCAACGCCGTGGGCTGCACCAGGCATCCCTTTCAAAGCCTTTAAATGGATGTTCGCCAAGCACGCACCCTTAGCCATCAAGCTAGACGGCAGCCTTTGGCAGCTGCACTGGATGGCAAACATGCTGCGCAATTGCACTGCCAGTCGCTATGGACTCAACAAAGAACGCATGATGCGTGTCGCTGAGTACAGTCGCCATTGCCTGGACACCTTGCGTGCCGACACAGGGATCCAATACGAACAACGTTGCGGGGGCACCTTACAGCTGTTTCGCACGCAAGCCCAGATGGATGCTGTGCAACGCGATATCAAAGTGTTAGACGAATGTGGCGTGCCCTACGAGCTACTTGGCGCAGCACAACTGACCTCGGTTGAGCCGGGCCTGCGACGCGCTCAGGGCCTACTGGCCGGCGGGCTGCGCTTGCCTAACGACGAAACCGGCGACTGCCAACTGTTTACCACCCGTTTAGCCGCACTGGCACAAGACATGGGCGTGCAATTTCGGACCAACACACCCGTTGAGCAGTTGCTCGCCGAGGGCGGACAAATCACCGGCGTGCGCACCGGACACGAGGTTTTGAAAGCTGATCGCTACGTCTTGGCGTTTGGCAGCTACACGCGTGACTTGCTCGCGCCTTTAAATATCGAACTACCGGTGTACCCAGTCAAAGGCTATTCGCTAACGGTGCCTTTGGTCGACGAATCCCTTGCCCCACAATCTACCGTTCTTGACGAAACCTACAAGGTTGCCGTCACACGCTTTGATAACAGGATTCGCGTCGGCGGTATGGCCGAACTCAGCGGCTTTGATTTAAGCTTGAAGCCACAACGACGCGCGACACTCGAAAAAGTTGTCACCGAACTCTTCCCGGGTGGCGACGTCAAGCGCGCAACGTTCTGGACCGGTCTGCGACCCATGACGCCAGACAGCACACCTATTATCGGTGCAACGGCTTTGCCCAATCTGTTTTTGAATACCGGGCATGGCACGTTGGGTTGGACGATGGCATGCGGCTCTGGCAAACTAATTGCAGACCTAGTGACTGGCCAACGTCCTGAAATCAGTACCGATGGCTTGGCAATCAGCCGCTACCAAACAACGGTTCGCGGGCCCGTGCAGCGTCCTGCCTCAGTGCCTGCCTAGTTTTCAGAATATATTGACGTATCCATTCGGGGGCTGAGCCGTCTAGAACTCGCAGTGAACACCACTTGCCTGTGGTATTTTTCTAAATTTATCTCTTGTTACTCATGACTCGTCCTTCTAAAGCCGTAATTGACCTTGCCGCCCTTCGTTCAAACTACCTAACAGCCCGTAGCCTGCACGGCGGGCGGGCCTTAGCGGTTGTTAAAGCCAACGCCTACGGGCACGGCGCTGTTCATTGCGCGAACGCCTTAGCTGAGATTGCTGATGGCTTTGCGGTCGCCTTTGCCGCTGAAGCCTTTGAGCTTCGCGAAGCTGGCATCACCAAACCTATTCTGGTTCTTGAAGGCTGCTTTGATCCCGACGAACTGCTCGCAGCGCACAAGGCCAAGCTTTGGGTTGTCATCCATCAAGAGTCACAGCTACGTGCGCTTGAAACGGCTCCTATCGATGCCCACAGCATACGTGTGTGGCTCAAGGTAGATTCGGGCATGCATCGCGCCGGCTTTGCGCTAGAAGCCGCTCAAGCCGCCTACGCACGCCTTGAAGCCTGCCCCTCGGTCGCCTCGATTACGCTGATGACGCACTTTGCCCGCGCCGACGAGCCCGACAGCGACGCCACCGCCAAGCAGATCGCTGCCTTTCACGAGGCCACCGCTGGGTTGCCTGGCGATCGCAGCTTAAGCAACTCAGGCGGCATCCTTGCCTGGCCGAGCGCGCGCGGCACCTGGGCCCGGCCCGGGATTTTGCTTTATGGGGCTGATCCGTTGCCACTCAAGGCAGCGTCCGAGACACAAGCGCAGCCTAACCAACTCACACCAGTCATGTCCCTGCTGAGCGAAGTCTTCGCCATCCGCACGCTCGATCCCGGCGAAGCCTTAGGCTATGGCGGCACCTTTGTCGCCACAACGCCTGTGCGCGTTGGCTTGGTCGCGATCGGCTACGCCGACGGCTACCCCAGGGTCGCCCCAACCGGCACCCCGATCGCCGTGGGTGGTGTACTCACCCGTACCATCGGCCGTGTCTCGATGGACATGCTCACCGTTGACCTCACAGAGCTACCCCAAGCAAGCATCGGCAGCCCTGTCGAATGCTGGGGCAAACAAATCGACGTCAACCTCGTCGCTCAACAAGCGGGCACAATCGCCTACGAACTGCTTTGTAACGTCAAGCGCGTGCCTAGGGTGTATACGGGCTGACCTCCCTCGGTCGTCAGCTCCCTGCTCACGAGCATTTCACTGGTTCAGCGCTCAGGCAAGGTCTGCTACAAACAGCCAATCCCTCTGCAAAATTTAATTGTTATATTTTACGAGCAATATGTTTCTATTTAAGATACATAATATCCATAAAATACAATTTATATTATACTTAGCATTCTAAATGTCTCCGTTAAGGCAATAAATTGCTCGAAAAATATCATTTACGAACTAAAACGCTAGGCCCACGCGCAGCTCAACTATTTATTGAGTTAAATGAATTGCGCCGATCTACGTTCACGCTTAAGGATGTCGGCTCAATCACCCACCTTTCGTCTGCGGCGGCCCGTAATCTTGTGCACAAGGCGCAGCAGCGTGGCTTGGTGACGCGGCTGAAACCCGGTTTGTACAATCTCGTGCCCTTCGATCTAGGCCGCGCCACTGAGCACATCGACAGCCCGTACTTAATCGCGCGAGAACTGGTTGGTGCCGCGCCCTACTTCCTGTCGCACGGCACTGCGCTTGAACTGCACCGTATGGTGACTCAACCAAACCTCACGGTGTACGTCTCATGTACACGGCGCGTGCGTCCGCAGACCGTTGGCGGCTATGACTTTCGGTTTATCCACATCATTTCAGAGCAAGAATTCGGAGTGATGAAGCACTGGATCGACAAAGAGCGCTTTGTGCTGATCAGCGACCGAGAGCACACAATCATTGACGGGCTTCGACACCCTGCCTTTGTCGGCGGCATCACCGAAGTCGCCAAAGGCTTGTGGATGAAGCGAGACGTACTGAACGTCGAACGACTTGTAGACTACGCACAACGCCTTGGCGTCGGCGCCGTCGTGCGCCGCCTCGGCTACCTGCTGGAACACTACGGCTTGGCTGATGCAGCTGCGCTAGAACCATTGCGCACTATGCTGACGGCCACATACCAGCGCCTTGACCCCTTGCTCCCTGCCGAGGGGACATTTCTCTCACGATGGCGGCTCCAGCTAAACGTGACCCCCGAAGAACTAGATGCAGTCAGGCTTGGTTAATGATCCCACAACGTAATATTTCCCTGATATCGAACGCACTAATGAGTGCTGGCGGGCGCCGCATCCCTGAGGCCGTCATCGAACGCGATTACGTACTGGCCTGGTTCTTGAACGGCCTAGCCGGTCATTCGCTGCGCGAGGCGTTGGCCTTCAAAGGCGGTACGGCTCTGCGCCGCTGCTGGTTCAAAGACTACCGATTTTCGGAGGACTTAGATTTCACACTCACCCAAGCGATTGCCCTCGAAGATATTTTGTCGGGCTTAGCGGAAATCTTTGCTACGGTTGAGGTGGCCTGCGGCCTGAAGATTGCCTTCGACCGCGAAGACCGCCACAACCATCAAAACAGCCACACGTTTTATCTGCGCTACCAAGGGCCACTGCCCACTGCGAACGACGTGAAAGTGGACATCACAATCAAAGAGGTGCTTTGCTTTCCTTTGCAAGAGCGCCCGATTCATCGCACTTACGATAACTTTGACGATTTGCCTGAGCAGCCAACCGTAAAGGTCTACGACCTCAAAGAAATCGTCGTTGAAAAGCTATTAGCTTTAAGCGACCGAGCGCGAAATGAACCGCGCGACTTATACGACCTCTGGTATTTGTTCGGCGCTGCTGATCTGCGCATTGCAGAAATACGTACTGAACTCGAAACTAAGTTAGCACTGCGACAGCGCGTTGTCACAGGCCTAGAGCAGGCAATCGCCGCGAAAGAGGATCGGTTGCGGCGACTTTGGGCTGCTCGCCTCGCGCATCAGATGAGCCAACTTCCAGCCTTCGATGATGTTTTTCGTGAAGTGTTGCGGGCCGTTCGTGCTGCCGATTTGCCGAGGGCGGATCACTGATCGGTCGCTTGCGGGGCAAAGGGACTATTGCCTCGGAACGCCCTCAGATGGAGCCCTACACCGCAATTTGCACACGTTTACGACCCGATAATGGGATAATGCGAAAAACTCACCAGACTTGATTATTTATGCCAACACTGCAACTTGCCACCTGGAACGTCAATTCGTTAAAAGTGCGCCTGCAACAGGTATTAGCTTGGCTTGAGGCCAACCCGGTCGATGCCTTATGCCTGCAAGAACTCAAACTCGATCACGACAAGTTTCCGCTTGAGGCTTTTACGGCCATTGGTTATCAAGCGGGTTGGGCTGGGCAAAAAACTTATAACGGCGTTGCGGTGCTGTCGCGCCAACCTGGGGTTGCTATCACTCGCAATATCCCTGGCTTTGAAGACCATCAGCAACGCATCTTGGCCACCACCCTGCCCTACGGCGACAGCACCATTCGCGTCATCAGCGCCTATTGCCCCAACGGGCAAGAAGTTGGCAGCGAAAAGTACCTTTACAAGCTTGCCTGGTTCAAAGCGTTTGAGGCCTGGCTGATTACCGAAAAACAGCAACATCCCAATATCGCGGTGCTGGGCGATTACAACATCGCGCCCCTTGATGCTGATGTTCACAATCCCGACAAATGGCTTGGGCAAATTCTGGTCTCAGAGCCCGAACGTGCCGCATTTCAATCTTTGCTGGCACTGGGGTTCACCGATGCGTTTCGCTTGTTCGAACAAGCACCTAAATCCTTTAGCTGGTGGGATTACCGTATGAACGGCTTTAAGCGTAACGCCGGCATGCGCATTGATCATGTGTTGTTGTCAGAGCCATTGGTACCAAGCTGTACCGCCTGTGTCATCGACAAGGGGCCACGCGCCCTTGAGCAGCCTTCAGATCACACGCCCGTGATTGCTACACTCACCTTTGGGTAAGCGCAAATG
>CAMBZR010000114.1 GCA_945872285.1 Bordetella parapertussis | reverse complement strand
TGAAAAATATTCACGCACTGATGGTGACGGCTTTTGATCCCAAGGGTGCAATGGTTCGCGGCACGTTGAATAACTGCGGACACGGTAAAACGCCTTGGGGCACGTACCTGACCTGCGAAGAGAATTGGGCAAAATACTTTCAGATTGCCGCAGGTGCAGCGGCACTCGAGCCTAAATCGCAGGCCTCTCTTAAGCGTTATGGTGTAGTGAGTGCGCCACTGAATCCGCAAAGTCCCAAAGCCTCTAGTCAAGGGTGGCATACCGTCTCAGACACGGACAATCGCTTCACGCGTTGGAACTTAGCCGCAAGTGGTGCGTCGGCGGCACAAGACTTTAGAAACGAAGCCAATACCTTTGGTTTTATTGTTGAAATCGATCCTGTCACGCGCGATGCGGTTGCAGCAAAACGCGTTGCGCTCGGGCGCTTCGCGCACGAAGCCGCAGTTTGCGGAAACCCTAAAGCTGGAGAGCCTCTGGCGTTTTACATGGGTTGCGACACCCGTAATGAATACATCTATAAGTTTGTGAGCACCGCAGTCTGGAATCCTCAGGATGTGGGCGGTGGCATGGCCATCGGTGACAAATATCTGAATGAAGGCAAGCTGTTCGTCGCGCAATTTAAAGCTGATGGCACCGGTCAATGGCTTGAACTGACGCTGACAGATCCTAAAATTGCGTCGTATGCCAAGTACACCTTTGCCAATCAGGCCGATGTGCTAGTGAATGCGCGACTGGCGGCTGACGCTGTGGGTGCAACACCCATGGATCGCCCTGAATGGAGCACAGTGAATCACAAAAACGGCGAAATATATTTTGCGCTTACCAACAACGATGCTGCGAATCGCAATCCGACGAAGCTCAATGCCGCGAACCCACGAGCTTACACCGACGTTGATGGCAAGAAAAACTCGGGCAACCCGAACGGCCACATTATTCGCTTTCATGAACAGGGCGATCGCTCAACCGCGCTGCAGTTTCAATGGGATATCTTTTTGTTTGGCGCAGAAGAAGATGCGGGCTCAGCGAATCTCTCGGGGTTAACTGTCAGCAATTCTTTTTCTTCACCTGACGGTTTGTGGTTTAGCAAAGCGACAGGCATTTGCTGGATCCAGACCGATGACGGTGCCATGACCGACGAGACCAATTGCATGATGCTTGCAGCGATTCCGGGGCAGGTGGGTGACGGTGGCAAAGTCACGGTCAGCAACAAGATGGTGGTGGCTGGGCAAGAGCAAACAAGCCAGCAAGAGACGTTTATTGGCGCAACGTTAGGTGAAGCTAAGCTCAGACGGTTTTTGGTGGCGCCCAAGGGGGCTGAGGTGACAGGCGTGACCGAAACGGCCGATGGCAAGACTCTGTTTGTGAATATTCAGCATCCAGGTGAGCTGACGCCTGCCTTAGGGGACGCTGATGAGTTTAAATTCCAGAGTACTTGGCCAGGCAATATGGGTTACGGCGCGGCAGGTCGCCCACGTTCAGCCACGATCGTGATCACCAAAGACGACGGTGGGATCATTGGTTTGTAGGTTTTTGAAGGGTCAGTGATATTGGGTTGTTAGTCACTAATAGGATATGATCAGACATGATGATTTATTGAGACTGGTCGCCTCCTGCTATGAAGATGATTAGGGTTTTTTCCGAAGGCAGCAAGCATATCCGCAAAACGGCATGGTTAGTATCGTTCGTTTTTTTGACGGCCGTGCAAACCGTAAATGCTCATCCTCATGTTTGGATCGACGGGCACATCACTCTTTTGTTTAACAGTCAGGGACAGGTCACTGCCTTGCGGCACACTTGGAAGTTTGATGAATTATTTTCAGCTTTTTCGCTGCAAGGGATCACGCGCGAAAAAAATGGTGTGATACCTGCAGCTGAACTTAAAACCTTAACTGATCAGTGGATGCAAAATCTAGCTGATCCTGCCTCGCACTTTTTTACGACAGTGTCGCACGGTGGCCAGGCCATTACTCTGCAAAAACCAGTGCACGCGCAGTCGACCTTCGATACACAAACGAATCAACTCACCCTGTCATTTGAGCTGCCCTTAAACGAGCCGCTCGTACTCAGCAGGCTGTCGCTCGAGGTTGACGTCAACGACCCTGGTTATTTTGTTGCGTTTGATTACAAGGGTAGTCAGGTGCTCACGCTTAGCGACGCGCCTGCCGGTTGTCGCTTTTCGCACATGCCACCCCGAGCACTCGACTCAAAAAGTCAACGACAACTCGGCGCGTTGACCCCAGACCAAAAAGAGTTACCCGAGCATTTGCGACAGCTTGTGCGTCAACTGTCGCATCAATTTAAAGTGACCTGTTGAGCAGGCTATGTCTTTAATCGGTTCTCAACTGCCACGCCTTTTTCTAGCGCTCGTTTCAGTCGCGCTTGGCGCTGCTCTTCTGGCGCTGTCGGCTGATGTGCTTGCCGTCACCACTCACCCCTTTGCGATAGCCGAACAGCGTTTGAGTACTAGCTCGACAGGCTGGTTTGCTGAGTTTTTTGCACAAATGGCGCTGTGGCAATCGCACTTTTACCGACAACTCACTGGCGCGGTTCGCGCCTGGCAGCAAGATGGGTGGGCGGCTTGGTTGTTACTCGGCTTGTCTTTTGCTTATGGTGTGTTTCACGCACTTGGCCCCGGGCACGGCAAGGCTGTGTTGACAGCCTATGTGTTGGCAAATCGTGAAACAGTCAAAAATGGTGCGATCTTGGCGTTGTTATCGGCCTTTTTGCAGGCGCTTGTGGCGATCACCTTAGTCGGTATTGCCGCTGGGGTGCTGAATGTATCCGGGCTTGCGCTAACTCGGGCAACTTGGTGGCTTGAGATCGCCTCGTACGCCATGATGGTGGCGCTCGGCGCCTGGCTCGTTTTTCGGCAGATGATTCGGCCTGGCTGGCGCTGGCTCAGACAGCGACTTGTTCTTGCCTCAGCGGCAACGGTACAGAGCGATGCATCTCACCACGATCACCGCGATCACCGCGATCACCACGGTCATCACGGTCATCACCATCAGCATGATGAGCACTGCGGGCATTTGCATGCGCCTGATCCGGCGCTGTTGACGGGGCGCTTAACCTGGTCCAAGGCAAGTTCAGCGATTTTGGCGGTTGGATTGCGCCCGTGCACCGGAGCAATTTTTGTGTTGGTCTTTTCGCTGGCACAAGGTTTTTTTCTCGCTGGGGTTGCCGCAGCATTAGCGATGGGATTAGGGACGGGGCTCACGGTGGCTGCGTTGACGACAGCGTCACTCTGGCTGAACCAGGCCACGGTCAATGTCGTCGGTGGACAACAGCGTCTGGTTGGTCGGTGGCTACTGCTGGTGGTTCAGGGGCTGGCGTCGGTTGCATTATTGACGCTAGGTATTTTGTTATTCGGTGCTGCGCTGAATGCTTAGTGTGTCATCGAGTCGATTACTCATCCGGCGGCTCAGCGTTAGCAGTTTTTGCAGCGACCGTACAGAGTCAAGTCGTGATCTTCGATCGTAAAACCCTTTGGCGCAAGTGTGGCTAAATCGGTTGGACACGAATGAATGTCATAGACTTTTTGACATTGCTTGCACTGAAAATGGTGATGATGCCCGTGACCAGAGAGTTCAAAGCGTGGATTTTCGCCGGGCAACACGACTTGCCGAAGCAGGCCCTCGTCAACCATCGTTTTTAAGTTTCTGTAAATCGTAGCGATGCCGATGCGCGGCACAGCCTCGCACGCGAGCTCGAGTACCTCAAGCGCCAGCAGGGGGCGCCCCGCACGCTTTAAAGCATCGTGGATGGCAGAGCGTTGAATCGTTGATCTTTCCATGGGCCTTTTCTGCGGAACAAGTGCGAAACGCAATCCTCGCCAGTCAATGAGGGCAGGACGCCCCTTCGCTGACATGACGAAAAATAACACAGGCGACGCCAGAGTCGTGCATTGATAATGAGATTGTATTATCATTATCAAACATTACGCAAATTACACCAATATTCTTCACAACCTAGAGCACCTTGCTTTATGCCATCGGCCTCAGCACACGTTCCTCGAACGAATGAACCCGCAAGCCAAGCTCTTGGGCGGCAACTTGACGCAGCGCATGTGCACCAGACGGTCGAGCAGCACGCTCATGACAACAGTCAAGGTCAGCCAGCGTTTCACGCCCATGACGACGCGCATGACCATTCTATGCCGCACACGCACGGGCCACGCCCAAGTGGTTCGCGAGTCGAAGTCAGCCCCGTTTTAGTTGGAGTGGGGGTAAGGGTCTTGGCGGTTTTTGCCTTACTCGGGGTATTGTGGTTAGCCATTTTCTGGGCGTTCGTTGCCGATGTCTGATCATCGTTCGACCCGACTCGCGCCTGAAGCGATCGAGATTCAGAATCTTACGCTTGCCTATCAAGGGCACCCTGCGGTGCATCACGTGACGGGGCGTTTTCTGCCTGGCTCGCTCACCGCGATCGTGGGCCCAAACGGCGCTGGCAAAAGCACACTGCTTGGAGCGCTCTCTGGTCAACTTCAGGCAGCAGAGGGATCAATTCAATTTGGACGCGCCCAAAAGTGTGAATTGGCCTACCTTCCACAGCAATCCTCAATTGACCGCGAGTTTCCGGTTCGTGTCTTAGATGTTGTGTTGCTCGGGGCCTGGCGCGAGCTAAAAAGCTTTAATCGCGTCACAGCACTGATGCGTGTGCAAGCTACCGAAGCATTAGCTGCGGTAGGTCTGGTTGGGTTTGAACGTCGTTTGATCGGCGAGCTGTCTGTGGGTCAACTGCAGCGGGTGTTGTTTGCGCGCCTGCTGATGCAAGATGCCCCAATCATTTTGCTCGACGAGCCTTTCAATGCACTGGATACGCTTACCGCGGATGACTTATTACAAGTTGTGCTGAATTGGCATCGACAGGCGCGCACGGTCATCGCAGTGTTGCACGACATGAATATGGTTCTCGCACATTTTCCACAAACACTGTTGTTGGCACGCGAAGTCATTGCCTGGGGCGATAGTGCCCAGGTGCTCGCACCCGACAACCTCGCGCGAGCCCGACAAACGTCTGAGTATTGGGACGAGCGGGCACCCTGGTGCGCAAGACCCAGTGACGTGGGGATGGTGCGCTGATGGTGTCTGACGGGCTCGTATTGATGTATGCATGGGTTTTTCAGCCTTTCGTTGAATATGGTTTTATGCGCCGCGCACTCGTCGCATGCCTTGCGATTGGGTTGGCGTGTGGGCCGATCGGCACCATTCTGGTGTTGCGGCGTATGAGTTTGGCAGGTGATGCGATCGCGCATGCCGTGTTGCCAGGCGCTGCCGTCGGCTTTATATTTTTTGGCCTGTCGCTGCCCGCGATGACGATTGGCAGCTTTGTTGCAGCCGCGCTCATGGCTTTGCTTGCTGCCGCAGTCACGCGCTGGACCGCACAAAAAGAGGATGCGAGCTTTGCTTCGTTTTATCTCATCACACTCGCACTCGGCGTGATGTTGATTGCGACCTCTGGTAGTAAGGTGGATCTGCTTCACTTTCTGTTCGGTAGCGTACTGGCAATAGACGGTGAGTCGTTGTTACTGATCGGTGGCGCATCAAGCTTAACTCTGATCGGGCTAGCCATCATTTGGCGCCCGCTGATTGTTGAATGTTTTGATCCGCTTTTTTTGCGCTCGGTTGGTGGGCGAGGTGGTTTAGTGCATCAACTCTTTATGTTGATGGTAGTACTGACTTTGGTGTCTGCGTTCCAAGCGCTGGGCACACTCATGGCGGTGGGCCTTCTAATGTTGCCAGCGACGGCGGCGCGGTTTTGGTGTGCCGGTGTTGTGGCCAGAGCATTGTTGGCTGCAGGGCTTGGCGCTTTGAGTGGTGCGGCTGGATTGCTCATTTCATACCACGCCAATGTGCCCTCAGGGCCCGCCATTGTTTTGTTTGCCGGCGGGCTCTATGTGGTCTCACTCTGTTTGGGCACACGCGAGAGCCTGCGCTTGGTTTGGTTTCCCGCTCATCAGCACAAAGAGGCTTAAGATGTTCTACGTCATTCGAGACCGTATGCGCAGGGTCCTAATTATTCAAGGTATCCAAAAATTTCTTTTGGCATGTGTTTGTTTCTTGGTAGTACCAATGCTTTCGGCACAGCCCTTGCCTGTTGTTGCAAGTTTTTCTATTCTGGCCGATATGGTGCGCGAAGTCGGTGGCCCCTACGTTGAGGTGACTTCACTGGTTGGCCCTAATACTGACTCACACGT
>CAMBZR010000113.1 GCA_945872285.1 Bordetella parapertussis | reverse complement strand
TTTTGATTAAAACGAACGAGGCATACCCAACATGTGCTCGCCAATGTACGAAAGCACTAAGTTAGTCGAAATCGGGGCAATCTGGAACAAACGTGTTTCACGCCATTTGCGCTCGACGTCATACTCTTTGGCGTAGCCAAAACCGCCATGGCACTGCAAACACGCTTCTGCCGCGTGCCAGGTGGCATCCGAGGCGAGCAGTTTGCCCATGTTGGCGTCATCGCCGCAAGGTAAGCCCGCATCAAAGAGGGCGGCTGCGCGGCGCAGGACGAGGTCGGCGGCGTCCGTCTCGGCATGCGCGCGCGCAATCGGAAACTGCACGGCTTGATTTTGACCGATTGGGCGATCAAAGACACGACGCTCGTTGACATAGGCCACGGCCGTTTTCGTAAACCAACGCGCGTCCCCAATTGCTTCAGCGGACACCAAGATTCGCTCGGCATTCATACCGTCAAGAATATATTTAAAGCCTTTGCCTTCTTCACCAATCAGGTTGTCAGCCGGTATCTTCAAATTATCAAAAAAGACTTCGGTGGCGTGATGATTGATCATCGCCTTAAGCGGGCGAATCTCAAGACCTTTGCCCAGCCCATCCCGAATATCTAACAAAAATACCGAGAGACCGTCGCTTTTCTTTTTGCATTGATCAATGGGGGTGGTACGTGCCAACAGCAGCATCAAATCAGAGTGCAAGGCACGTGAGGTCCAAACCTTCTGACCATTGATCACGTAGTGATCGCCCTGACGTTCGGCGCGAGTCTTAAGCTTGGTCGTATCGGTGCCGGTGGTGGGCTCAGTCACCCCAAAGGCTTGTAAACGCACTTTACCGGCAGCGATGTCGGGTAGATATTTTTTCTTTTGCGCCTCGCTACCGTGGCGCAATACTGTCCCCATGGTGTACATCTGTGCATGGCAAGCGCCGGCATTACAGCCTGATTCGTGAATCGTTTCAAGAATCACCATCGCTGCGCGCAACGGCATGCCACTGCCACCGAATTCTTCGGGGATCAGCGCGCCCAAGTAACCCGAGGCGGTAAGCGCTTGTACAAACTCTGTGGGGTAGGCCAGTTTTTCTTCCAGACCACGCCAGTAAGCGCCCGGAAAATCTGCGCAGACGCGTTTCACGCCTTCGCGAATCTCGGGGTAATCCAAACCGGTGTCTATTGCCAGTGAGTGGGTTGTTTGAGTCATGTTACGTGCTCCGAATCAAAATTATTATTTGCTGTGCTGTTGCTTTGTTCATTCGTTACGTCGTTATTTCGTTAAATTTTTGCCGCGATGCTGGCGGGATTCACTGACCTTAGTTTCGCGGGTTTGCAGAGGTTCTGCCGCACTCACCTGAGGGTCGCTATCGGCGCGCAGCGTTGACTTCAATCAATACCCTTTGAAATTTGCTTTACGCTTTTCATTAAAGGCCGCAATCCCTTCGATACGATCTTCAGTGCCGATCAAATGGTTGTAAGCCTCAATCTCAAATCTGAAAGCGGTACGTAGCTCCATTTGGCTACCATAACGTACTGATTTTTTGATTTGACGAACCGATAAAGGGGCATTACTTGCGATCGCCTCGGCGGTTTCAAGCGCGCGTGGCAAAACGTCAGCAGGTTCAAGAACCGCGTTGACTAAGCCATATTCGTTTGCCTGTTGCGCGTTAAAAGGCTTACCTGTCATTAGGATTTCTTTTGCACGTCGCTCGCCAATCGCGCGCGGCAGATTTTGCGTGCCACCCGCGCCTGGCATGATGCCCAGCGTGACTTCGGTCAGGGCAAAGCGCGCCGCATTGCTTGCATAAATAAAATCGCACAACAAAGCCATTTCAAGTCCGCCCGCATAAGCGTGTCCGTTGACCGCGGCAATCACGGGCACTGGCAAATCCACCAACGTCCAGTACATACGCTCAAACAGTTCGTGCTGCAGTGTCCATTGTTTATTCGTCATACCGTTGCGCTCTTTCAGATCGCCACCGGCACAAAATATTTTTTCCCCCGCACCGGTCAGTACAACGCAGCGAATATCGCCGGCATCAGCAGTGAGACGGTTCCAGAGATCAAGCATGTCGTGACCCATCTGGGTGTTGATAGCATTGCCCACGTGCGGACGGTTGATCGTAACTTTTAAGATGTGCGCGCCGATCACTTCTGTGGCGATCGTCTCATAGCTCGGCAGGGCGGTCATGGGGTTTTCCTTTTTAAAAATAGCTCTGTATGTTCACCAAGTTTTGGGGGTGGCGCAAGTGGTTTAGGACGCACACCATCAAAGCTCAAGGGCAGGCCTAAAAAGCGCATGGCGGTTCCGGGCACGTCTTGCACCAGGCCCAACGCTTCGGTTTGGGGGTGAGCAAGCATCTGTGCTAAATCGTTGACAGGCGAACACGGAACCCCCGCAGCTTCAAGCAGCTTAATCCAGTGCTCGGTGGTTTGCTGGGCAACAATCGCTTCGATCATGGTGTAAAGCGCGTGTTGGTTTTCTACGCGCTTTGGATTGTCTATAAAACGCGGGTCTTCGAGCCATTCGGGTCGGGCTAAGACTTTTGCTAACGACCTAAACAGGCCATCGCTACCCGCCGCAATGACAACTTCACCGTCGCTCGTTAAGTAGCCCTTATAAGGGACGATCCCTGGGGTTCCTGAACCCTGCTTACCCGCTAATTTTCCCGAGGCCAAATATTGCGATGCCAACAAAGACACCCAGCAAGTTGCTGTTTCGAAGAGCGAGACATCCACAATACGGCCAACGCCTGATACTTGACGCTCGTAGAGCGCAGTCAAAATTCCGATGATGCCCCACATGCCTGTGCCCATATCCACGATCGAGGCACCCACCCTCACCGCTGACCGACCCGGTTCGCCGGTGGTGCTCATGATGCCGCCAAACGCTTGCATCAATGGGTCGTAGCCTGGCCGTGTTTTTAGCGGCCCTTCACGGCCAAACGCGCCCAGACTGCAATAAATCAAACGCGGCTGTCGCGCGAGTAGACTTTTCCCGTCTAGCCCAAGCTGCTCAACATGGCCGGGTCGCAGGTTTTGGATAACAATATCCGCCTCGTTGCAGATCAGGTCTTTAAGCGCTGCGATTTGCTCGGGGTCGCGTAGTTCGCATACGACTGATTGTTTGTTACGGTTCAGCGCTTGAAAAAAAGCCGAAGCACCTTCCCAGAAAGGGGGGCCCCAGCGCCTGGCATCGTCGCCCTCGGCTTTTTCAATCTTGATGACTCGGGCACCCAATTCACTCAGGATTTGTCCGGCAAAGGGTGCTGCTACGCTATGCCCAAGTTCGATCACTGTCAGCCCGGTAAAAGGGCCTGGGGCGGCAGTTGTGGATTGCGTGGTCTCTGTCATTTTTTTCGTTTAGTTGGTAGATTTTCTGCTAAGTGTTGAGCAGCAGGTAAAAGCAGTTCGTGCAAAAGTACCTGTGTACAAGTCCCGTTGAACCAAAAGCTCAGGCTCTCAAAAGAGAGCCTGAGCTTTGTAATCATATAGGGAAAACCAGATTTTTACCTTCGCGTGGGCGAAGGGGTATTCGAGAGGGCTAAAAAAATCGTTAATCTACCGCCAGGACAAGGATTGTCGTGGTGGCCGCAACACCCATCGCGCGAGAGGCAAGATCGGGTTGGACCTGCTGCCCTTCGATCACTGGCTCGCGTGTCTGCGCTAATTTTGGTCGCCGGGCATCGAGCACGCGAGCACCAAAAAACTCGCCTTGTAATTGCTTGGTGACATTGACAAGGGGACCAAAGGCAGCCCTGGTCAAAAACTGATGGCCCTCTTGAACAAAGGCTGTTGAGATTTCGCCGCACACGGTATCCACCCACTGCGTTTGCCATTTCTTGCGTGCTGCGCCTGAGATCCATTTTGAAATATGTCGATTTAACTTAGGCGGGCAACCCACGAGCACACACTGGGTTGGCTGCCGGACGCTTAGCATTGCAGCAAGCTGATTACGAGCATATTCAGTTTCGTTTACATAAATAATGAGCGTTTCCATATGTCAATCTCCTAGGTTTTATGATTCATGACAGGTTGTGAAGGGGAGGGGGTATCTGCGTCGTTGGTTGTGCGTGAGGTAAGCTTTCCGGTCACGAGCACGACAGCGATTGCGATGCCGTAAGTGACCCAGTGAGCGATTTCGTTGATGCGAGCGGTCCCATCAAAGATTGGATCAAGCAGGGCTTCGTCAGTGATCATCTTGGCTGCAGTAAACGCCAGAACGGCGGCACCCAGGTGGATGATGACGGGCCAGCGTTCGACCAGCTTAAGAACCAGCGTGCTGCCAAACACCACGATCGGGACACTGATGATTAAACCAATGATGACCAAATCAAAAGAGCCTTGGGCGGCACCTGCGACACCAAGCACGTTATCAATGCCCATCAAGGCGTCAGCCACGATGATGGTTTTCATGGCGCCCCAAAAAGTCGTGACGCGGATATCGTGCTCTTTGTCTTGACCGGTATCAATAATGAGTTTGCAGGCAATCCAAAGAAGCCCGAGCCCACCCACCAACATGAGGCCAGGAATTTTGAGCAGCCAGACGACGCCTACCGTTAGGGTCGAGCGAACAACAATCGCCCCAACGGTGCCAAACCAGATGGCTTTCTTTTGCAAAGCAGGGGGAAGTTTACGGGCAGCTAGCGCAATGACGATTGCGTTGTCACCCGCCAGTACAAGGTCGATTAGAATAATGGCGAGCAGAGCCGACCACCATGTGGAGGAAAAGAGTTCCATTGTTCAAGCCTAAAAAGAACCAATCAATCAAAGCCTAAACAAGAAACGTAATGGCAAAGCGTTTGTTGAAAAAATCAACACAACGAACTTGTCAAAACATGCCCTGTTAGGCCACTGATCGAAGGTCTTGCTCGGCTTGTTATGGTTCAGTTATGTGCCCGACAAGCCGGAAGCTTTCGCTTCGTAATGACGACTTGACGTGCCCTTTGTGAGATTAAATTTGAACCGGATCACAAAGAACTGGAGCTACTCCCCATCGAAGTTTAAATATACCTAAAAAAATGAGAAATGTACAAATTATTTCTCAATAGGTCGTCGTTTTGAGCGAAACCTAGGGAAATCCTGACCCTTCCGGGAAGGTTGAGTCGCTTCGGCACACTCCAGGGGTTCGGGCTGCGGGTGACACAGTTGATCGGCGTTGTTCAACGCAAAATCAGTTCGATCGTTGGTGGTTCGTCCCAAATCCAGCCGCCGTTGCGCCTGAAGATTTCAGGAAAATGCCCTGGCACAATCACGTCAGTGCCTTCGCAAATTTCGGCGATCGAGCGTTTTGATTCTTCTTGTGAGGCAAAACACATATCGCTCATTTGGGCTAACACCTCTTTAGGATATTTGACCGCATCGCCGGCTAAGACCACGCGGCGCCCGTCGGCCTGCGTAAAGCGTAGCGCTTGCGAACCCGTGGTGTGACCAGGCACTTCAAAGTGCTCGACGCCGGGCACAAGTTCGCCGCGCTTGGGTAAGACGCGCACATCAAACTCAGCGAGTAGTTCATGAATTTTCCAAGGGACGAACAGGTCATCCGGATGCGGGTTGCGTGCGTAGGCGAGTTCGGTTTCGCTGACGCAGACCTTGACGCCTTTAAACAGATCAAGATTTTGACAGTGGTCAAAATGCAAATGAGATAAGAACACCAAATCGATATCCGTAGGGGCTAGGCCGCGTTCTTTGAGGCTGGCGAGTAAGGCTTTGCGCACGCAATAGTGGCCGGTATCGAACAAAATACGGGTGCCATCGGCCGCGGTGAGAAGGGCCACGTTGCAGAGCCCAAAAAAGCCCCCTTTAAAGCTCAGACTATTGCCTTTCAGCAGTAATTCATAGCGTGCATTCAAGATCGCTCTCCAAGGTTTTTTTAATACTTTTTGACCACTAATCTTACTTCTTCGTTACTATGATTGTCATTCGAGATGGTGCAGTGCCGCAGGTGTGGCCTACCCCGCTCGGTATGAAGTCAGTCCTTTGTGACCCGAGTTGTCCTTTTTACTTTAATCCATCGACAGGAGACACCATGTCCCGCTTACCTCTTATTCGTTTGGCCGCTGCCTTGGCCTGTGTTGGTTTGACCAGCTTGGCTCAGGCCCAAACAAAATGGGATTTGCCTTCGGCTTATGCGCCAGGCAATTTTCACACTGAAAACCTCGAATACTTTGCCAAGCAAGTGGATGCAGCCACCGCAGGCAAGCTCAAGATTGTTGTGCATGCGAATGCTTCGCTTTTTAAAGCCCCAGAGATCAAGCGGGCTGTGCAGGGCGGTCAGGCACAGTTGGGCGAAATTCTGCTGGTCAATTACGAAAATGAAAATCCAGTGTTTGGTATGGATGGCATGCCTAATTTGGTTGGTAATTATGCTCAAGCCAAAAGTCTTGACCAGGTACAGCGCCCGGCACTTGACAAATATTTA
>CAMBZR010000112.1 GCA_945872285.1 Bordetella parapertussis | reverse complement strand
ATTAATTTTGATCAAAATCGAGTTTGCCACGCCCCGCTCGATACCCTGCTTCAAGATCTTGGTATTTGTCACAAACAAATCGTCGCCTACCAACTGAATTTTGCGCCCGAGTTGTTCTGTGAGATGCTTCCAGCCATCCCAATCGTTTTCAGCCATGCCGTCTTCGATGGTGATGATGGGGTATTTATCACACCAGGTTGCCAGCAGATTGGTCAGCTCTTTTGACGTTAAAGACAAACCGCCTTCGCCTTGAAGCGTGTATTTGCCGTCGCGATAAAACTCTGAGGCAGCGCAATCAAGCCCCAGTGCGATTTGGGTGCCTGGCTCGTAGCCTGCGTTTTCAATGGCGCGCAAAATTAATTGAATCGCCGCTTCGTGATTAGGCACATTCGGGGCAAAACCACCCTCGTCACCCACAGCGGTTGACATGCCTTGATCGTGAATGATTTTTTTAAGTGCATGGAAAGTTTCGGCACCCATCTGCATGGCCTGCCTGAAGCTTTTTGCGCCAACCGGCAAAATCATGAGCTCTTGCATATCGAGCGTGTTGTTGGCGTGTGCGCCACCGTTGATCACGTTCATCATGGGCACGGGCATACTCATCGGGCCACTGCCACCAAAATAACGATACAAAGACAAACCAGATTCGTCGGCGGCAGCGCGTGCTACGGCCATGCTCGCAGCCAAAATCGAGTTGGCACCCAAACGCGACTTGCCTTCAGTGCCATCCAATTCAATCAGGGTGCGATCTAAAAAGGTTTGCTCTTGGGCGTCTAAACCCATCAGGGCTTCAGAGATTTCGGTATTGAGGTTTTCGACCGCGCGCAAAACGCCTTTACCCAAATAGCGTGATTTATCACCATCGCGCAGTTCGATGGCCTCGCGACTACCGGTTGAGGCACCCGACGGCACCGAGGCACGGCCCATCGCGCCGGACTCAAGCAACACATCGCATTCGACCGTGGGGTTGCCACGCGAGTCGAGAATTTCGCGTCCGATGATATCTACGATTGCACTCATTTCAAGGTTTCCTGGATAATTAAAATTTTGATGACTTTAAGCAAAACGCGACTCAAGAAAGCCGTGCCGTTTAACCACTCGATCTAAATCAAGCAAGGTGGCAAGCAGGTCTTTCATTTGATCTAAAGGTACGGCGTTGGGCCCATCGGAGAGCGCTTGCGCCGGATTAGGATGGGTTTCCATGAACAAACCAGAAACGCCCGCGGCCACTGCGGCCCGGGCTAAGACCGGAACGAATTCGCGTTGACCGCCAGACGAAGTGCCTTGTCCGCCAGGCAACTGCACCGAATGGGTGGCGTCGAACACCACCGGGCATTGGGTTTCGCGCATGATCGCTAAAGCCCGCATATCTGACACTAAGTTGTTGTAGCCAAACGAGACTCCTCGCTCGCAAACCATAATATCTTCGGGGACACCCGCCTTTTGCGCCGCAAGACGAGCTTTTGCAACCACCTGCAACATATCGTGAGGCGCCAAAAATTGGCCTTTTTTGATATTGACGGGTTTACCGCTGGCCGCGCAAGCTTCAATAAAATCGGTTTGACGGCACAAAAATGCAGGCGTTTGCAACACATCAACCACCGCAGCCACTTGGGCGACTTGGTCTTTGTCGTGCACATCCGTCAGCACCGGCACCTTAAAGTGCGCGCGCACGTCTGACAATATCTGCAAGCCCTCGGCCATTCCGGGGCCACGATACGAGGCACCCGAACTACGATTGGCTTTATCAAACGAGCTTTTATAAATAAACGGGATCCCCAGCGCGGTCGTGAGTTCGCACAAACGACCCGCAGTATCAAAGGCCATTTGGCGTGATTCGATCACGCAGGGCCCAGCGATCAAAAAAAAGGGCTGGGTTAAGCCAATTTCGAAGCCGCACAGCTTCATCAGGCGGCCTGACGCTTATTTTGCTTCGCTAAGGCTGCGCGGATATAGCTTGAAAACAACGGGTGACCGTCGCGCGGTGTCGAGGTGAACTCGGGATGAAACTGCACGCCAATAAACCAAGGGTGGCCCGGGATCTCCATGATTTCGGGAAGATCCTCGGTGGGCGTGCGCGCGCTGATTAGCAGACCGGCCAGTTCAAGCTTAGGCACGTAAAGGTTGTTCACTTCGTAGCGATGGCGATGACGTTCGTTGACCTCAGGTCCGTAAATACTGCTAGCCAGGGTATCGGCTTTAACGGGGCAGCGTTGCGCGCCTTTGCGCATCGTGCCGCCTAAGTCTGACTGTTCGTCTCGTACTTCAGCGCGACCTTCGCGATCGATCCACTCGGTAATCAAAGCTACCACGGGGTGCTCGGTTTGCGGGTCGAACTCGGTACTGTTGGCATGCGCCAAGCTCGCTTTATGGCGTGCAAATTCAATCACCGCAAGCTGCATGCCCAGGCAGATCCCCAGATAGGGCACGTTATGTTCGCGTGCGTATTGAATGGCCAGAATCTTGCCTTCGGTGCCACGCTTGCCAAACCCACCTGGCACCAAAATCGCATCAAAAGGTTTGAGCACGTCGGTACCGTTCTGCTCAAGCGCTTCAGAATCAATGTAATCAACCACCACGCGAGATTCGGTATGGATACCTGCGTGAATCAACGCTTCACTAAGCGACTTGTACGACTCAGTGAGGTCGACATATTTGCCTACCATCGCGACGCGCACCTGATGCTTGGGATGCTCAAGGCCAAACACCAGCTTATCCCAGACCGATAAATCTGCCTGAGGGGGGTCAATCGCCAACACCTCGCAAATGAGGTTGTCGAGCCCCTGCTTATGCAACATGCTTGGGATTTTATAGATTGAGTCGGCGTCCCATACTGAGATCACGGCATCGAGTGGCACGTTAGAGAAGAGCGAAATTTTTGCGCGCTCTTCGTCGGGGATGGGACGGTCGGCGCGGCACAGCAAAGCATGAGGAATGATGCCGATTTCGCGTAGCTTTTGTGCCGAGTGCTGGGTTGGCTTGGTCTTGAGTTCGCCGGCAGAGGCGATAAAGGGCACTAAGGTCAAATGGATAAACGCAGCGCTGCTGCGGCCCAGGCGCAGACTCATTTGCCGCACGGCTTCAAGAAACGGTAAAGACTCAATGTCGCCTACCGTACCACCGATTTCGACGATCGCGACGTCAGTGTGGCCACCCCAAGACTGGTCGGCGCCCCGGGCAATGAAATCTTGAATCTCGTTGGTGATATGCGGAATCACCTGAACAGTTTTGCCTAAGTACTCACCCTTGCGCTCTTTGCGCAAAACAGATTCATAAATCTGACCCGTAGTAAAGTTATTGGCCTTGCGCATTTTTGACGAGATAAAGCGCTCGTAGTGGCCAAGGTCAAGGTCAGTTTCAGCGCCATCTTCAGTGACAAAGACCTCGCCGTGTTGAAACGGGCTCATTGTGCCCGGATCGACGTTGATGTAGGGGTCGAGCTTGAGCATGGTGACTTTTAGGCCACGCGATTCAAGCAAGGCAGCTAGAGACGCAGCGGCGATGCCCTTACCAAGCGAGGACACTACACCACCAGTCACAAATACATATTTGGTCATGTCATGAACGCCCAGATGTGCGGCGTATGCAGGAAATTTGAATTATAGCCGCACGCGTGACCTTTGCGGGGAACTGTTTCAGCGCTTTAGTGGCTGTGTGCGCTGCAACAACCAGGCGAGTCCGTCACCCTCAAGGCGTGGCGCCAAGCGTTGAAGTACCTCTTGGTGATAGGCGTTTAGCCAAGCAATTTCGTCATCGCGCAGCTGGCTGGGCTGGATACAGGTTGTATGAATCGGGCAAAGTGTCAAGGTCTCAAACTCAAGAAATTCACCGAATTCAGATTCTCCAGCATTTTGATTACAAACCAGATTTTCGATTCGGATTCCCCAACGACCCGGCCGGTACAGCCCCGGTTCGTTTGAGGTAATCATGCCAGGTTGCATGGCAGTGTGCGGGGCCGGCGCAGCTCGGTAAGAAATCACCTGTGGGCCTTCGTGCACATTCAGGTAATACCCCACCCCGTGGCCTGTACCGTGACCGTACTCGGCCAAGCGATCCCACAAGGGCGCGCGAGCCACGGCATCAAGCATCGGCGAAGCAACCCCACGCGGAAACCTCAGACGCGACAAGGCGATCATCGCTTTGAGCACCGCGGTGTAGTCGTCTTTTTGCGGTTCAGTCGGCGTGCCGACTGGCACCACGCGGGTAATGTCAGTGGTGCCCCCCAAGTATTGCGCACCTGAATCGATTAACAACAAGCCATCGCCCTTGATTTGTGCATGCGAGGCCTCGGTGGGGCGGTAATGCGGCATCGCGCCGTTGGCATTAAACGCCGAAATCGTGCCAAAGCTGCGAGACACAAAGCCTGGTTGTTGAGCGCGCAGTGCAAGCAGGCGCTCGTCGATCATCAATTCGTTTAGCGACGTCGTGTCACTGCAGGCGATGGCTTTTTCGAGCCAGGCAAAAAACGAACACAAGGCGGCACCGTCTTGTTCCATGACGCGGCGCACGTGATTGAGCTCGAATGCGGTTTTTTGTGACTTAAAAAAAGTGCTGGGGTTCATGGCACGCACAGTGCGTGTGCGCAAGCGATCGATCAGCGCACAAGTCGTGCGCGCTGGGTCGAACAGCAGCACCTCTGTTTTGGGTAACTCGGCCAAGACCTGTGCCACAGCGTCATACGGTCGCACATAAACATGCGCTTCGGCGAGTTTGCTTGTCAGACTAGCATCCACCTTGCCGGGCAACACAAACAACTGGGCGTCGTTCAGACCGATTAAGACGTGCGACAGAAACACTGGGTTAAACGACACGTCGCTGCCGCGCAAATTCAAGAGCCAGGCAATATCATCAAGGGTCGATAACAGATGCCACTGGGCACCCTGCTCAACCATCGCCTCGCGCACGCGTACGAGTTTGTCTTGTCGCGAGGCACCCGCGATTTCTAGCGGCAAATCGCGCACCGCCGCCGTCGGTAACAACGGGCGTTCGGGCCAGCATAGCCCGGGCAAATCAAGATCTAGTTTTAAGTGGATGCCACCCGGGGTCAGCAACGCAAGTAGTGCGTCGCGCGCGGCCAATCCCAACGCACGGCCATCGACCGCCACCGTCGCACCCTTGGGAAGTTGCGCGGCCAACCAGTTAGTGTGGGCAGGGTCTGTTGCCACACCAATTTTCATGAGGGTAATGTCGGTGCCTGCCAGTTCGGCCTCGGCTTGCACCCAGTAACGACTATCCACCCACAGGCCAGCAAAATTATCCGTGACGACAACCGTACCAACCGAACCACTAAAGCCAGTCAGCCAAGGGCGCACCTGCCAGTAATCGGGCAAATATTCAGACAAATGAGGGTCTGCCGACGGTATCAGGCAAGCCTGTACCCCGGCAGTCTGCATGGCAGCGCGCAACGCCGCTCGCGCATCAGACGCAATAGAAGTCGACACCGTTGTTGTCATTGAGAGGAGCGCGAGAACTTGGCCTTGAGTACCGCAATAATGCCAGGCAAAATCGACAAGAAAATAATGAACAAAATTACCAGGGTCAGGTTGTTACGCACGAAGGGAAGATTGCCAAACCAGTAGCCCGCCACGGTTAGCGATACCACCCAAAGCAGACCGCCGGTGACGTTATACAAAACGAACCGCTTGGGATCAAACCGCGCAAAGCCTGCGACGAAGGGCGCCATGGTGCGCGCGAGCGGAATAAAGCGCGCGATAATGATGGTTTGACCACCGTAGCGATCATAGAACCCTTGGGTATAAGCCATATGTTTCGCATTCACGAGGCTGGTGCGGGCAATCAAGGCTGCACCAAACCAACGACCGATCGAATAGTTCACCGCATCGCCCACAATGGCCGCCGTAGTCAAAAGGGCCATTAACAGATAGATATCCATCTTGCCCATGGCGCACACTGCACCCGCAACAAACAGCAACGAATCGCCAGGCAAAAACGGCATAAACACCAAACCCGTTTCGGCAAAAATAATGGCCACGAGTAAGGCATAAATCCATACACCATGCGCCTCGATGAACTGCAACATTGTTTTATCAATATGCAGCAATAAATCTAACAAGCCGGTGATGAAATCCATCCCAAAAATCCTTAGTTTGCTAAAGCAACGGCCGAGACATCCAGCTTGGCTGCAGTGTTTGCTTGGACGTCTGCGATGCTCACGCCAGACGCCAGTTCAAGCAACTTGAGCCCGTTTGGTGTGATTTCAAACACGCCCATGTCGGTAATGACCATGTCGATCACGCCCACTCCCGTCAAAGGCAGAGTGCACTTAGGCAACAGTTTCATATCTACGGTGCCATCTTTTTTATGCGCGACGTGTTCCATTAAGACAATGACGCGCCCCACACCCGCGACCAAGTCCATCGCACCGCCCATCCCCTTAACCATCTTGCCCGGGATCATCCAGTTCGCGAGGTCACCGGTTTCGGAGACCTGCATGGCGCCCAGAATCGCCAGATTAATCTTGCCGCCGCGAATCATCGCGAACGAATCGGCCGACGAAAAAATCGACGAGCCAGGAATCGTTGTCACCGTTTGCTTACCGGCATTGATCATATCGGCATCGACTTCGCTTTCGAGCGGAAACGGCCCAATCCCCAGCAAGCCGTTTTCTGACTGCAACCAAACATCAATTCCCTTAGGGACATGATTGGCTACCAAAGTGGGCAAGCCAATGCCCAGATTGACATAAAAACCATCTTGTAATTCGCGCGCCGCGCGGGCGGCCATTTCGTCACGAGTCCATGCCATGTTGATTGCTCCTTAGTTTGCCGCGCGAACGGTGCGTTGTTCGATGCGTTTTTCAGGGGTCGCATTGATCACAATGCGATGCACATAAATGCCGGGCAGATGAATCTGATCGGGGTCGAGCTCGCCGAGTTCAACGATTTTTTCAACTTCGACGACAGTTAACTTGCCTGCCATCGCAACCGGCGGATTAAAGTTGCGCGCGGTTTTATGAAAAATCAAATTGCCACTGCGATCGGCAATATACGCTTTGACTAAAGAGATCTCGGGTACCAAGGCGCGTTCCATGACGTATTGCTCGCCATCAAATTCACGGATTTCTTTGCCGTCTGCCACCACGGTGCCTACACCGGTGCGGGTAAAGAAGGCCGGAATACCGGCGCCCCCAGCACGCAGGCGTTCGGCCAGCGTACCTTGAGGGGTAAATTCAAGTTCAAGCTCGCCGGCCAAAAACTGACGTTCAAACTCTTTGTTTTCGCCCACATACGAGGCGATCATTTTTTTAACCTGACGTGTGTGCAGCAGCATGCCCAGGCCAAAGCCATCGACGCCGGCATTGTTACTGATGCAGGTCAGGTTTTGAACACCGA
>CAMBZR010000111.1 GCA_945872285.1 Bordetella parapertussis | reverse complement strand
AACAGAATTCATTGGCGCTGCACCATTATGGAACAGTGAGCAGTGCCAACGATGATCAGCAACTCATCATTAAATTCAATCAGGAGTAGCGATGCGAATTAAAGGAAAGGTTGCAGTCATCACAGGCGCAGGAACCGATATCGACGCAGCCTCTGCCAGATTATTTTCCAACGAAGGCGGCAAGCTCGTCGTTGCAGAAATCAACGAGAAAAATGGACAGTCTGTCGTGGATGAAATTAAATCCCGTGGTCAAGACGCACTGTTCATCAAATGCGACGTCACAGACGATAGCTCTGTGATTGAGATGGTTCAAAAGACGGTTAACCATTACGGCACCATTGATATCCTTTATAACAATGTCGGCGGATCAACGTCGCATGATGGCTCGGTGACCGATGTTGAAATTGACGAATTTTGGCGAGCAATCAAACTAGATTTATTCGGAACCTTTCTGCCCTCACGCCATGTCATACCCGTCATTATCAAAGGCGGTGGCGGCTCAGTCATCAATACCTCTTCGTATGTCGCAGTTGTCGGCACCGCAGGCCGCGATTGCTATACGGCAGCCAAAGGTGCGATTATTTCTTTAACGCGCTCAATGGCCGTTGAATATGGTCCGCATAATATTCGAGTCAATGCGATCGCTCCAGGCGCAGTTGATACTGAACGTCTTAGAAATTTTTTGAAAAATAGTCCATCCCATCCAACCTTTGATCCACGTAATCGACATAAACGACCTGAGGTGTCCTCACTCAAATCATTACGCTTGTTTGTTAGATAAAAGTAAAATGATAATTATCTGCCTCTCACGACTTATCACACTGGCCACAACAGTTCGAGCAAATATTAGGATCGGTAGGCCTTTGGCTCTACAGGCCGGGTCACATTGACGCAACCAAACTTGCGTGCTAGCGTAGGCGTTCTCTCAGCTCTAGGCGAATCCTAAGTGTCGACAGAACACATCTCAACTAAGCTAGCAAATTTTGCCACGGGCCTCACCACTAATCACCTCCCGCCAGAAGTTGTAAAAAACGCAAAACTGCGAATTTTGGATACAGTAGGTGTTTGCCTTGCCAGCGCGGGAATGCCTTATGCCGAGGCGATTTTGGCCTATGCTTTAGAACAGCAAGGGCAACCGCAGTCGACTCTTTTTGGACGCACCGAGAAACTGCCACCAGCGCTGGCTGTTCTGTATAACGCCTCACTCGCGCACGGCAACGACTACGATGATACGCATAGCCTTTCAATTGTGCACCCAGGGGCTGTCATTGTGCCAACCGCCCTTGCAATAGGTGAAAAAACAAGCTGCTCGGGCGCCGCGGTACTCGCAAGTGTTGTGGCTGGCTATGAAGTCTCAACCAGAATTGGTATGGCCGCGTCTAAAGGCTTTCACGCTCAAGGCTTTCACCCCACCGGGGTCTGTGGCGCCTTCGCTGCAGCAATCACTTCAAGCGCGCTGCTCAAACTGACTGAAGAGCAAACTGTACATGCTCTTGGAATTGTCGGCAGTCAAGCTTCAGGGTCGCTCGAATTTCTTTCAGATGGCGCGTGGACCAAACGACTGCACCCCGGCTGGGCTGCCCACGCCGGTGTGACAGCCGCCGCGCTTGCTCAACATGGCTTCACTGGCCCGAGCAACGTGCTGGATGGGCGTTACGGACTCTACGCGCTTTATGCGACCCGTACCAAACCAAACCTTGCCCTGATCACCGCGACGCTGATGCAGGAGTGGGAGATTCTAAATACCGATTTCAAACCTTACCCCTGTGGTCATATCAGTCATCCCTATATGGACTGCGCGCTAAAGCTCAGACAAGACCACGCACTTGACCCAAACGACATTGTGTCGATCGAGCTTAGAGTGCCGTCAGCCGCCGTGCCTATCTTGTGCGAACCGCTTGCCGACAAGCGACGCCCCAATAGCGGTTATGCCGCGCGTTTTAGTCTGCCGTTTTCGACGGCGTTACTGTTTGCTTATGGTCGTGCTGAAATTGATGATTTTTCACATGAACGAATTACTGACCCACTGATTTGGCAGCTTTGTGACCGAACAACCTACACAATTGATGACTCGCTACCATTTCCTGAAACATTTCCGGGTTGGGTACTTATCACGTTGCGCGATGGTAGGCATCTTGAAGCCAGACTAGAGGCGTCTCGAGGTTCAAAAGAATATCCAATGAGTGAAACAGAATTACGAAAAAAATTTGCAGCAAATGTGCAACGGGCTTTACCTGTAACCCGTGCCGATAAAATTTGGGAAACAGGGATGCAACTTGAACAGCTAGCGGACATTCGAGCATTTACTGCCTTGCTTGCTGAATAAAGGACCTACCATGTTAAACCCGACCATCAAGTATCGAAACTTTCTGACAGTGCTCGCGCTAACGAGTCTCTTAATTGGGCAGAGCTACGCTCAGAACGACTCAGCAAACTATCCGAGTAAGCCTATCAAATTTGTCGTTCCCTACCCAGCCGGGGCAGGTAACGACCTTTTGGCCAGATTACTCGGACAAAAAATGTCAGAAAACTTTAAGCAACCAGTGATTGTCGAAAATCGACCAGGCGCTGCCGGCAATATCGGGCTTGACTACGTTGCTCGTGCACAGCCTGATGGCTACACGATTGCGATCGCTGATACAGGTCCACTTGCGATCAATACTACGCTCTACCCAAAGCTCACGTATCAGCCACTTAAAGATCTCACTGCGATCGCCTCACTTGTCACGTTTCAATACTTACTCGTGATCAATCCTTCGTTGCCAATCGATTCGGTAAGCCAACTCATTGAGTACGCTAAAGCTCAACCCGGCAAACTCAATTATGCTTCGGTCGGCAACGGTAGCGTTGTTCATTTAGCCACTGAATTATTTAAAACTAAAGCTGCGATCAACCTGACACATGTCCCTTACAAAGCAAGCCCCGAAGCTTTGCAATCGGTCATGGCAGGAGAAACTCAAATCATGTTTGTCAATGTGCAAGCGTCTACCCCTTTGCTCAAGGCCGGAAAATTACGTGCGCTCGCTATTGTCGACGCTGCGCGCTCAGCAAGTTTTCCAGAACTCAAAACTATGGCAGAAGCGGGCGTACCGGATTTTGCCTTTAAAGCCTGGTTCGGTATTGTTGCCCCAGCTAAGGTACCACTGCCGATTGTTCGGACACTAAATCAAGAATTCAATCGCCTCCTACAGTTGCCTGAAGTACAAGAACGTTTCAAGACCATGGGTGGAATTCAAGTCTTGTCAGGCACACCTCAAGAATTTTCTGATCTCATTCAGGCAGATACAGACTCTTGGGGAAAACTAGTTCGACAAACCGGCGCGAAGGTCGAGTAGTTTAATGACTCACACACCAATCACCATTTTCGGCTCTGGTGCAATCGGTGGCACGATCGGTGCCCAGATGCGACGGGCGGGTCACGACGTACAGTTTGTCGATCAAGCGCTCGATCACGTTCAAGCCATTAACCAACACGGGTTAAAGATTAGCGGGTTTGAGAACTTTACCGTCTTCGCTAAAGCGCTCACCCCTGACAAGCTGCTTGCTCCACTTGGACTAGTTTTTCTGGCGGTGAAATCGCAGGACACTGATACGGCACTGACTGTCATCGAGCCCCTCTGCGGGCCGGAAACTGTCATAGTCTCACTACAAAACGGCATGAACCCGCCACGCATCGCGCAGCGGCTAGGTTCAAAACATGTCGTCGCTGGCTTTGTGAGTTTTCCTGCTGATTGGCAATCACCCGGCCACATTGAGCAAGGCGGAGTCGGAAATATCTGGCTTGGTGAACTGGATGGCCGTATCACTGAGCGCCTGACTCACATCAAGTCGCTTCTTGATCATGCCGTCACTGGACACATCACTGATAACATTTTTGGCTATCTGTGGTCGAAACAAATTGACTGTTCAATCTTGTTTGCACAAGCCGTTACCAACGGCACGTTCGCAGAAATCTTCGCGCATCCCGATTACCAGCGTTTGCTGATTGCCCTGCTTGGCGAGGGGGTTGGCATTGCACGAGCAGCGGGCATTGAATTACGTCAATTTGGTGAATTTAACCCTAATAAAATGCGCCCGACTAACTCGCAAGAAGAGCTAGAGGCACGCGACGTGCTCAATCGTTTTGCAGCGGTCTGTGCCAAACAAATAAAAGTGCGCTCAGGACAATGGCGTGATCTTGCTGTGCGAAAAAGACCGACCGAGGTCGACCACATGCTTGGGTGGCTCATTGAACAAGGGCAAAAATTTAACTTACCCGTCACACTCAATCAACACCTTGCCGCTCAAGTCAAAGGCATCGAACAAGGAACGCGCACACACAGCCTAAAAAATCTGGATGAGCTTGAACAACTTCGCCAACAACTATATGGACCAGGAATTGGGCCCGTATGAATTACGTTGGGTCGATTCCGGCAGCTTTAACAAGCGTACCGTAGCGGATAAGTTCAGATTTAATCATGGCTGCAAATTCAGTTGGCGTGTTACTCATTGCCTGAATGCCACCTGCTAAAAAGCGATCGCGAACTGCGGGCAAATTGACCGCCCGCTGCATGGCCGCCGCCAAACGCTCAACAATAGGTTGAGGCGTTTTAGCTGGGGCCAACAAGCCCCACCAGGTACCAACGTCGTAGCCCGCCAAACCGGCTTCAGAGAGCGTCATGACCTCGGGCGCAACAGTTGAGCGCTTACCGCTTGTAATGGCAAGCGCACGTAACGCACCAGACTTAACTTGAGGCAAGAGTGGTGCAATCGATATAAAAGACAATTGCACGTGACCCGCTACCAAATCTGCAATCGCAGGAGTGTCTCCTCGGTAAGGGACATGATTCAGTGTCGTACCAGTCATTTTTTCGAACAATACTGCGGCAAGGTGCGGTGGAGCACCGGCGCCCGATGACGCATAACTCAAAACGCCTGGTTTGGACTTTGCGAATTCAATCAACTCTTTGACAGAAGTGACTGGCACTGAGGGGTGTACCACCAACAAATACGTTCCGATCGCTGCCAAACTAATTGGCTCAAAATCCTTCACTAAGTCATAGCCCAAACTTTTATTCAAACTCGGAGCCAGCGCGTGCGCGCCACCAGCCATGAAGAGCGTATACCCATCGGGCGCTGCCCGAGCGGCTGTTTCAGCGCCAACTACCCCGCCTGCACCACTTTTATTCTCAATCACAAAGCGTTGCCCAAGCTCTTTACCCATCTCTTCACCAACCAGACGAGCAACCAAATCGTTCGAGCCACCTGCGGGATACGACACGATGACTTTGATTGGGTGAGAGGGATACACCCCTTGCGCCAGTGCAGCGCTTGACCAACTAGAAAAGAGACATAAAAGTGTGAAAAAGTAATGACTACCTTTTTTGCTAGATATCATGTCAGAACCTCAAAATGAGAAAGCGAGTGCACAAAGGGCGAGAGCAGGATTGATGCTAACGAGAGGCGCTTTAAAATCAAGTCGTTGCTCGTTTCGTTGCGCGCTTTGGCGCCGGATTTTTAACTGCGTTCATTGCGGATATATTCTTTTTTTTACTGTTTTTTTTTGCAACCGCTTTTTTTGCCATAGCGCCCTCTTCTTCAATTTCTTTCAGACAGTCTATTAAAGCAATCATACCTTGTACCAGAGTCAACGCCCCAGTATGAAAATAAGCGCTTTGAAAGACCTCAATCAATTCATGTTTAGTCGCACCCAATTTTATGGCGCGATGCACGTGCTGCTTTAAACCAGACTGATACCCTCCAATCGCAACAGCAGCCACCACGATCATTTCACGAAACTTGGCAGGGAGCACACTCTTACGAACCGCAGTCAACTCGTAAATTCTTTCGTAGGCCTCAAGAAAATCAATGTCATTTTCGGCCATAAACTCAAGCCAATACGGAGTGAAGCCACGACGTCGCAAGCCCGTTGCAACCACTGACTGGCGGCGACTCGCGACAGTTTTTTTTGCAACGCCAGCAGATTTCAGTACGGTATTTTTAGTAGGTTTAACAGGCATGATCGAGTTTCCGTTGGGGGTAAATGACAGTGCGCTCGGCGCAAGCCTAGTGAACACGGTAACGAGTCAAGCACATCGTTGGCTATTGCAATATTGAGAATTGATCCTATACCGTCTGACAATACTATTGCTTTTACACGCAAAAAACAATCGATTTCACAACGCATCTAAGAATCGATCGCTGACCACAACATCGTCGCCGCAGGATCTGGCTACGGCATGGATATCCTCGTGAGACTTCTTGCGCCTAAGCTCAGCCTGAGTCTAGGTCAGACGGTCATCGTCGAAAATCTTGCAGGAGCTAGCAGTAATATCGACGTTAAAACAAATTTTATTTTGACGAACTCATCGCTCAGTCGCGTTTGACGGCCTTGACCGTTTATTTGACGTAGCTGTCAATAAAATACTTAACGAGAAACCCCAAAACGGCAACAAGGGTGCTGAAATACGCGGACAAAAGCCAAAAAAACTTTTGTTCAACGAACTTTCGCATTTCTGCAAAGCCAACAATCATTTCTCGACGCAGTTCAGTTTCAGTTGCTGCGATTTTATTTTGAACTTTTTCTTGATTGGCGGACATCTCTTCGCGCAAGCTAGCATGCCCTTGATAGACCTGCAGGCGCAAGTCTGACATCGCATGGGCCAGTTGTGCCACCGAACGATCAAGGCGTTCGTAAGTTTTAGTGTTTTGTTCGACTGCTAATTCTAGTGTGAGCACGCGCTTTTCCATCACGAAATATTAGCCACTATTGTGACGCTTTTCTATCCGGAAAAGTACGTGCGTTCACCTCTTTTGGGTAACTGAAGTGTTAGAAATTGCAACTAACAGTAAATAGTCGTTTCCAAACTTACTCACTCAACTTAAGCGTTTGCTTTGCATTAGAAAACATCGCCTTTTGGCCTGCCACATACTCGGCATACTCTTTGGGATCCAACAAAGCGATCTGTGCGCCCATCGAACTCAAGCTGTCGCTAATCTGCATCTGATATTTTTCACCCGCTTTTTTAGCTGCTAAAAAAATCGCATCGACGACTGCTTTAGGCGTATCTTTGGGCGCCAAAATGCCGTACAACGCGCGGGCTTCAACTTTGTAGCCAAGCTCTTTTAAAGTTGGAACATCAGGAAACGCTTTCAAACGCTTGTCGCCAAATACCGCGAGCGTGCGCAAAGTACCTGCACGCACATGAGCCAACGCGGGGCCAATTGCTGCAGAGGATAATTCAACGTGCCCACCGAGCAACGCGGTGACTGCTGGGCCACTGCCTTTCTCAGGGATATGTGTCCATTCAATACCAGCCTCTTTCGCAAAAATCTCGGCCACCAAGTGCGTGACACCCATTGCACCAGAGGTGGTGTAATTAATTTTCTTAGGATTCTTTTTGGAGTATTCGACCAACTCTTGCATGGTTTTCCATTGCGA
>CAMBZR010000110.1 GCA_945872285.1 Bordetella parapertussis | reverse complement strand
GGGCTGCACACTTAAAATCACTCCCTATGACTGGCAAGGCATGTTAGGTGCCGTTTCAAGTGGGCAAGCCGACGTCGCGTTTTCGGGTATCTCGATCACCGACAAGCGCAAAGAAGCGATGGATTTTTCGCAACCCTACTATGACAATGCGTGGCACTTAGTGAGTTTAAAGGCTCGCAATATAAAAATCACTGATCTCTCTGAACTCAAAAAATATTCGATCGGCTATCCACGTGGCATGGCCTATAGCGATTTGATTAAGAATGAATTCGAACCAAAGGGCTACTACTCCCTCAGTCAGGTCAAGCTCTATCCTTCATACAGTGAAGCAATGACCGACTTACAAAATGGCAATCTTGATTTGGCCTTTATCGAAGAGCCGGTGTTTGCGAACTTCCTCTTCAAGCTTAAATTACCTGTCGAGAGCGCCTATGTCTTTGCAGGCTTTGACAAGCTAGGCTTTGCCTTTGCCAAAGGTTCTGCACGCCGCGACGACTTTGATAAATACCTGAAAGAACTTGGCCCTGAAAAGGTCAAAGCCATTGTTGATAAATGGTTGAAGTAGCACCTAAAAAAATTTCAACATGAGCTTTCTAGAGATCCTTGAGCAATTAGCACAAGGGCTCGGACACACTTTACTCGTCACGCTCACCTGTAGCGCAACCGCGCTGCTGGTCGCACTGGTGATGACGGGCCTTAGACAGCTAGGCACACAAAAAATTGGCGAGGTTCTCGATGTTTTCACTTACGTGTTTCGAGGAGTCCCGGTTTTAGTGCTCTTGTTCATGGTGTATTTCGGGTTACCAAGTATTGGTGTAAAAGTGAGTTCACTCGCTGCGATGGCCTTAAGCCTAGGCCTCATCGCCGCCGCCTACCTGTCTGAAGTTTTTCGAGGTGCACTACAAGCGGTCAACGCCTCTGAAGTTCTGGCGGCCCAAGCTAGCGGTATGAGTCGCTTGCAAGTCTTTACATACATTGAAGCCCCTCAAATGCTACGCTTTGCGGTGCCAGGAATGATCAATGAGTTCACGTCGATCCTCAAGTATTCTCCTTTCGCCTATACCGTCGGCATCCCCGAGATGACCAAGCAGGCCATGAATCTGACGGCGACCACGCTACGCGGAATCGAAGTGTATTTGGCAGTCGGGATTCTTTATTTCGGAATCTACTGGATCTTGATACGAGGCGTGCGGCATATTGAAAAACTCTTTCGCGTGCCTGGCATAGGGGATGCTTAGCATGGCACTCATCGAAGTTCGCAATCTCGTAAAAAAAATCCAAGACAACATCGTGTTAAATGGCGTCAATCTTGACCTGCTAGAAGGTGAGCTTAAAGTCGTGATGGGGCCTTCAGGATGCGGAAAATCGACCTTACTTCGTTGTTTGAATCGCTTGGTCGAGCCCACGTCTGGCACGATTCGTTTTCGTGGCAGTGATATTACAAGCGCAAGTACCGATGTACGAGCACTGAGACAAAACATCGGATTTGTTTTTCAACAGTTTGCCCTATACCGTCATCTGACAGTCGTTGATAACGTCACGCTCGCCTTACGCAAGTTAAAAAAGATGAGTCGCGCTGAGGCGAACGAGAAGGCTGCCTTTGAGCTGTCGCGTCTCGATATGATCACGCATCAGCATAAATATCCCGAACAACTTTCTGGCGGCCAAAAGCAGCGCGCTGCGATTGCCCGAGCACTCGCGATGGACCCAGCCGTCGTGGTATTTGACGAACCCACTTCGGCTCTGGATCCAATCATGGTGCGTGAGGTTGCAGAATTATTTAATCGGCTCCATCGCGATAGCATCACGATGCTGTGTGTCACGCATGACTTAATGCTCGCTCGACAGATTTCGAAAAAAATCATTTTTCTTGAGCAAGGCGTTGTGACGGCAGAGGATACGATTGACCATTTAGCCACGAATCATCCTGACCTGAAAGTCAGAGAATTTTTTGGGCGCGAGGGTCAATCATCGTGACTGGGATGGGCGCGTTCGAGCGCGACTTACTTGAGCAATTCCCCCTGATCCTGACCGGGCTAGAGCAAACACTCAAGCTTGCCGTTTTTGCTAGCCTGTCGGGCTTCTTGTTCGGCATTGTTGTGTTCTATTTCTCAATCAGTCAAAATAAGCTCATTCGCACCGTGGTTAAAGGCTACATTTCATTTTTTATTGGTATGCCCTTGATCGTGTTGTTGTTTTTAATGTATTACGGGCTGCCACAGTGGGGTATTAAGTGTTCACCTTTTACTGTGGCAATGATCGGGTTCACAATGAACATCGCCGCCTATAATGCGGCATACCTGAACACGGCCTTTAATGGCTTAGAGAGCGCAGAGCTTCAGGCCGCTAAGGCTCAGGGGTTTAGCTCTTTTAAAATTTTTCAACTTATCATTTTGCCTCAGGTATTGAGGCAATCGATCCCCGCACTCACTAACCAATGCATTGGAAACTTAAAAGACAGTTCGGTCGCGTTTTTGATTCAGTACACTGAATTTTTTGCACGCGTGCAAGAGCTTGCATCAACAAATTTTCAATTTTTTAAAGCGTACTTGTTTGCAGCCTTTATCTACCTTTGCTTGGTGTCCGTGATTGTTCTGGTGGCTCGGCAAATTGAAAGACGATTCTTGATCCCTAGCTAGTTCGCATTTAGACACTCCGATAATAACGAAAAGGATACAAAATGTTGAAACGAAAAATATTGTCTGTTGGCCTAATCTCTTTCATGTTCGGCATCCTCGCGTCGGCCCAGGCTCAAGACTTTCCAGTCCGACCGCTTCGTATCATTGTGCCACTGGCCGCAGGCGGCGCTACCGATGTCGTTGCGCGCCTGATCGCTGACAAATTATCTGAACAGGTCAAACAGGCAGTCATTGTTGAAAATCGCCCTGGCGCGCAAGGCATGATTGGCGTCGAGGCTGCTGCAAGAGCGGCGCCTGACGGCTATACGCTGGTGTTTGGTTCAAGCACAACAATGGCTGCAATTTCAAGCCTGTATGCCAAACTGCCCTTCGACCCAATCGAAGACTTTGCTGCTGTCGCCAAGGCACTTGATAATGCGTACAACGTATTGTTAGTGCCCTCAGCCTTACCCGTCAACAATGTGGCAGAATTGATCGCCTATGCGAAAGCCAATCCAACAACATTGAATTATGGCGCCGGCACAGCCAGTTCTAGAATTTGTATTGAAATGCTTAAAGTCATGTCTGGGATAAGCATTACTTTCGTGCCCTACAAAACCTCAACGCAGGCGCTTAACGATTTAATGGGTAATCAGGTGCAACTGGTATGCGAGCCAACGGGCTCAGGCATGGCGCAAGTTGCCACGGGCAAACTACGTGCCATCGCTGTGACTGGGCCACAGCGTATCGACGAGGCACCAGGCATTGCCGCAGTTGCCGAAACCGCAGGACTCAAGGACTACGGGCACTGGTCGTGGCTGGCGTTTTTTACCAGAGCGGGTACGCCACCTGCCGTCATCAACAAACTCAGCACCGAACTCCTGAAGGCCTTGGCAAACCCAGAGGTAGCAAGCAAAATCAAAAAATTTGGTTTTGACATTGTCCCTTCTGGGCCTCAAGAACTCGCTGCCCTGCAAAAAGAGGCCGTAGCCAAATACGCAAAAATCGTAAAAGACGCTGGAATTAAGCCCGAGTAGTTGTAGGCATCTTTGCCCCAACATGAGCCGAGTCGCGTTTTTTAGCGAGCTCGCATTGACGCTGTCGTTCGCGCGCACCGCTTTTTTGTAGTTCGGTCGTTTTATTGATACAGCGCGGGCAACTCACGCCCTCTTCGTAAAGCGGCGACTCTGTTGCGCCATCAGGTAAAGGCTGGCGACAGCAGCGGCAGAGCGGGCGCAAGGTCTGCTGCAATCCATGACCGACTGAAACGCGCTCGTCAAAGACAAAGCACTCTCCCTCCCACAAACTTTGCTCAGGGGGAATGGTCTCGAGGTATTTAAGAATACCTCCTTCAAGATGATAGACCTCGTCAAAACCCTTGGCACGCATCAGTGCGGTCGACTTTTCACAGCGAATACCGCCGGTGCAAAACATCGCCACTTTAGGCTTTTTACCGGTGCGCGCTTCAAGTGCCTTGGCCTGAGCGACCCAAGAGGGTAATTCAGAGAAGGTGCCGATGTTTGGATCTAGAGCCCCTTTGAAGGTGCCTAGCTCAACCTCGTAGTCGTTGCGCGTATCAATCAACACCACGTCTGGATCACTGATTAAGGCGTTCCAATCTTGCGGCTTCACGTAGGTGCCAGCCATGTGGGTGGGGCTAATGCCTGGCACACCCATGGTGACGATCTCTTTTTTGATCCGAATTTTCATCCGACGAAACGGTGGGTGAGTTGCCCACGCCTCTTTGTACTGCAGATCGGCAAAGGCAGGATCTGCCAGCACATGTGCCAACACTGCCCGAATATCGAGTTCTGTTCCGGCGAGCGTGCTGTTGATCCCCTCGCGTGCAAGTAATATCAGACCCTTGATATTACGTTTTTCACACAGCTCAAGCAGCGGCAGCCGGCGCTGCTCAAAGTCAGGTAGGTCGACAAATTTATAGAAAGCAACGGTCAAAAATTGGCTGGTAGGCATTGGTTCGGCTAGGCGGTGAGCGGCACTCACACCAAAGTTCGGGCGCACCGCGAACTGATTATAGAGCTACCAAGAACCGCGGAGCTACGATAGCCAACTCGGCATCGGTTAAGGGGGTGAATTCACTACACCAGTCTGTCTGAGTCTCCTTTTGCTCGAAAAACCATCGGGTCTAAGCTCCCAAATCAAGATTTTTGCCGTTAATATTAAGTCACAAGAATGGGTGAATCCCGAATTTGCCGACTGAGACAACGACCATGCAAATTAAACCGATTGGTAAGGACTTTGCTGCCGAGATTAGTGACCTCGACCTGCGGCAACCTCTGACCGCAGCACAAATCCAAACCATTGACCGCACGATGGATCGCTATGCGGTGGTAGTGTTTCCCAAACAAGAACTAGACGACGATCAACAGGTTGCCTTCGCGCGCAGTTTGGGACCGCTAGAAGAAACACGTGCCGTGGTCGATGTGCACAAGCAACGCCTCGCCTATAACCAGATGAACGATATTTCAAATTTGGATGTAGATGGCTCAATTTTGGCGGCAGATGATCGACGTCGCATGTTTAACTTAGGCAATGCGCTTTGGCATTCGGATAGCAGCTTTAAAGCGACGCCAGCCAAATATTCAATGCTGCATGCGCGCGTGATTCCGCCCGAGGGTGGCAATACCGAGTTTGCCGATATGCGCGCGGCCTGGGATCGACTGCCTGAAAAAACCAAAGCCTTCATCACCCCCTTGGTCTGCGATCACTCTTTAATTTATTCACGTGCGCAGCTTGGCTTTGATGCCTTCAACGAACAAGAAAAACTGAACTACGCGCCTGTACCGCAACGTTTGGTGCGCAAACACCCAGGCTCGGGGCGCCAGTCAATTTATTTAGCTTCACATATTGGCGTGGTGCACGGCATGCCCAGACCCGAGGGCATGGTCTTGATTCGAGACTTAATTGAAGAGGCCACGCGACGTGAATTTGTCTACAGCCATGTTTGGAGCCAACTCGATCTGGTAATGTGGGATAACCGCTGCACCATGCATCGCGCGCGCCCTTACGATGACAAAATATACAAACGCGACATGCGTCGCATGACCTTGACTGACAGCGCACCCACGCTCGAACAAACGCGTTGACCATTTTGCAGCCCACGCTACTCTGATCACGCTTCATGACGGATCTCGTCTTCAGTATTTTGATTCTAGGATCCTTAGGTCTGATCGCAGGCGTACTTGGCGGGGTGATCGGTTTTGGCACCACCATCATCCTGATGCCTGCTCTAGTCCATTTTTACGGGCCCATTCAAACGGTATCCATCATTGCCATCACCGCTACGCTTGCAAACTTTTCGCGGGTGATCTTGTGGTGGCGTGAAACGAACTGGAAAGTCTGCCTCGTGTACAGCCTCACCGCGATCCCCGCTGTGGCCTTAGGCGCTAACACACTAGTTTTACTCAACGCAACACTCATTGAAGCACTACTCGGAATCTTTTTGATTGCCTTGATTCCGATTCGCCGCTGGATGCGACGCCAAGCTTTTACGATTACGCTTTGGCACATGAGTGTCGTGGGTGCAGCAATCGGCTATTTAACAGGGATCGTAGCGGCGACAGGCGCCATCAACACACCTTTTTTTCTGGCCTTCGGTTTAGTCAAAGGCGCCTATCTAGGTACCGAAGCCGCCAGCTCTTTGTTTATGCTTATTGCAAAAATATTTGTGTTTCAGCAACTCGGTGTGCTCGATGCTTTGGCTATCACTCAAGGCCTCTTGCTTGGCTTATGCGTGATGGCCGGATCGATTCTATCAAAACGTATTGTCTTAGCGCTACCTGAACACCGTTTCATGCAGCTCATGGAAGTTGTGATGCTAATTTCAGGTCTCGGTATTCTTGGTCAAAGTCTTTACGGTCGATAAGCATCGTTTACATTCGCAGCGTCATCGCCAAAAAGTAAACCGCCCCTTATTTAAGCGCCACCGCAAAACCCCGCTGCACAGCCGGGCGCGCCATCATCGTTTCATACCAACGCTTCACGTTCGGGAAGTCATTTAAATCGACTTGATGGCGTTGGTGACGCCACGCCCAGCCCAAGATCGCAAAGTCGGCGATCGAAAGCTCGTCAGCAAAAAATATATGCTTAGCTAAGCGTTGATCCATCACACCATACAGGCGTCGCGTCTCTTTCATATAACGCGCCAAGCCATAGCGCTTATCGTCCTCATTCGACAAGCCTAAAAAGTGATGAACTTGCCCTGGTATCGGACCAAAGCCTGCCATTTGAAACATCAGCCACTCATAAACGGCAACGCGTGCACGCGGCTCAGTGGGTAAAAACTTACCCGTTTTTTCAGCGAGGTAGATCAGGATTGCACCTGACTCAAACACGCTGATTGGCTTTGCACCTGGGCCCTCGGTATCCAAAATTGCAGGGATTTTATTATTTGGACTGAGCTTCAAAAAAGCAGGCTTGAACTGTTCGTCTTTAGTGATGTCGACCGTGTGCACCGTATAGGGTACGCCCATCTCTTCAAGGGCAACCGATATCTTACGGCCGTTTGGGGTATCAAAGGTGTGTAATTGAATCGTCATTAAAGCGCTCAAAAAAGGTATTGGTTAAATGTTGATCGTTGACTGCTAAGCATCGAGTATCTTATTTCGAAGATGCTGCAGGTTGCTCGTTACCCATCAAATATTTTTTTAATAGCGGCGTCACCAAAGCAAATTCTTCTTTTGCCTCGCGTGCAAACGAGTCCGGCGAACCAAATAAAGGTGTTGCGCCTTCATGGTGCATCGTCTTCAATACTTGTGGGTCTTTAGACGCTATTTCAATCGCCTGAACAATTGCATCTGTAGAGGCCTTTGGGGTACCCGCACGTACCATCAAGCCATACCAGGTCATCGCTGTCATCTCTAGACCTTGCTCGAGTAAAGTCGGCACGTTAGACAAGGCACTCAGACGTTCGGTTGACCCGATGGCCAGCGCTCGAAACGTATTGCTCCGTATGTGCGGCATCGCTACCGATAACGAAGGCATTCCCATCGAGACGTGTCCGCCCAATGCGTCAATCATCATGGGTGCAGTG
>CAMBZR010000109.1 GCA_945872285.1 Bordetella parapertussis | reverse complement strand
TGAGCAATTTATTGAGATTGTCGATTCGTATATTCATTGGTACAACGAAAAACGAATCAAGATATCCCTTGGATCACTTAGTCCCTTAGAATACAGACAAAGTCTCGGACTTACGGCATAAACCAGTCCAACTTTTTAACCGCACCCCCGGTTGGTCAATATTGGATCGGCGCCAACACCACCATCTCTAAAACTGAGAAAACCTCAAACTTATGAAAAATCTCATCCTCAGAACGATTATTTTTTTGCTTCTCAGTGTTAGCGCTGTGCATGCGGCAGACCCATTACCCTCCTGGCGTGAAGGGCCAGCGAAACAATTCATCATCAACTTTATAAACAAGGTAACTCAAACGGGCTCATCTGATTTCGTTCCGATTGAGGATAGGATCGCCGTGTTTGATAATGATGGCACACTTTGGAGCGAGCAACCGAACTATGTTCAATTGGTTTTTGCGATTGATCGAGTAAAGGAGTTAGCGCCTAAGCACTCTGAATGGCGTGTCACGCAACCATTTCAGGCCGTGCTCGAGGGCGATCTCCAGACACTGCGGCAGCAAGGCGAACACGGCCTGCTTAAATTAATCACTGCAACCCACGCTGGAATGAGTACAACTGACTACTCAAAAATCGTATCCGACTGGCTTTCTACAGCGGTGCATCCAACACATAAGCGACCCTACACAGATCTGGTGTATCTGCCTATGCTTGAAGTACTGAGCTATTTTAAGAAGCATGGATTTAAAAACTATATTGTTTCAGGCGGTGGCGTTGAATTCATGCGCCCATGGTCTGAGCGCATATATGGCATCCCGCCTGAACAAGTGATTGGAAGCTCAATTAAAACGAAACTCGTATCGCGCAATGGAATCCCCGAGTTAATACGACTACCCGAAATAAATTTCATCAACGATAAGGCAGACAAGCCTGTCGCCATTCACCAGTTTATCGGCCGTCGTCCAATCGCTGCATTTGGTAATTCAGACGGAGACCTAGAAATGCTTCAGTGGGTGACTGCTGGCTCGGGCGCACGGCTTGGTGTCATCATTCAGCACACAGACAATGAGCGCGAAGTTGCGTACGATCGCAAGTCACCAATTGGTCGTCTTGATAAAGCGTTAGACGAGGCAGCTCTACGGAACTGGTTAGTCGTCAGCATGAAGTCCGACTGGGCTCTGATTTTTAGGAAATGATCATTTATACCTAGGAGATACAAAGTTAGGGATCTAGCGTCCAAGGCCCGTTGGATTTAGCCTCGAGCAAACATCTGAAACTGAAAAACCTCTGCCATCGCGCTGAGGTTTTTACTTCTTTGGACTTGTAACTGGAGGTTTACACCGCGCCCATGGCTTACAGGTTGGCGACGTCCTTTAAAAAGGACAAAACCTAATCTATTGCTTCGAGCCTTCAGTAAGTCGACGTCCTAGTGAAACAGCATAAGGTGCTGCTCTAGCAGACAACATAGGGTCTGCTGCCCCCTCCACACCCGGAGGCATTCTATTTGGATCGAAGGTAATATTTAAACAGGAACCACCAGCGTCGGTAGAAACCGAAACTATCTTGAGGACTCCTAATGTCAGTTTTTTGCGTCCTTCGGGAAGGGGAACAGTCGCGTTAGTGAGGATATCGCCAAGTTCAGCTAACTCAAGATTGAAATTAAAAGCTGCATTTCCACTCGTGACACGCTGACGTAAATCATCAAACAGAAAATCAGAGCCTTTTGTTTTTGCAACTTCCGCTGTCAAGGTTTGTACTCCACCGACAGGCTCAAAAATCCATTTGCCCCACACCTTTTCTTTTTTTTCATTAGAGAAGCCAAAGCCATGTACGCCCCAATAATTTGTTGATACGTAGCTGGCAGGAACGGGTTGGGAAGCATAATATTTACCTTGAATCAGTACTTCAGGATTTGCGTCTGCAAAAGCTTTAACTTTTGATTGATCTACAACTTTCGTATGCGGATCGGGCTGCAAGGACTGCAATCGACCAAACAACTGCTCTGGAGTTGAAGATCCAAATACGGGCGCTGAAATATTACCCATCTGCCAAACCTCGTTGTTAGGCAGGTTGAATTGCAACGCTAAATTGCGTTGTGTTTTGGTGTTATCGCCAGCCTTTGGGTTTGCGCCACCCACAGAAAAACGTACGATGACGGGGATGGGCCCACCACTAAACGCTGGTGAGTTTGAAATATTCCGGCCCGCAGCACTGCCGACAAACTCCCCCATCGCACAAATTCCTTTTGCCCCAGAGCGGCGAAATCCGTCAAACTTTCCGCTAGTCGCCTCAAACTGATCAACCATTTTGCTAGGATCGGGATTAGCATGCACTGGGTCGGTGATTGTAAGAGCGACACTCGACAGCAAAAAAACCAAACACGTGAACAAATATTTTGAGACTTTCATAGGAGTAGACTCATGATAATTATTGGCAACTTAAGCGTACTATCAATCTAAACCGAAAGTCTAGATTTTTTTTGAGCAACAAAGCGAAAATAGCTTGAAAAATTCTGCCCGTTGCAATAAAAGTATTGCAGCGTTTGCATGACTGACAAAGTGATAGCCTCTATAACCGAAAAAACCCTGCGTTCGCGCTGGGGTTTTTTTGCTTTTGCGGTGTTACTCTAGACTAGAGAACGCTCAACTACCTTGCCCCTCGTGAAAAAATCACATCCCGCTTATGTCATTGAGCTAATTAAATGAAGCGCTGCCCTTGGTGCGAAGGTTTTTTACCTTTACCGCGAGTATCACGATACCGAATGGGGGGTACGTAAGTAACAACACCGGAGGTTGAAGCGGTGCGATCGTCATCGCAAAAAAGTGACAACCTTAGCGCAGTTACGCCGTCATTCGGCTTTGGCATGGAGCATCTTGATGACATTTCAATACAGGTATGTAGGCTCACCCCTAGGTCAGATCCTCATCGCAGCCAGTGATGAAGGGATCAAGGGTCTCTGGTTTGAGAATCAACGACATCACCCTGACATAACCGGTTGGCACGCGGTGCGCTCTCAAAAATGGTTGGATCAGTGCGCTAGCGAAATTCAATTTTATTTCTTAGGATCTCTGCGTGAATTTAAATCTCCTCTTTCAATTCCTTGGGGAACAGAGTTTCAACAATCGGTTTGGCGAGAACTGCGGTTGATTCCCTTTGGACAGACGACCAGCTATGGCGAGTTGGCGACGCGGATCAACAAACCGCAGGCAGTGCGTGCCGTAGGCGCCGCGATCGGAAGAAATCCCTGGAGCATCGTTGTCCCATGCCATAGAATCATCGGTGCGAACGGCAGCCTGACGGGCTATGCCGGTGGCTTAGAGCGAAAAACAAATCTCTTGCGCTTAGAGAAGGCGCCGACACTTTAGTCAATCCCCAAAAATTATGAAAAATCTCATCATCCAAACGATTAGCATTTTGGTTCTCAGTGTTAGTGCCGCGCATGCGGCAGATCCTTTACCGTCTTAGCGTAATGGGGCGGCTAAACAATCCATCATCAGTTTTATAAACAAGACCACTCAAACTGGCTCGCCTGATTTTGTTCCGCTTGAGCAGAGGATCGCCGTGTTTGATAATGATGGCACGCTTTGGCGCGAGCAGCCAAACTATGTTCAATTGGTTTTTGCGATTGATCGAGTGAAGGAGTTGGCGCCTAACCACCCTGAATGGCGTGTCACGCAACCTTTTCAGGCCGTACCCCCCACTCGGATCCAACATCCTCAGGCTTCAGTCGATTTCGCCCCGGGCGGGGGGAGCCAAGAATCACTTTAGCCTACTTGTGGGGCTATTTTCTTTTTGGGCGTGGCAGAGTTGGGCTTCATGGATTAGGAGATCCCCAGGATGAGATGCACTTTAAAAGGATAAATTGAATTCAAGGTAATTGTGAGTAGGGTATTCCACAGTAGTTTTAATTTGAAATGATGGAAAAATCATTTTCTCTAGGTTGGTATCCGTAGTCATCGGGCTAAAAATAAAACAGGGTTAATGAAGAGGTGGGGTTGAACTATAGATAAAAGGCCAACAGAAAGAGTTTGAGCGGTTTCAGTATTTTGAGCGCCTCAGATACTTAAGTAATGAGTCTTTAGCTTTAAAGGAGAAAGTCAAATGTCTACAGTAGAACAATTCTTAGACTTGAATTCGCGAAAAGTATGGAGTTTGAGACCAGAAAATCGAGTAATAGACTCTCTATTTTTAATGGCTGAAAAAAATATTAGTTGTATTTTGATTATGAATGAAGAACATCTTGCTGGAATTTTTTCTGAAAGAGACTACGCAAGAAAAGTATTAATTCAAGGTAAAAATAGCAATGAAACTTTATTAAAAGAGGTTATGACGGATGAGTTAATTACGATTAGCCCTAAGACCGAATTAGATAAATGTATGCAGTTGATGACTGACCACCGGATTAGACATTTACCGATATTAGATAACAATAAAGTAATTGGCTTAATATCGATTGGAGATGTTGTAAAAGAAATGATTGTCCAGCAGAAAAATCAGATTGAAGAATTGCAAAAGTATATTTCTGGATAGGTAAGAATTGACTACTTCTGAAGTCAGGTTTAGTTATTAAACGTCGCCTCATGTTGAAGGATCAGGTACCCTCAGGCCCCGGTCGATTCCGCCCCGGGCCACCAAATTCAAATAATGCTCTGCTATATGCGGGGCATTATCTTTTGAGCCAAGAGCCCATTGATCTCGATGAACTTAAAGTAAAGTTACATGCAGAAAAAAAACGTGCTCTGCAGTTCATCGTATTGCTGTACGCCGATCAAAATTCTCGCTATGATGATATCGCTAAGGTTTTAGGAGCTATTCATCAGTCAGGCTTAGGGAAATTTGGCTTTGGCACTGAAGATGCGGCCAAAGACTAGCAATGATAAGGAGTAGACAATGCCTCCAGCTGCTCTAAGCGGCATACGTGTATTGGATCTATCACGGATCCTTGCAGGTCCCTCAGCAGCACAACTTCTCGGTGACCTTGGAGCCGATGTTGTTAAAGTTGAAAAGCCGGGCGAAGGCGATGACACTCGCAAGTGGGGTCCTCCGTTCGTTGAAGACGCTAATGGCCAGCCCACGTCTGAAAGCGCTTATTACTTGTGTGCCAACAGAAACAAACGATCAATCGAAATCGATATTGCAAGCGCGGAAGGCCAAAATCTCATCATGCGCTTGACTGGCTCGGGCAACATTGAACCCATAGACAAACAATAAAAATGACTATTTTGACGCACGAACAACTCGTAATTCAGGCACAAGCACGTGAGTTAGCAGAAACTGTTTTCAAAGCAACAGCTGCTCAAACCGATGCCACGGAAGCTTACCCTTGGCACAACATTGCCAAGCTCAATGCAGCAGGGTTTATGGGAATGACTGTGCCGCAGGCATACGGCGGTCGCGGTCTTGGCTACCTTGAAACGACACTCGTGATCGAAGAAATGGCCAAAGCCTGTGCCACCATGGGTCGAATCACGGTTGAAGCCAACATGGGCGCAATTGGCGCCATCATGGCCTATGGTACCGAAGAACAAAAGAAGATTGCCGCTGAATGCGTATTATCTGGCGATAAACCAGCGATCTGTATTTCTGAACCCAATGCAGGGAGTGCCGCGAGTGAGATGACCACACGCGCCGATAAAAAGGGCGATCGATACATTATCAATGGTCAAAAATACTGGATTACCGGCGGCGGCGTATCGCGCTTGCACCTGATTTTTGCGCGCGTGTTTGAAGATGATGTTGAACAAGGCATTGGTGGCTTTATCGTTGTACGTGATGGCAACGAACCCAAAGAGCTCGTCATCGCTAAACGCACACCCGCAATGGGTGTGCGTGGCATCCCTGAAACCTACGTAGACTTTATCAATCTTGAAGTACCTGAATCGATGGCGTTAAAGCCGCTCGGTGATTTACGTAAAGGCTTTGCTGCGCTCATGAACGCATACAACGCGCAACGAGTGGGTGCGGGGACGGTGGCGCTTGGTATCGCTGTTGGTGCCTTTGAAGAAGCTGTTCAATACTGCAAAGAGCGCAAACAATTCGGCCGATCGATTGCTGAGTTTCAAGGCTTACAGTGGATGATCGCAGATATGTCTATCGCTCTTGATGCCGCGCGGCTCATGCTTCATCGCGCAGCCAATGTGCCGGTGGGTAGCTTCCCAGATTTAAAATTAGCCGCCCAAGCCAAAATCATTGCCGCGGAGACCGCCATTAAAGTCACCAATGATTCATTACAACTCTTTGGCTCTAGTGGTTACTCACGTGAATTTGCTGCTGAACGCCACGTGCGAGATGCACGAATGTTTACGATTGCTGGGGGTACAGCTCAGATACTGCGGACACAAGTCGCAAGTGCTGTCCTAGGTGCAAAACTTCCACAAACGCGTGATGGCTATGTGAAACACCCCATAGGGCAATAAGCATCGCTCCGACGATGCACCTGCGATAGTTCTCGTCGCAAAGTGAATCGCTACTAGTTTTGTAGCCATTTCGAATCCCAAACAGGAGATGTGCTGTGGTTTCAATTAAAAATTTAATTCTGGTTCTCACGCTAATCTGTATATCTCAGTTTGCAGCTGCTCAAGATGTTGGTTTAACCAAACAGTTTTCTGGCTGCATGGACAAGTCGAACGGAGTCACGAGCAATATGATTGATTGCCTAGTAGCCGAATCAAACCGTCAGGGCGCCCGCGTTAACAAAGCGTACAAAGAACTCATGGATCAGGTCTCACCACAACGTAAAAAGCAACTAGAAATTGCCCAGGGCGCTTGGATCACCTACCGTGATGAAAACTGTAAGTTCTATTATGACCCAGAGGGGGGAACAATAGCGACAGTCAATGCCAATGACTGTTTCATGTCAGCCACAGCAGCACGCGCTAAAGAACTTGAAACTCTGGCTGGCACTTCGACTCCGTCAGCCACACAACCTGCACCCATAGCACAGAGCACAGCGCCAGCGTCGAGTGCACCCAACGCAAACAACGTAGCTCAAAATTTGACTGGGCCACAAAAAAATGCCGTAAGGGCCGCACAGTCATATCTCAGCATTAGCGCATTCTCGCGTGACGGGTTGATCGAACAACTTGCGTCTCAGGCTGGAAACGGCTTTAACATTAATGACGCGACCAAAGCAGTGGACAGCCTAAACATTGACTGGAATCAAGAGGCCGTGAAATCCGCAAAACAGTACCTCCAGATGATGGGGTTTTCGTGCAGCGGCCTGGTTCAACAACTTTCTTCTCGCGCGGGCGCTAAGTTCACAGAGAAGCAAGCGACCTTCGGCGCGCAACGGGCGGGGGCTTGCTAACTGACCTTGTATCTTAAAAAAGGGGAGAGAACCGTTCGAAGTCAGCACCAGTCTTTTACTGGCCTCGAGCGATTTCGCCCCGCGTTAGAAAGGGCCCTCAGATAACACCTAGCCAACCACTTGGTCTTGAAACATCAATAAGCGAAAAGGCCGCCAATCCAAGTCAATCAATTCTTTGACGTATAGACACTTTCCAACTCATTTTCTTGCACATCACTTGCGTATTTATTGAACGTGACGACGCCGTTGCTCACTGCAATAATGCGATCCGCAAACTCAAGTGCCAAGTCTGTTTGATGCAAGCTACATAAAATGGCCATGTTGCTTTCTGCTGCAATGTCTTTGAGTTGACTCAACACTTGTCTAGAGGTCA
>CAMBZR010000108.1 GCA_945872285.1 Bordetella parapertussis | reverse complement strand
TGCCGATGATTCCGGCCGCACCCGCGCGATTTTCAATGACAACCGTTGTGCCTAAAGCCGCCCCAAGCTTTTCGCTCAGTAAGCGGGCCGTAATGTCTGTGGTGCCGCCTGGTGCCGCAGGCACAATCAAGGTGATGGGCCTTTCGGGCCAGGCTGCCATGGCGGGGGCACTTAGCCCCAAGGCTGCAACCGCGAGCGCACAGGCGCGAATTAGGGTTTTCATGAGTGTCTCCTCAGACATTGTTTGGACAGTTTGCGCATGATTGTAGGTGCATTTGGGCTTCTAAAACGCAGTCTTCCAAAATCCGAGATTCTCTGACGGAGTTGGGGCGTTAAGATGGCGCATCGAGGAGAAAGCCAATGGATCTGACCTGGACCACCGAAGAACGCGCCTTTCGCAAAGAGGTGCAAGATTTTGTTCACGCTAAATTACCCGCTGCGCTGCGTGCAAAAGCGTTTGCACACCACCGTGTCACGCGCGAGGAGTTTGTGTTTTGGCACAATACGTTGACTGATCACGGCTGGGGTGCGCCGAGTTGGCCCAAAGAATACGGTGGCACAGGCTGGAACCCCGTTCAGCGTTTGATTTTTGAGATTGAGTCGTTTAAGGCTGGGGCGCCACGCTTGATCCCGTTCGGGCTCAGCATGATTGGCCCCGTGCTCATGAAATATGGCACTCAAGCTCAAAAAGATCATTTTTTGCCGCGCATGTTGCGCTTAGAGGACTGGTGGTGTCAGGGTTATTCAGAGCCGGGCTCTGGCTCTGACCTGGCCTCCTTAAAGACCCGCGCAGAGCGGGTGGGGGATCACTACGTCATTAACGGCCAAAAAACTTGGACGACCTTGGCGCATCACGCGGACTGGATCTTTTGTTTGACGCGCACCGACTCGAGCGCCAAAGCGCAGCGCGGTATCTCGATGATCTTGATTGATATGAAGCAGCCGGGCGTCACCGTACGTCCAATCCGAACCTTGGATGGCGGTGCTGAGGTCAATGAGGTTTGGCTTGAAAACGTCGAAGCGCCGCTAGAAAACCTAGTGGGTGAAGAAAACCATGGTTGGACCTACGCAAAATATTTGTTAGGACATGAGCGAGGCGGGATCGCTGGCATCGGTCATTGCCACCGCGAACTTGCGATCTTGAAATCTTTGGCCGAGCGGACGATGGCAAGCGGAGAGTCGCTAAGCTTAAGTTCAAGGGTACGTGACAGCATTAACCGCGCCGAAGGCCAGTTGCTCGCGCTTGAGCTGATGGTGTTGCGCGTGGCGGCGGACGAAACGGATCCGGGGCCAAAGGCGTCGATCTTAAAAATTCGTGGTTCTGAACTACAGATGGAACTTGCGCGTTTGCAAATGCAAGTGGCGGGCGCTGATGCCTGGCCCTACGACCCCGAGTGGATGTTTGCGCAGTCCGAGGATCATGGGCCAAGCCCCGAGTACTCGCCTGCCGCGGCGGCTGCATACTTTGATATGCGCAAGACGGCCATTTATGGTGGTACCAACGAAGTACAAAAAGGCATCATTGCCAAACAAATCATCGGGGTATAAAAAACATCATGGATTTTACATACTCACAAGAACAGCGCATGTTGACCGATAGCTTGCGCAGGTTGGTCGAAGATAATTGGTCGCGACCCAAGCGTCGCGAGCGCCAAAAGGCTGGCGTGTTGAATCGCAATGCTTGGGCGAGCTTGGTTGAACTGGGCGTGGGCGGCTTATTGGTGCCCGAAGAATTCGGTGGGTTTGCTGAGACACCTGCCACAATGCTTGCGGTTCACCAAGAGCTTGGGCGCGGTCTTGTCAGTGAACCTGCGATTTCAAGCGCAGTGATTGCTGTGACGCTACTGGCCAATAGCGAAAATCAGGTGCTCAAGCAGCGTTGGCTGACCGCTCATGCTGAGGGTGACGCAGTCTTGGCAGTTGCGTGGCAAGAGCAGGGTGAGCGCGACTCGCAGCGCCCACTGTGCACGCGCGCGACAGCGTCTAAAGAGGGCTACTCGCTTGAAGGTCGCAAGATCTTGGTTTGGCACGGTGCGGGTTCTCAGGCGGTGATTGTGTCGGCGTTGCTCGACGGCTCAGTGGCATTATTTTTGGTGCCCTCAGATACCCCTGGTGTGTCGGTTCAAGATTACCCAACCTTTGACGGCGCGCGCGCGGCCACGATCCACTTTAAAGACGTGAGTGTGTCAGCCGAGCACCTGATCGCAAGCGGAGCGCAGGCCGAGCAATTGTTGGCGCTGGCGCTTGATTACGGCATTACCGCTTTGTGCGCGCACGCCTGCGGTGCGATGGCCTATCTGACCGACAGCACGATTCAATATTTAAAAACACGTCAGCAATTCGGTCAGCCACTTGCCTCGTTTCAGGTGTTGCAGCATCGTTTAGGCGATATGTTGATTCAATCTGAAATGGGTTTGTCGATGACCTATGTTGCAGCGATTGCACTTGGCGAACCAGATGCCGCGAAGCGCAGTCGTTTGGTCTCAATGAGTAAAGTCGAGGTCGCAGCGGCTGCGCGTCTGGTGGGCGAGATTTCGGTGCAGTTGCATGGCGGGATGGGGATGACCGATGAGCTTGAGGTCGGAGATTATTTCAAGCGACTCACTTACACCGATATGTTGCTCGGTGATACAAACTTTCACTTGCAACGCATGCAAGAACTCGAAGCGGCTTAACCAGAAGCGAAGCGCAAGGCGCGTCGAGCTGAGCATTTGAAAGATTGACATGCATGGCGTGCTGAATGTTTGAAAGATTAGAGGTTGTTTTAAGGATGTTAGATGTCAACGACTGATTTGAGTGCGTGGTTGGGTAAATCACAAAGTGTAATAGACCGCATGGATCCGGGGCATGCAGCGCGTATCGCTGTCACGCTCGGGCGTCCAATCCCAGAGCTGGGGGCGGTGTTGTCTCCGTTATGGCATTGGGCGTTTTTTTTAGAGACCGTGCCAATCGCGCAGACCGGTACCGACGGGCACCCTGCACGCGGAAGCTTCTTGCCACCCGCTGAAAACCGCAATCGTATGTGGGCCGGTGGTCGGGTTGAGTTTGCTGGTGGCTTGGTTGTTGGTACAGACGCGCAAAAAACTTCGACAGTGACTGCTATTAAAGAAAAGGCCGGTCGCACGGGTTCGTTATTATTTGTGACGGTTAAGCATGACATCATGCAAAACGGCAAACTGATCGTGAGCGAAGAGCAAGATATTGTCTATCGTGAGCCTAGCGCGCCAAAGCTTCAAGGTACTGAGCTACCACCCGCATCGCAATGGAAACAACCCGTTGACCCCAGTGCCGTTTTGCTCTTTAGGTACTCGGCTGTCACTTTCAATAGCCATCGTATTCACTACGACTACCCTTACGTTACCGAAAAAGAAGGCTACCCGGGCTTGGTGATTCATGGTCCGTTGATCGCGACGTTAATGTGTCAGGCGTTTGCACAGGCTCACCCTCGCGCAACGCTCAAGCATCTGTCATACCGGGGCTTGCGACCTCTGATTGCTCCGACTGCGTTCGACGTTGCTGGCACCGTCACCGCGCCAGGCGAGGCCAAACTTTGGGCCGAGCAAGATGGCACACTCGCACACCAAGCTGAACTGAGGTTCTTAGCATGAGCACCACTCCTTTACCTTCACCGGATTCAACAGGCCGTAAAAAAGGCCCCCTTCCGTTAGCAGGCATCACTGTAATCAGCCTTGAACACGCGATTGCTGCACCTTTTTGCACGCGCCAGCTCGCGGACATGGGTGCGCGTGTCATTAAGATTGAGCGCCCAGGTGTTGGCGACTTTGCGCGCAAGTACGACGAGCGCACGCGCGGGATGGCGTCACATTTTGTCTGGACTAACCGTTCGAAAGAAAGCCTCACGCTTGATTTGAAACACGCTGATGCGGGCCCGATCCTTGAGCAGTTGTTGGCGCAGGCCGATGTGTTGGTGCAAAATCTGGCACCCGGTGCAGCCGCGCGCATGGGCTTATCGTTTGACGCGCTCCATGCCAAGTTTCCTAAACTCATTGTGTGCGATATCTCTGGTTACGGAGAGGGCGGGCCTTATGAAACTAAAAAGGCCTATGACCTGCTGATTCAAAGCGAAAGTGGTTTTGTGTCGGTGACCGGTTCGGCTGACGAACCCTCAAAGGCGGGTTGTTCGATTGCAGATATCTCAGCGGGCTCGTATGCGTATTCAAGTATTTTGAACGCGCTGCTGTTGCGTCACAAAACAGGGCTCGGTAGCCATCTTGATGTGTCGATGCTTGAGAGTATGGTCGAGTGGATGAGCTTCCCGATGTATTACGCGTTTGAAGGGGCGACACCACCGCCGCGCTCGGGCGCCTCGCATGCCACCATTTATCCCTATGGCCCGTTTCCGGTTGGTGATGGCAATACGATCATGCTGGGTCTGCAGAACGAGCGCGAGTGGGTCATTTTTTGTGAAAAGGTTCTTGCACAAAAATCGCTGGCGATTGATCCAGAGTTTGATAGCAACACAAAGCGTGCCGCAAATCGCGCGCGTTTGCGTGGGGTCATTGTCGAACTGTTTTCTAATATGACGATTGCCCAAGTCGAGCAAAAACTTGAAGATGCACAAATCGCAAACGCACGCGTCAATGAGATGAAAGATGTATGGGCGCACCCTCAACTCAAGGCACGCAATCGCTGGACTGAGGTGCAGAGCCCCGTTGGTCTGTTGCCCGCATTGTTGCCGCCCGCCACGAACAATCAGTTCGATGCACGTATGGATCCGATTCCAGGTGTCGGTGAGCACACCAGGGCTATCCTCAAAGAGCTGGGTGTGACTGAGGCTGCTGTCGCGAGGCTGCTCGCCGACAAAGCGATTTAGGCCAAAGGCTTGTTGATCAATCAGTTAATCGATCTAACTTTTGATCATGGCACCCAGCAAGCAAGGTTGTGAAGTTTCCTTGCGCGAGTTGCAAGTCGGGAGCGAGGTCTTGCAACGGACGCAGCACAAACGCGCGTTGGTGCATGCGTGGATGAGGCACGCTTAAGCGTGGTGTGTCAATTGTGCGTTCGCCATATAGCAGCACGTCAAGATCGAGTGTGCGCGGGGCATTGCGGTAGGGTCGTTCTCGTCCGTACGCTTGCTCGATGGCTTGCAAGCAATCAAGCAAGCTTAATGGCTCAAGCGTTGTGTCAATCGCGACAACGGTATTGATAAAAACGGGCCCCTGTGCGTCGACCGGGTCACTGCTGTACAGAGGCGCTTGTTTAAGGGTCAAGATGCCACTCGACTGACGGAGCGCGTCGATTGCGGCTGCGATCGTTTGCCGGGCATCGCCTAAATTCGCTCCAAGCCCGATGTACGCGACAGTGCTCATCGGTGACGGTAACGCCTATTCAACAAACGGCGCGTCTTGTTGCCCCGTGACTGCTCTGGGGCTGCGCCGACGCCTGCGGGCGCGTGGTGCACCTGTCGCACTCTCGCGCGGCAACTGGTTTAACTCTTCGATCATGTCGGCTTTGCCTGAATCATCTGCATTCGCCAGATCCATCCACCACTGCGCCAGTACGCTGTCAAAGTCGCCTGCGGCTGCGCGCAACTGCAGGAAATCCACCGCCGCACGAAAACGGGGTTGCTCGATCATGCGCCAGATTGATTTGGGTAGGCGACGATCAAAGCGAGGCTGCATAAACCAGATCTCGCGCATGTCGGCGCTAAAACGTTTCTGAATCGCAAGTTTTTCGGTTTGTTCATCAAGCACCGAGTCAGCGGCTTGCATTAAGGCCGGGATGCCGGTCTCGCCCTGCTTAAGTAGTTGTTGCCAGCGCAATTCGACTTGATGCCACAGCAACGCGGCGAATAAAAAGCTTGGGCTGACAGTTTTTCCGGCACGCACGCGATGGTCGGTTCGATCCAAAGCAAGTTCAATGAAGGCCTCGCCACCGGGCTGCTCAAGCACGACATCAAGCAGAGGCAGCATGCCTTGATGCAAGCCATCTTGGCGCAGCCGTTGTAGGCAATCCATGGCATGCCCACAGGTGAGCAATTTGAGCATCTCGTCAAACAAACGCGAGGCAGGTACGTTTTCGATCAGCCCCGCCATTGATTGCAAAGGCTCTTCAGAAACCGGATCAATTTTGCCATTGAGCTTGACGGCAAAGCGCACGGCGCGCAGCATGCGGACAGGGTCTTCGCGATAGCGTGTGCGCGGGTCACCGATCATTCGCACCACACGGTGTTTGAGATCTTCAACACCTTGATGATAATCAATGACATCTTCGGTGGTGGGGTCGTAATACAGCGCGTTAATCGTGAAATCACGGCGCGCCGCATCTTGCGCGTGGGTACCGAATTCGTTGTCGCGCAGAATACGGCCATTTTCGTCGGTAGCCTGCGATTCAGAGGCCGGGGCACGAAAAGTCGAGGTTTCGATGATCTCTTGACCAAAGACAACATGGACTAATTGAAAACGTCTGCCGATGATGCGCGCGCGCCTAAATAAGGGGCGCACTTGTTCAGGCGTGGCGTTAGTTGCCACGTCAAAATCTTTTGGTTCAAGCCCAACGATCAGATCACGCACGGCTCCGCCCACGATATAGGCTTGGTAGCCCTCGTGTTGCAAAACTTCGCAGACTTTGATGGCGTGGCGCGAGACATTGCGGCGATCGATGCCGTGTTTGTCGCGGCCGATGCGTTGCATACCGGTTGAGCGTTGGCCAAACAGTTTGCCAACAAAACGTTTGAGAGTATCTGTAATCATTAGGATGTATGCTCGGCCTAATGAGTAAACATATTCAAGACTGGCCAATTGCGTTCTTTCGCAACGTTGAGCAGACTGGGACTTGGGTTGGTCACAATCGGATGTGTGACCACCTCGAGCAAGGGTAGGTCGTTAATCGAATCGCTGTAAAAATAAGACTCGCTAAAATCCTCAAGCTTGCGATTGAGTGTTGCAAGCCAGGCCTTGACGCGTAACACTTTGCCCTCTTTAAAGCTGGGCGTACCGTCGATTTTTCCGGTGTAACGGCCTGAAAGGTATTCGGGCTCTGTGGCAATTAAGGTGGGCACGCCAAAGGCGCGAGCAATCGGCGCGGTGACAAAACTGTTGGTTGCCGTGACGATGGCACAAAGATCACCCGCTTCAAGATGCTTTTGTACAAGACTAAGCGCCTGTTCGGTTATGACTGGGCGAATCACGCGTTGCATATAGTCTTCGTGCCAGGCTGCCAACAGCTGCGGCGGATGCGCGACCAGTAAGCCAAGCATAAATTCAGCAGCCTGTTCGGCCGTCAGAGCGCCCGCGTTGTAGCGATTCATTAAGTCTTCGTTGCGCGCGAGTGCCACGGCCGGATCGCCTGCACGGCCTGTTCGGGCAAGGTATTGGGCCCATTGATGATCGCTATCCAAAGGCAAAAGGGTGTGATCCAGATCAAAGAGGGCCAGTCGTTGGCTAAGCATGGGTATATGTGGTTAACAGCGTAAAAAATCAGGCAAAAGGAAGTGAGGACTGTAAAAAATCGCGATCGGTTAGCATCAGACGTAAAAGAGGCACCGTCACACTGCGGTGCTTTGACAGCGAATACCGGTCAAGCGCATCGACCAACGCAAATAACTGACGAATGTCGCGTGAATAATGCGTCAACATCCAGTCGAGCACGTCGCCAGACAAAGGCAAGCCCTGTCTTTGCGCATAAATCTGTAGCGCTTCAAATTTTTCTTGATCAGAGAGTGGGTCAAGGCGAAAAACCAGATCCCAACCCAAACGCGTACGCAGATCTTCGCGCAGTGACATCATCATGGGCGCTTGCTCGCCCGTCACCGCCAGCGCAAAAGCGTCTGCGGTCGTTGCAAGTTCGCGCCA
>CAMBZR010000107.1 GCA_945872285.1 Bordetella parapertussis | reverse complement strand
CGAGGTCACGTACCGCAGCGATCAGGGCCTCGGGGATGCCACACAGACCAAACCCACCCACGCCGAGGGTTTGCCCGTCTTTAAGGATATCTTTCAGCGCCTCGGTGGCGCTGGGATAGAGCTTATTCATTACACAGACTCCTGAGTATGCACATTGCAGAGATTATCGACGATTTATGGGCTTTGCCAAAGCTTGCAACACCTCGGCGGGCCAGGGATGCGACTGATTGAGTTCAAAATCCATCCAGACCATGATGGACTTACCTTGTGCGCAGAGTTCAAGGCGGTCGGGGTAGACCACAGAGATATCCACCGACTGCTCAAGGCTTGAACGGCCAATGCGCGCCACCCGGTGACTGACGCGCACCGTTGCCGGGTAGGTAATTGATTTTTTAAAATCACACTCGCAGTGAACCACCACGGGTCCGTAGCGTGTTGATTGTGGAGCACCGCCCTCATAGAACATCTTTAACCGGCCTTCTTCCATATAGCGGAAATAATTGCAGTTATTCAGATGCGCCAGTGCGTCGGCGTCAGACCAGCGCATGGGAATATCAAAGTCAAAAATATCGCCAACCATCAGCGTTTGGGGTTCAGAACTGACCACGTACTTCTCCAAAAAAACACGCCAAGCCCCGCAAAAGGCTTTGTTCACGAGTTTGCAAGGCATGCCACACGACACCGTGCACCCCTGTGCAATACAATCGTTTAAGCAAATAAACATCATACCTTTGAAGCAGGGAGTCTTTCATGTCAGCACGCGAATCGATGGAATACGACGTTGTCGTAGTGGGGGGTGGACCCGCAGGCCTGGCAACCGCAATTCGCCTGAAACAACTCGCGGCCGAACGCAATCGCGAGGTTTCAGTTTGCGTGCTTGAAAAAGGCAGTGAAATCGGCGCACATATTTTGTCGGGTGCGGTCATGGATCCGCAGGCTTTGACTGAATTACTGCCTGATTGGAAAGCCCAGGGGGCTCCGCTTGACACGGCAGTCACCGAAGACGAATTCTTGTTTCTCACTGAGACTGGTGCCCGCAAAACTCCGGAATGGTTGCTGCCCGAGTGCTTTCAGAATCATGGCAATTACATTGTCAGTTTGGGCAAAGTCGCCCGCTGGCTGGGCGAGCAGGCTGAAGCCTTAGGCGTTGAGATTTTCCCGGGCTTTTCTGCCGCCGAAGTGTTGTATGACGACTGGGGTGCGGTGCGTGGCGTGGCCACAGGCGATATGGGCGTGGGTCGCGATGGCCAACTCACCGATAACTATCAGCCGGGCATGGAGCTCTTAGCGAAATACACAATTTTTGCTGAAGGCGCGCGTGGCCAACTCGGGCGTGAACTGATCAGCAAGTACAAGTTAGATGACGGGCGTGATCCGCAAAGCTATGGCATTGGCATCAAAGAGCTCTGGGAGGTCGCCCCCTCGAAATCGCGTCCGGGCGTAGTGGTGCATACCGCCGGCTGGCCGCTGGATTCAGACACTTATGGCGGCTCGTTTTTGTATCACCTAAACGACAATCTCGTGGCGGTCGGCATGGTGGTGGGCTTGGATTACGCCAATCCCTGGCTGTCACCCTTCGAAGAATTTCAACGCTACAAAACACACCCAACGATTCGCAGCACGTTCGAAGGGGCCAAACGAATTGCCTACGGCGCGCGCGCGATCACCGCCGGCGGTTTATTGTCGTTACCTAAGTTGGTGTTTCCGGGTGGTGCTTTAGCGGGCTGTGAGGCCGGCTTCTTGAACGCCTCGCGCATCAAAGGCAGTCATGCTGCAATTAAATCGGGCATGATGGCCGCCGATGCTGCCTTTGATGCACTTGTCGCGGAACGCCGCGGCGATGAGCTAGCGGCTTATCCTGCAGCGTTTGAGACCTCGTGGCTACACACCGAACTGAACAAAGCGCGCAACTTTAAGCAGTGGTTCAAAAAGGGCCGCACCGTTGGCACCTTGATGACGGGTATCGAGCAATTTGTGCTTAAGGGCAACATGCCCTGGACCATCCATCGCACCAAGGCCGATCACGCTTGCCTGCAGCCGGCGGATCAATGCCCCAAAATTGAATACCCAAAACCCGATGGGGTCTTAACGTTTGATCGCTTGAGTTCGGTGTTTATCTCAAACACCAACCACGAAGAAAACCAGCCGATTCACTTAACACTGAAAGATGCCTCGGTACCTGTCAGTATTAACCTGGCCAAATACGGCGGCCCCGAGGCGCGCTATTGCCCGGCTGGCGTCTACGAATACGTCAAAGATGACAACGGCAGCGACCGTCTGCAAATCAACGCCCAAAACTGCGTGCATTGCAAAACCTGCGACATCAAAGATCCGACACAAAATATCGTTTGGGTAACACCCCAAGGTGGCGAAGGGCCGGTGTACAACGCGATGTAAGTCAGCCGGATGAAATCCGAAAACAAAGACCTGTCGCTAGGCGGAATCGCGCGCGTCGGTCAAGCGCAACTTCTTCAGCCCTTTATTACGCTCTTCACCTCGGCTTGGCTGTTAAGCGAGGTCGTTGAATGGGTAACCTGGACTTTTGCCATCGCCGTGTTTGCAGTTATGGCGATGGGTCGTATGCTGGACGCCAAGCGTTAAGTTGTCAAGGGCCGAATCACAAAGCGTTCTCGGATGCACAATACTCGTCAAGTGCGCTATCCTTGAATCAATTCCAAAAATTATCTATTCACAATTCTGTTGAGTCCTCTCATGGCGTCACGTCCACAAGCAATCCCCACCACGCAAATCGACAACGAGCGGGTGATCGTCACTGAATGGCGCTTTGCGCCCGGCGCCGAGACAGGCTGGCATACCCATGGCCACGACTATGTGGTGGTGCCGACCATCACTGGGCTTTTGCACCTCGAAACGCCAGAAGGTTTGAAAGAATTTCCGTTAATCGCTGGCAAGTCTTATACCCGTGGCGCTGGCGTTAATCACAATGTGATCAACGCCAGCGCCCACGAAGTTGCTTTCATCGAAATCGAAATCCGCTAATACAAAAAAGGACGAGACACATCATGCTAGATCCACAAGCCAAAGCCCTGATTGATTTGATGATCGAAAAAGGGATTCCACCGGTTCACACGCTGACCGCGACTCAAGCGCGCGAAGCCTACGTGCAACGTCGTTTTTTTAGCCAACCTGAAGCGCCCGAAGTTGCCTCAAGTGTTGACATCGACATCCCGGGCCCCGGCGGCAAAATTACGGTGCGGGGCTATCGCCCCATAGGCAGTGTGGCCTCTGCTGTCTTACCAGCGCTTGTCTTCTACCACGGGGGTGGTCACGTGATTGGTGACATCGATACGCATGACGTGCTATGCCGCACGCTTTCAAATTTGGCGCACTGCGCGGTGTTTTCGGTGAACTATCGCCTCGCACCCGAAAATGTATTTCCGGCAGCGTCTGATGACTGCGTGGCGGCGACGAAGTGGGTGCATGCCAATGCCGCAGCGCTGAAGATTGATCCAGCGCGCATCGCAGTGGGAGGCGATAGCGCCGGTGGTCATTTGGCAGCGGTGGTCGCCTTGTCTTTAAAAGCGGACAATAGTTTTAAGCCAGTCTTGCAGCTACTGATCTACCCAGTCACCGACCCCAGTTCAGAACGTGAATCGATGCGTACCAACGGTCAGGGCTACATGCTGACCAAAGACTCGATGGCTTATTACTACGGCGCTTACATGCCTGAAAAATGGATGCGCAACGATTGGCGCGGCGCCCCGATGCTGGCAAAAGATCACTCGGGCCTGGCACCAGCCTTCGTCCTGACAGCGGGCTTCGATCCGCTGCGGGACGAGGGAGCCGACTACGCCGACAAGTTAACCATGGCAGGCGTACCGACTCAATATGTCTGCTTCGAGCGCCAGATCCACGGCTTTATCACCATGGGTCGCATCATCGACGAGTCCAACACCGCCGCCGAACTTTGCGCGGCGGCGCTGCGGGCTAAGTTTTAGTGGTTGTCGCGGGGCACCGCGCTGCCGCTACAGCCGACCAAGAAATCTAGGTCAACGCCGTCGTTGGCTTGGTTGACGTGGTCCACATACAACTTGTAATAGCCTCGATTCATTGGCGGCTCGGGGGCTTTCCATTTTAATTTGCGTGCCGCCAAAATCTCGTCACTCACATCTAAATGCAAACGACGCTTGGCTACATCAAGCTCAATCATGTCGCCGTTTTCAACCAGGGCAAGTGGCCCACCCGCTGCTGCCTCAGGGGCAACGTGCAAAATCACCGTGCCATACGCTGTCCCACTCATGCGCGCATCCGAAATCCGAATCATGTCGGTGATGCCCTTTTTTAAGATCTTGGGTGGCAGTGGCATATTGCCCACTTCTGCCATCCCAGGATAGCCTTTCGGGCCGCAGTTTTTGAGCACCATGATGCAATGCTCATCGATATCCAATTTTGGGTTATCAATGCGTTTATGAAAATCTTCGATATTTTCAAATACCACCGCACGGCCGCGATGCTTGAGTAATTTTTTCGTGGCGGCTGAAGGCTTAATAATGGCGCCGTCCGGACACAAATTGCCTCGCAGCACCGCAATACCCGTATTCTTTTTAAAAGGCTTTTCAAAGGTTGTGATCACCTCGCGGTTGTAGCATTCGGCTTTTTTGACGTTATCCCAAAGCGAAGCGCCATTGACGGTCAAGGCCTTTTTATTCAGCAGGCCTTGCTCGCCTAAGGTACGTAACACCACAGGCAAACCACCGGCATAGCAGAAGTCTTCCATGAGGTATTTACCGCTTGGCATTAAGTTCAGCAGTGTGTGCACATCACGGCCAAACTTATCCCAATCATCGATATCAAGCTTGACGCCAATGCGTCGGGCGATGGCGATCAGGTGAATCACAGCGTTGGTTGAACCACCAATCGCCGCATTGGTACGAATCGCGTTTTCAAAGGCGTGACGCGTCAAAATTTTATCTAGCGTTAAATCTTCTTTGACCATCTGCACAATACGACGACCCGATTCGCGCGCCAGTACGTTGCGACGCGCGTCAACCGCGGGATACGCTGCATTGCCCGGCAGCGCAACGCCCAAGGCCTCGACCATGCTGGCCATCGTTGAAGCCGTGCCCATCACCATGCAGTGCCCGTGCGAGCGATGCATGCAAGATTCGGCCTCGTGAAATTCGTCGAGCGTCATCTTGCCGGCTCGCACGTCTTCTGACATGGACCAAGTGTTGGTGCCAGAGCCAATATCTTTACCCCGATACTTGCCCGTCAGCATTGGCCCGCCCGAGACGCCGATCGTGGGGATATTGACACTAGCCGCCCCCATCAAAAGCGAGGGTGTGGTTTTGTCGCAACCAAACAGCAGCACCACGCCGTCAAGCGGGTTGGCGCGAATGGTTTCTTCGACGTCCATGCTAGCAAGATTGCGCAACAACATTGCCGTGGGCCGCACAAGCGTTTCGCCAATTGAGGTGACCGGAAACTCTAACGGAAACCCACCCGCTTCGAGCACACCTTGGCGGACCTGATCGGCCAACAGCCTAAAGTGCGAATTACAAGGGGTGAGCTCTGACCAGGTATTACAAATGCCAATCACGGGTCGTCCATCAAACTGATCGTGCGGGATGCCACGATTTTTTGTCCAACTACGATAGATGAACCCGTAAATATCATTGCGAGAGAACCACTGACTTGAACGGCTCGGTGCAGCCGGCTTTTTGCTTTTATCTGACTTGGCCATTCAAGCCTCCTCTCTAGTGCTGCGATTTGAAAATTATTTTTTAAACGCGACGACTTTTTGCGCTTGTTGGCCCAACCCTTCGATGCCCAAGGTCATCACATCACCCTCTTTGAGGTAGCGAGGCTTAGGCTTGACGCCCATGCCTACACCCGGTGGCGTGCCAGTTGTGATGATGTCGCCCGGCATCAGCGTCGTAAATTCACTCACGTAGCTAATGATTGTGGCCGCATCAAAAATCATCGTCTTGGTGTTACCGGTTTGAAACCGCTTACCGTTCAAGTCAAGCCACATATCTAATTTTTGTGGATCTTTGATTTCATCAGTCGTCACCAACCAAGGGCCAACTGGGCCAAAGGTGTCGCAACCCTTGCCCTTATCCCACGTGCCACCACGTTCGATCTGGTATTCACGCTCTGACACGTCATTGATCACGCAATAGCCTGCCACGTGTTTCAGGGCGTCTTTTTTACTGACATACCGAGCTTTTTTACCGATCACGATTCCGAGCTCAACTTCCCAATCGGATTTTTTAGAACCTTTAGGCAGCATGACGTTGTCGTTTGGACCGGTCAGGCTGGTATCGGCCTTATAGAACATGATCGGTTCTTTGGGGATTGGCATGCCAGCTTCGGCGGCGTGATCTGAGTAGTTCAAACCAATGGCCAAAAACTTGCCCATGTTGGCGATTGGCACGCCATAACGTGGTTTGCCTTTTACGAGTGGCAAGGTGCTGGTTTTGATCTTGGCGAGTTTTTTTAATGCGGCAGACGACAACTGATCGTTGGTAATGTCGGCAATCACGCCTGACAAAGCGCGCAGTTTGCCTTCTTTGTCAATCAGGCCTGGTTTTTCTTTTCCCTTGGCACCGTAGCGTACGAGTTTCATTAAGATTCCTTCCTGTTGAAAAAATTTAAGCAAAAAAATAAAAAGTGAACCTACAAAAGTGAACCTACAAAAGTGAACCTACAAAAGCGCTCCTACAAAAGCGCCCGAGCAAACTACAGCGACCAACCACCATCAATAATCTGCGAGGTGCCGGTGGTGAAAGCCGATTCGTCCGAGGCCAGATAAACCGCCAAGTGGGCGATTTCTTCGGGCTTGCCAATACGACCAATCGGTTGACGCGCCACGAACATGTCGCGCACTTCGGTCACCGACTTACCGGTTTGACCAGAGACTGCCTGAATACGCTCGCCTAGCGAAGGTGATTCAATGGTGCCGGGACAAATCGCGTTAAACCTGACGCCACGCGCAACGTAATCAGCAGCTAGCGCGCGCGTCAGACCGATCACAGCAGCCTTTGAGGCACCATAGATCACGCGATTGGGGGCGCCTTTAATATTGGAGGCCGCAGAGGCCATATTGATCACACTGCCCTTGCCTTGCTCAAGCATGCCAGGCAAAAACGCGCGAATCGTGCGATACATGGATTTGACGTTCAGGTCCATGCTGAAATCCCACTCGGCGTCACTGACACTCATGATGTCGCCTTGGTGCACGAAGCCCGCGCAGTTAAACAAGACGTCTATTTTTCCGATTTTTTTGGCAAACGCGTCGACCTCGGTCGTCTTTAACACATCAAGAATGGCGGTCTTGATATTTGCCATGCCCTCATAGGCCTTGAGCAGCTCAGGCTTAAGATCAGTGGCCCATACTGTTGCGCCTTCGCGCGCCATCGCAAGCGTACAGGCGCGCCCAATACCCTGCCCTGAGGCGGTGACCAAGATTGTTTTTCCTTGCAAGCGCATACTCGTTGTCCCTAGTGATCGAGCCAAATTGGCTTGACCAATTTACCAGTTTTCGTGTCAAAATGAAATCATGATGACCCAAAACATCGACACGCGCCGCGTCTACCAACAAATTGCGGATCAAGTGCTACAGCTAATTGACTCGGGCGAGTTCGCTGTCAATAGTCGTTTGCCCTCAGAGCGCGATTTAGCCGAGCAGTTCAAAGTGTCGCGCCCCTCAGTGCGCGAAGCACTCATTGCGCTCGAGGTCATGGGTCTGGTGCAAATCAAGATGGGCTCGGGAGTCTATGTTTGCAAACCTGCGTCGCGCAGTCAACAAAACCAAAAGCCCGTTCTAGAGTTCGCGCCTTTTGAATTGATTCAAGCGCGCGCATTGATCGAATCC
>CAMBZR010000106.1 GCA_945872285.1 Bordetella parapertussis | reverse complement strand
CCGCCAATGTAATAGCTGAATTGCAGCAGTGGACGAAAGCTTTGGGCGTTATAGGCAAGTTTGAGTAGCAACGGTCGCATGGTGATAGACCCGACCGACGTGACTAACAAGGTGTAGCCATCGGGCTTTTTGCTCGCGAGTAAGCCGTTTGCTACAGTCGCGCCGCCACCACCCTTGTTCTCAATCGTAACAGGCACACCTAGTATTTTTTCAATGCCTTGCGCTAGGGCGCGGCCGGTGATGTCGGTCGTGCCACCGGCAGCAAAGGCAATGTACATTGTGATCGGTTTGTCGGGGTACTTGGCTGTTGCCAGGCCGCTTGCGAGCAAGCCGCCCGTCAGTAGTAGGCTAAGCCCTGCAAGACGAAAGCGTTTACTGAGTGTCATAGAAATCCTCACATCAAAATAATGGTTAGGCATTCTCGTCGGCTGAAGCGAGGAGGGCATTGCGCTTTTTGCGAATCGCCGGCAGTACCGCACTGATCAATAATAGTGCCGCAACAAACAAAAATCCTGCGGCAATCGGGCGACTCACAAAAATCCCCATACTACCGCCCGAAATAATCAAAGACTGACGCAGAGAATCTTCAAGGATCGGGCTCAAGACGTAAGCAAGAATCAACGGCGCAGGCTCGTAGTCAAACTTGCGCATCAAATAGCCCACGACGCCAAAGAACAGCATCAGATAAAGATCCATCTCACTGCCATTGATGACGTACGCACCAATCAGCGCTATAAATAAAATCAGCGGAAACAACACGGCGTAGCGCACGCGCAATAAGCGCACCCAAAGCCCGATTAGCGGCAGGTTCAACACCAGCAACATGGCGTTGCCTATGTACATACTGGTGACGGTTCCCCAAAAGAGCTCAGGATTTTTTTGAATCATCAGTGGGCCCGGTGTAATGCCATGAATCATCAGCGCGCCGAGCAAAATGCCCATGACCGCGTTGGCAGGGATTCCGAGCGTGAGCAGAGGAATGAACGCAGCTTGCGCGGCGGCATTATTAGCCGCTTCGGGGCCCGCCACGCCAGCGATGGCGCCATGACCGAATTTTTCAGGAGTTTTTGAAATGCGTTTTTCGGTGCCGTAAGAAATAAACGAGGAGAGTACCGCACCACCGCCGGGCAAAATTCCGAGTAAAAAACCTAAAAAAGAGCCGCGCATAATCGGGGCGAAAGATTCTTTCCAGTCTTGTCGACTAGGGAGAAGGTTTTTAACTTGACTGACGACCACACCCTGTTTGATGGTCTTTTCTACATTTAGCAAAATTTCAGAAACGCCAAACAGCCCCATGGCGAGCGGCGCGATACCAATCCCGTCGAGCAGGTCAGAGATGCCGAAGGTGAATCTGGGAAGTCCTGTCATGGTGTCAAGGCCAACGACGCCGGCCAGCACACCAACGCCTGCCATCATGAGTGACTTGGCCATTGATTTTTGCGCCAGGTAGGTCAAAATCACTAGACCCATGATCATTAACGTAAAGTATTCGGGTGGGCCAAACCTCAGGGCAATTGAGGCAAGCGGAGGCGCGAGCAGCATCAAGCCAATAATGCCGATCGTGCCAGCGATAAATGAGCCGAAGGCCGCGATGCCTAAGGCAGGGCCAGCGCGACCCTGTAGCGCCATCTGGTGGCCGTCTAGCATTGTCACCACTGAAGCCGCTTCGCCAGGGATCCCGACCAGAATTGAAGTGGTCGAGCCCCCGTATTGTGCGCCGTAGTAAATGCCTGACAGCATGATGATGGCCGTCACGGGAGAAATACCAAAGGTGATCGGCAACAAAATCGACATTGCGCCAACAGGGCCAATACCAGGCAACACGCCGATCAGCGTGCCAATCAGTACACCGATAAAGCAAAAGAAAATATTATGGGGCTGAAAGGCGACCGAGAAGCCGGTCATGAGGTTGTCTGCTAAGTCCATAGAAAGTCGCGCGCCTCAGAAGCCAAAAATTCCCGCGGGGAGCGAGATTTTTAGAATAGTTTTGAAAAGAAGGTAGGTACAGCCGATCGCGATGACTGGCACGAGAATTGAGGTTTTCCAGCTTAAGCCTTCAAGCCAACGCATGATGATGAGCAGCAAAATAAAACTGCATAGAAAAAAGCCAAGTGTCTCGAAGGCCAGAATGAACAAAATGATCAGTAGCGTGATGGCGACCGCGCGCCACCAGTTACAGCTCGCCCACAGGTCAGCCACGCGAGTTTGTGCCGCTGGGTCGCCTTTGAACGATTGGATGAATATCATCAGCGCCATGAGCGAAACAAAACTACCCGCCACGCAGGTTAAAAAACCCGAGCCGGGGGCCCTCATGGTGCCAATGCCAAGGCCCAATGCCCCATAGACGGCGGCGGCGCCAAACAGAAGCCAAAACAGACTGCCGACGCGTTCTGCGTTCAAGATGTCTCCTTAGTTATTTTTGTATTGGGCTGAGTGTTGCGGTGAATCATCTGTGCGGCGCACCATTTTTAGGCGACTCGTTAAGGTTCGCCCGACTCTTGCCCATATTCGTAGCAATCCTAGGTCTTAGCCCTCGTGTTGTCAACCTTGCAGCAAGCCACCCCGGGTGATAAGCAGTCCCTCGCAATGCCGTCGTGTCGAGATCTCGCTATGTGGTAAGTCCGTTGACATAAGAATCGCCATAGGATTAAGCTAAATCTTAAGATTAATTATTCAAGATAAAACAGGAGACCACCATGTCAGACATGCCAAAGCGCGTACGTATCCTTGAGGAAGGCCCTCGTGAGGGAATGCAGATTGAAAAAGGTCCGATCGCGACGCAGCGCAAAATCGACTTGATCGACAGCTTGTCAGAGACGGGTCTTGAACAAATTCAGGTGACCTCTTTTGTGAGCCCGCAGGCTGTGCCGCAAATGGCCGACGCACCAGAAATTGTCGCAGGCTTTAAGCGTAAGCCTGGCGTGCGCTACACCGGTTTATGGTTAAACGACAAAGGGCTCGAGCGCGCGATCGCGACCCAAAAACTCGATATTCGTGGCTCGCTGTCGTTGACGGCCTCAGAGAAATTTTTGTTACGTAATCAAAAGCGCACCTTGGCTCAAAACATCGAGGCCGTGCATTCGATGATTGGTATGTTTAAGCACTACAACGTCGAGATTAATCGCGCTAGCATCATGGCCGCCTTTGGTTGTAATTTTGAAGGTGATATCTCGACTGAACGTGTGCTTGAATTGATTCAGACGTTTCATGACATCGGCGAGCAACACGGCGTCAAGATTGAAACCTTGTCTTTGGCAGATACCATGGCTTGGGCCACGCCTGGTTCGATTCGCAGAGTGGTCGGTGCCGTACGCAATAAGTATCCTGATCTTAATCTGTCTTTGCACTTGCACGACACACGCGGGATGGGTATTGCGAATGCCTACGCCGGTATGCAAATGGGTGTACAGATTTTTGACGCTGCCGTTGCAGGTTTGGGTGGTTGTCCTTTCGCTTCGCACTCTGGTGCGTCAGGCAACGTGTGCACTGAAGATCTAGTGTTCATGTGTCACGAGATGGGCATTGAAACTGGCATTGATCTTGAAAAATTAATTGAGTCGGCGCTCTTGGCTGAGCAAGTTGTTGGCCATCCTCTGCCGGGTTCAATCAAGATGGGAGGCTCGTTGAATAAACTGCGCCAAAAAGTTAAAGACTCGATGCAAGCTAAAGCCTGATCAAGGACACCATCATGACCGATATCACCCGTGAACTGGGCGCTTTTGTTGCAGGCTTAACCTACGACAAGATCCCGAAAGAAGCAGTCGAAGTGATTCATATGGGCTTTGCAGATTGCGTGGGCGTGATGCTCGCCGGTCGTGATGAGCCTCCTACTAAAATCTTAAAAGAGGTGCTTGCACCGCCTACTGGCACGTCGACGTTGATGTTCGGCGCCCAAACCGCGAGCGCGTCTGACGCCGCTTGGATCAATGGTGCCGCGGCGCACGCGTTGGATTTTGATGACGTAGCAATTAAAGGCCATCCCAGTACGATTTTGGTGCCAGCAATTATTGCCGAGGCGCAAGCCTTAGGCTCAACGGGGCGCGAGATGGTGACAGCTTACGCCGCGGGTTACGAAGTCTGGGCCGAGTTGGCGCGTCGGGATCCCGATCACTATCACACCAAGGGCTGGCATCCGACTGGTATTTTGGGCGCAATTGCTTCGGCGGCAGCCTGCGCATCACTGAACAAGCTCAATGCAGAGCAATGCACCATGGCGATTGCCCTGGGTGCATCTCAAAGCGCTGGCATTATGGCTAACTTCGGCACGATGACTAAGCCGTTTCATGCGGGGCGCTCAGCGCAGTCTGGTGTGTTGGCGGCGCGGCTTGCCAAGGCGGGGTTCACGTCCTCGTTAGATGCACTTGAACATCCACAAGGCTTCTTGTCGGCGGTGTCGCCGAATGGTCGTTTTGATGCGACGTCTGCAGTTGAGGCAGGCAAGGTCTGGAAACTCGCGGTGACCAAGCTCTCGGTCAAAAAATACCCGTTGTGCTTCTGTACGCATCGCGCGCTAGATGGCATGTTGGATTTAGTTGCAGAAACTCCCGTGACCGCGGATCAAATCGAAAGCATTACGGCCGTGACGAGCCGCCGTAACACCAAGGTCTTGCGCAATCATCAGCCTCAAACAGGTCTTGAAGCAAAATTCAGTATGCAATTTGCGATGGCGTCGTGCGTGGTGGCTGGGCGTGCTGGCTTAACTGAACTCGTTGATGATTTCGTGATTCGCAAAGACGTGCAAGATTTGATGAAAAGAATCAGCGTTCAGGCTGACGATGCAGAGCACCCCAATATGCCGGGTTACTCACCTTTCGATCAGGTGACCGTGAAGCTTAAAAATGGTCAGACTTTGCAGAGCAAAGAAGTTGTGACCGTACGAGGCGGACCAGATTTTCCATTGAATCGTGAGCAGCTTTGGGCTAAGTTTGCTGATTGCGCACGCGTGGGTCATTTTGAGGGTTCAGCTTTGAAGTTATTTGATGCATTGATGGCCCTTGATCAAGTTGCACGTGTCAGTGATATTCCTGGTTTGAGTTTGGGTAATAAGAAGTAAGCTGCCCCATGAATAAAAAAGGGATCGCCGAGGCGATCCCTTTTTTTCTGCTTTGACTAATTAGCCAAGCAGCTTTCTAAACATCTCAATGGTGCGCTCGCGTGCCAGCTTGGCTGACGCTGCGTGATATGAGCCGCGTTGATCACAGTTAAAGCCGTGGTCAGCAGGGTAGTAGTAGCTGGTTTCTTTCGGGTAGGCTGCGGCAACGACTTTAGCCTGCTCAAGCGTAATCGAATGATCCGTTTCACCAAACTGAAACATCACTGGGCACTTTGGGGTCTCTTTCAAGAAGCTTGGGATAGCGCCACCATAGTAGGGCACAGAGCACGCCAAACCATCGACACGACCAGCTGCCAGCCAAGCAATCACGCCACCCCAGCAGTAACCCACAATCCCGACTTTACCTGCGGCCTTGCCGTGTTCCATTGCCGCCTTAACGTCGAGCAGTGTGTGATCAAAGCTGACTTTTTTCATGATCTCGACACCAGCACCGATCTCAGGCTGTGTGTAGCCTGATTCGTATTTGGTTTGTGCGCGATCAAAAAATGCAGGGGCGATGGTGAGATAGCCGTCGGCAGCGAAACCATCGGCCACTGAACGAATGTGGCTGTTGACGCCAAAAATTTCGGGGGCGACGATGACTAAGCCGCGTGGCTTGCCTGCGGGCTCTGCCACGTAGGCGTCGAATTGATGGCCGTCTGAGGCTTTAAGTTGAATATTTTTACCCATACTGATCTCCTTGAATACGTCTAACTATGATGATTGAGTGGATGAGAACCTTGCTTGTCGCGCACGAGAGCCAGTTGCCCGACCCCCTAAGGTGGTTAAATTATAGACACAGACCTGTGCAAAGCGAAAAGACATTTTTAAACGAATGTTTAGTTTATTTGAGATCGCCTGTTTTGGTGAAGTAATCTTTATACCAAGCCGTTTCAAGTGCAAGGTCGCGATTAAGGGTTTTGCTATCTTTTAGCTCAAAAGGGAGGTAGTTTTGCTTCAGCATGGCTCTAAACTCGTCGGACTGGGCGATTTTCATGAACGTGTTTTCAAGTTTTTTGACAATAGCCGGGGGTGTGCCCGCCCGAATGGTCGCAATCATGCCGCTGTGCGGGGGGTTCTCCCAGTCGCAGCCGATTTCTTTTAGCGTGCGCACCTGCGGAAAGTTATCGTCGCGTACCGGTTGAAACAAAACTAATTGACGAAAAATTCCGTCGACGACTAAGGGGTTGTGTGAGCCCGAGCCCGAGGTGAAATTGACATGTTTACCCATCAGCATGGTATTGGCCTCAGTGCCCCCTTTGGTCGGCACGTGTTTGAAATCGAGCCCCTTGCATCGTTTGAGCGCTTCGACGCCCATTTGTTGTGAGGTGGTCGCCACGCCACCACCACCAGCGGTGGCGTAAGACATGCCAGGATTTTTCTTGGCGTATTCAATAAAGTCCTCGATCGTTTTCCATGGGCTGTCAGCGGGCACGACCACAGACCCGTTATGAAAATAGCTGTACTGGATGACGCCCACAATATCAGATGGTTTGTAGCTCACCTTCATCAGTGCGGGTCGTGTCGTGATCGCCGAGGTGGCTCCGATCAGTACCGTGTAGCCATCCGGTTTTTTGGATACGAGCAGGCCTGCTGCGACAGTGCCACCCCCGCCTCCCTTGTTGTCGACGGTAACCGGCACGCCTAGCAGTCCCTCGGCTGCGCGGGCGAGGGCGCGCGCAGTAATATCGGTGGTCGCGCCTGCTGCATAAGACACGTAAAAAGTGATCGGCTTATTGGGATAATCTTGCGCGACCGAGACCATAGGCGCGAGGCTCAGCGTTAAACCAATGATCGTGCATGCTTTAAGTTTTGGAATCATTGTGCTTCCCTAATTACTCTTGCGTGAGTTTGGCCGCCTCAACAGTCTTTCGCCAGTTGTTGATCTCTGTTTGAACGAAGGCGTTAAATTCAGTCGGGCTGTTGCCGCCCGCAAGACCACCCATTTCTTTAAAGCGCTTTTGAATATCAGGTGTTTGTAGCACCTTGGCGGTGGCCTGCTGTAGGCGGTCGATGATGGGTTGAGGGGTTGTCGCCGGAGCGAACAACCCGAACCAGGCCGTCACCAGCATATCGGGTACGCCGGCTTCGGCCATGGTGGGCACGTCGGGTAGCTCAGGGGCCCGCGTATCGCTCGTCACGGCAAGCGCTCGTAATTTGCCACCTTTGATTTGCGCCATCACGCTTGGCGCTGTTGCGATCATGAAGGTGAACTGATTGCCAAGCAACGCTCCTGTCGCTGGACCCGCGCCTTTATAAGGGATGTGCGGAACCTGTATGCCAACCCGCTGCATAAACATTTCGCCCGAAAGATGCGGCGATTGCCCGGCGCCCGCAGAGCCAAACGAATAAAGGGTAGAGTCTTTCTTAATCGCGCTAACAAGCTGCGGCACACTGGTGAATGGGGTGCTGCTATTGACCACCAAAATATTTGGATTTGAAATCACAAGTGTGATTGCTTTAAAGTCATCCGGTTGATAAGGAAGCTTTTTATACAGGCTGTAGTTGATCGAATGCGAGCCAATATTCCCCATCATAATTGTGTAGCCATCGGGCGCGGCTCGGGCAACGTACTGAGAACCCAAAATACCACCTGCGCCAGCCTTGTTTTCAACCACAATCGTGGTGCCGAGCTCAGCCCCTAATTTTTCGCTAATGATGCGTGCAGCCTGATCGCCAGTGCCTCCCGGAGCGGCGCCTACAACAATCGTGATGGATCTATCGGGCCAGGCAGCTGCGCAGGGGCTAGCGAATGACAGCAACACACATGCGGCTGCCAAGAGGTGGCCTGACAGCCATGCGTGAATAGGGAGCGGTTCAAAGGGCAACTTCAATGCAGTCTCCGGAAGTTTTATTTTGTTTATGATTAAGGTTAGCAGGAAATCAGCGGCAGTTTGCAATTCTCGCTAGACGGAAGTGCACCCTGTCGCCATAATAAGAGAAAAAAGGTAAAGAGACCGTGTTTTGAAAGCCCTAAAAACTGCGTCTCACGCTGATCGAGATTAGCGAAGGCTATTCGTCTCGCAGCAAGAGCCATACACGTTTGACTAAACAGCGGATGAGTCAATCAATAAAAAGAGAGAACAAGATGGCGACAAAAACAAGCAAAAAAAGTGCTTCAGACTTTGAAAAAGTGGGCGATGCTTCGCGTCGGACCATCGTTGGTGATCAGTATGTTGACGCGATGTTGAAAGAAAAAAACGCGTTTGATCACGAGTGGCAAACATATCTGAACAATCAACTGTGGGCGCGTACCTGGGCGCGTGGTGTCTTGAGCCATCAACAGTTAAGTTTAGTGAACTTGTCCATGTTGGCGGGCCTTGGGCGCATGGAAGAATTTGAATTACATTTTCGAATTGCTTTAACTCGAACAAAAGTTCCATTGATCCAGTTGCGTGAAATTTTGCTACACATTGGAATGTATTGTGGGAT
>CAMBZR010000105.1 GCA_945872285.1 Bordetella parapertussis | reverse complement strand
CTCAGTCTCGCCGACCATATGCCTCAGCATGAGGCGCTTTGGGCGCAACTAGTCAATAAACATGATCTTGCGTCCTTCACACTGAGCGAAATCATTTCAAGCTCTTGGGAGTTTACCGACCGGGCGTTTGCGCACGGTGTTGAACATCCGTCTGATTCAGTGCTGAGTACGATTAAGTTACGTAAACATGGTTTCGATGATTGCTATGACACCGAAGCGTCTTTGCATGATTGGTTAGAGCTCATGCAAAAGAATAGGCTGTTACCCCGCTAATACAAACGTTTTTAATGGAGCCAAGATGAAAATAATCAAAAACGCCGTCAAGTTTGTTGGATGCTCAGTGATCTGTGCGGCTGCGACGTACCTCGCCTTACCCAGCGCCTCGGCGCAAACGACGTTTGCGGACAGACCGATTCGCGTGGTCGTACCGTATCCTGCTGGCGGCACAACAGACTTGCTCGCGCGCGCGGTCAGCGGGCGCTTAGGTGAGTTGCTGGGGCGCACGGTCGTCATCGACAACAAGCCGGGCGCAGGCGGCGTGATTGGCTCGCAGCAAGTGGCTAAGTCAACGCCGGACGGTCATACGCTGGTGTTTGCCAGTATTGCCTCGCACGGCATTATCCCTGCACTGCAAACTCCACCGCCCTATGATGCGGTGAAAGACTTTATGCCGATTACCCTAGTCGCTAGCACGCCCAACGTGTTGCTTGTGAATGTGAATCTGCCGGTCAAAAATGTGCAAGAGTTGATCGCCTTAGCAAAGGCCAAGCCCGGTACGGTCAATTTTGGCTCGACCAGCCACGGTGGTTCGCCTCACATGACAGGTGAGCTGCTTAAAACCATGGCGGGTATCGATATCGTCCACGTGCCCTACAAAGGCGGCTCGCCTATGTTGATCGATTTGATTGGTGGGCAGGTCGCGATGGGGTTTGATAATCTTCCGTCGTCAATGGCAAATATCCGTGCTGGTAAGGTGCGAGCCTTAGCGGTCACGACAACCACCCGTTGGCCCGGCGCACCCGACATCCCGACAATGAGTGAAGCTGGGGTGACAGGTTTTGACGTCTCGGCCTGGTTTGGTTTGTTGGCGCCTGCCGGCACACCACAGCCGTTAATTGATTTGCTCAGTAAGCACCTTATGGCGATCCTGCGTACCGATGCGATCAAGGCGCAATTTTTAGAACTGGGTGCGTCGCCTGTGGGCGACACGCCGGCCGAATTCAAACGCTTCATCGAAATCGAGCGCGATAAGTGGAGCAAGGTTGCTCAGGCTAACAACATCAAACTTTAATGAATGATGAAACAAGCATTTATTAAGGGTGTCGGTAACACCGCCTTTGGTCGGCTTGAGGGCCGTAATACCCTTGATTTGATGGCTCAGGCGGCCAAGGATGCTTTGACCACGGCCGGTTTGGTTCGCGCAGACATCGACGGCGTACTCTGTGGCTATGCCACGACGATGCCGCATTTGATGTTGGCTAATTTGTTCTGTGAGCGTTTTTCTTTACGCCCCCAATACGCCCACGGCATGGCGGCAGGGGGGGCAACCGGTGCGGCAATGCTGATGCTGGCGCGCGAGTTGGTGCAAAGTGGTCGTTGCCGGAACGTGTTGGTGGTAGCCGGTGAAAACCGCTTGAGTGGCCAGACACGCGATAGTTCGATTCAGACGCTTGCTCAGGTCGGGCATGCAGATTTTGAGGTGCCCAATGGGGCTTCGGTGCCCGCCTATTACGGGTTGATGGCTTCGCGCTATATGCATGAGGCTGGCGTCACGCGCGCAGACCTCGCTGAATTCGCGGTACTGATGCGTAACAACGCGCGTCGCCATCCAGACTCGCATCTCACACAAGAGATTTCTGTTGCCGAGGTGTTGACGTCAAAGCCGATTGCTGAGCCTTTGCATTTGTTGGATTGCTGTCCGATTTCTGACGGTGCGATGGCCTTGGTGGTGTCGTCTGAACCGGGTTCAGGCGTTCGCGTCAAAATGGTTGGGGCAGGACAAGCTCACTTTCATCAACACTTAACAGCGTTGCGGGATGTGATGGACACGGGCGCTGCTGCGGCTGCGAAGATTGCATTTAAAGAAGCAGGCCTCACGATCAAGGACATCGATTATTTAGGCGTCTACGATTCCTTCACGATTACGTTGTTGATGCTTCTCGAAGAAGTCGGTTTCGCGCCTCGGGGGCATGCGGCAGAACGTGTCAGACAAGGTGATTTTTCGCAACACGGCACCCTGCCCTTAAATACGCATGGTGGTTTGTTATCGTTTGGACATTGTGGTGTGGCGGGTGGCATGGCGCACACCGTGGAGGCGTACCGGCAGTTCTCCGAGCAAGCGGGGCCTCGTCAGGTGAAGACACCCACCCATGCCTATATTCATGCAGATGGCGGTGTGATGTCGTCGCACGTGAGTTTGCTACTGTCGCGCGAGGGTTAACAAATGACGATCAACGAACACGCGAGCGTTTCACTGGCCCAACCTTATGTTGAGGGTTTGGCCGAACAGCTGCTGCGTTATCAGCACTGTGAGTCATGTGCTGGCGCGCAAACCTTTGCGCATGATGCTTGCCAGTTTTGTGGTGCAGAGACGCTGTCCTGGCGCACGTCAAGTGGCCACGGACGTGTTCTCGCTGTGACCGTCGTCGCACGTGCACCCTCTGATTATTTTCGTTCGCTGGCGCCTTATACCTTGGCCGTTGTGACGCTTGACGAAGGTGCGCGAGTGATGGGACACGCTGCAGCGGGCATACAAATCGGCCAAGCAGTGATGGCTACATTTTTTAAACATCTGGATCAAACGCTAGTGCGTTTCGAGCCCCATCCCTAGTATCTCTCTCGCGGCATCACCCGGAATCTTTATGTCTGACTTGCTTGAAACAGCTTTAAATCCACGTACCGTTGCGATTATTGGCGCCTCAGAAAATATCCACAAAATTGGCGGTCGTCCGATTTATTTCATGCAAAAGGGTGGCTTCAAGGGTACGATTTATCCGATCAATCCAAGTCGCGAAGAAGTGCAAGGCTTAAAAAGCTACGCATCACTCGCTCAGTTGCCCGAAGTGCCCGAGCTTGTGTTGATCGTGGTGGCGGGCGATAAGGCTGTTGAGGCGGTTGAGGATTGCGCGGCGCGCGGTGTCAAGTCAGTGGTGGTAATGGCCTCGGGCTTTGGCGAAACAGGCCCAGAAGGTCGAGCCACGCAGCAGCGCATGACTGATGCAGGGCGTGCGACGGGTATGCGTATCTATGGCCCCAATACTCACGGCCTGGCCAACTTCGGCACTGGTGCGATTGCAGGGTTCTCGACCATGTTCATTGAGCGTCCGCCGCAAGACGGGCCCGTTGCAGTGTTGAGCCAAAGTGGCGGCATGAGTGCGATGGTGTACGGCTTGCTGCGCGAGCGTGGCATCGGGGTGCGTCACGTGCACGCCACCGGCAATGAAGCTGATGTCACTGTGGCTGAAATGGCGTGGGCGATTGCACATGACCCTGACATCAAACTCATGTTGCTGTACCTTGAAAATATTGCCAACCCTGAAATCTTGGCGCGCACCGCTGCGTACGCACGCACGCGTGATTTACCCATCATTGCGGTCAAGGCGGGGCGCACCGCAGGCGGGCAACAGGCGGCGTCGACACATACGGGTTCGATGGCGAATGAAGAGCGTGTCGTGGATGCGTTCTTTAAAAAGCATGGCATTTGGCGCGTGCGTGATCCGCATGCGCAGGCCCTGTGCGCGCAGGCCTACTTAAAAGGTTGGCGTCCAACGGGCAATCGATTGGTCGTGATCAGTAATTCGGGTGCCAGCTGTGTCATGGGTGCCGATGCCGCCGAAGAGAACGGCTTAGAGCTTGCGATTTTGTCGGCGCCGACACAACAGGCCGTTGCAACATCGCTACCCGGTTTCGCCACCACAACAAATCCGATCGATATCACAGCAGCGTTGTTATCAAACAGTAATTTATTTAGTGAGGTGTTGCCGGCCGTGGCGCAAGATCCGTCGGCAGATATGTTTTTTATTAATATCCCCGTTGCAGGTGCTGGCTATGACGTCGAAGCGTTTGCGCGCGACACGGCAAAATTCGAGGCACTCACCGGTAAGCCTGTTGCGGTAGCAGCGTGGCAAGACACAGTCGCCAAGCCTTTTATCGCCGCGGGCGTTCCGACCTTTGCGAACGAAGCTCAGGCAGTCGGTGTGTTGGGGCAGTTAGCCGCACACACAGCGTTGATGAACGAGTCGTTCGAGCCTTGGCACAATCTTCAGGTAGTTTACGTGCCAGAGGGTTCGGGTGCGTATTGCAGCGAGGCGCAAACTCTGAAGTTGTTGGCGAAGCATGGCATACCCATCGTCAAGCATCAGTTGTGCCAGACCGCGGCTGAAGTGCGCGAAGCCTTTGTCACGGTCGGGGGGCCTGTTGTGATTAAAGCCTGTTCGGCTGAGGTGCCGCATAAGTCTGAGTTTGGTTTGGTGGCGCTAGGTGTGCAAAGTGCAGATGTGGCCGCCACAATTTTTGAATCGCAACGTAAAAAACTAACAGAAATGAAGGTCAGCCATGAGGGTATTATTGTGGCTGCGATGAGCCGCGGCCGCCACGAGTGCATGGTGGGCGCCCGCTTTGATCCAGTATTTGGACCCGTCGTCATGATCGGTGCAGGCGGCAAGTATGTTGAGGCACTGAAGGATTATGCCGTGCTGTTACCGCCCTTTAATCTTGAGCAAGTTGAGCGTGCGCTGCGCGGCTTACGCATGGCACCTCTTTTAGATGGGGTACGCGGCGATGCACCGATGGATATTAAAGCCTTTGCGCAGATCGCGGTATCGGTCGGCCGTCTCATGATGCAGGCTGGACCAAGTATCGCGTCGTTGGACCTAAATCCCGTCATGGTGGGTGCGGTCGGTGAGGGGGCTGTGGTGGTGGATGCCTTGCTCGAACGAGGGCCGACTGGATCAAAGTGATGTGCGGTGTGCTAAAAGATCAGGGAAATCCCTGAAATTCTCTTAGTCCGCAGCGTTACATTGATGGTTTCATTGACGCACTCGCCACAGTGCGGCAATATGCCACATCATCAAAACTCTATTTAAGGAAAACACCATGCGTCGCCCACTGCTTGTCGCTGCGATTGCCGCCGCGTTGCTCTTGCCAAGTCTAGGCACAGCTAAAACTTTTAAATGGACTAGTCAGGGCGATATCCTGACTCTTGATCCGCATTCGCAAAACGAAGGCTTGAACATCGCAGCGAACTTGTGGGTGTATGACCCACTGTTGAATTACAACGAAAAGTTTGAGGTGGTCCCTGGGTTGGCAACATCTTGGGAACAAATCAATCCCTCTTTGTGGCGCTTTAAATTACGTGCCGGCGTAAAGTTTCATGACGGTTCTGCGTTCACTGCAGACGACGTCGTATTCTCGCTTAAGCGTGCCATGGCACCCTCGTCGCAATTCAAGTCGTATGTTGCGGGCGTCAGTGATGTCAAGGCGATCGATCCCTTGACCGTTGAAATCTCAACCGCAGGGCCTAACCCCGTGTTGTTGCGCCAGTTACCTTCGCTAGGCATCATGAGCAAAGCGTGGTCAGAGAAAAACAATGTGGCTTTGCCTCAGGATTTCAATAAAAAAGAAGAAAGCTTCGCGGCACGTAACGCGATGGGTACAGGCCCTTACATGTTGAAATCGCGAGAGGTCGACATCAAAACGGTCTATGTTGAAAATCCAAACTGGTGGGGTAAGCCGACCAAGCAGGGTAACGTGACTGAAATTGTTTACACACCGATTAAGCAAAACGCCACCCGCACGGCGGCCCTGTTATCTGGTGAAGTGGATTTTGTGTTGGACCCTGCAGCGCAAGATATCGAGCGTTTGCGCTCTCAAGTGAAAGTGCTGGATGGTAACGAAAATCGTACGATTTATATTGCGATGGATGTGAAAAGCCCTGAGTTGAAGTACAGCAACATCAAGGGAAAAAATCCACTGACTGACGTTCGGGTGCGCGAGGCACTGTATCGTGCGATTGATATTGAAACAATCAAAAAGGCCGTTATGCGTGGCATGTCGTTGCCCACTGGCGCGATGATTTCACCCCAAGTCAATGGCTACTCAGAGGCGCTAGGCAAACGCGTGCCTTATGACTTGGTCAAGGCTCGTGCCTTATTAAAAGAGGCTGGTTACGACAACAATCTTGAGTTTACGATTGATTGCCCAAATAACCGTTACATCAATGACGAGGCTATTTGCCAAGCTGTTGTTGCCATGTGGGCCAAAATTGGCGTTAAAACCAAGCTCAACGCCATGCCGCGGGCAACGTTTTTTCCAAAGGTTGCTAATGGCGACACCAGTATCTATTTGTTTGGTTGGGGCGTCCCCACGTTTGATGCGTACTACACACTCGAATCCCTGATTCGCAGCAAAGGTACGGGCGCTGCAGGTGCCTTTAACTACGGTGGTTATTCAAATCCCAAAGTTGATGCGCTGATTGATGCGGTCAAAACAGAGATCAACGATGCCAAACGCACCGCGATGATTCAAGAAGCCTTCGCGATCCATGCAAAAGAATTCGGGACGATCCCCTTGCATGATCAGGTGATCCCTTGGGCCATGAAGAAAAACATCGACATCAAGCATCAACCGAATAATCGTCCGGTTGTAGAAAGAATCATCATCAATTAATTCCTCTAACGGTCTTAGCTGAGCGAGCGCTCAGCTAAGACTGGTCTAAGTCGAGAGCCCATGTTTGTTTTTATTTTGCGCCGGTTGCTACAAGCCGCGGGCGTCTTGCTTGCAGTTGCGCTTCTTGCTTTCGTGCTCTTTCAGTACGTGGGCGACCCGGTCATGATTATGTTGGGGCAAGAGGGGACACCTGCAGAGCGTGATCAGCTTCGAAAAGATTTAGGCCTGAATGACCCCGTGATCGTGCAGTTCTACCATTTTCTGTCTAACGCGATTCAGGGCGATTTTGGGCTGTCGTTGCGACAAGGTCAAAAGGTCTCGACCTTGCTGCGTGAACGCTTGCCCGCTACGCTAGAACTCTCGATCGCCGCCGCCTTGATTGCTTTGTTGGTGGGCTTGCCCTTGGGCGTGTATACCGCGTTAAAGCGCCACGGCAAGCTGTCGCAAGCACTATTAGCTTTTTCGTTGCTAGGGGTATCGTTGCCAACATTTTTAATCGGGATCTTGTTGATCTTGATTTTTTCGGTGTCGTTGGGCTGGTTACCCAGTTACGGCCGAGGTGACACGATCAAGCTTGGCTGGTGGACAACGGGGTTGCTGACGAAGAGCGGCTGGACGCATCTCGTCTTACCGGCCGTGACTTTATCGTTGTTTCAAGTCGCCCTGATTTTGCGTTTGGTGCGCTCTGAAATGCTCGAGGTCTTGCGTACGGATTACATTAAGTTCGCCCGCGCTCGAGGCTTGACGAGACGAGCCATCCATTTTGGACATGCCCTGAAAAATACGCTTGTGCCAGTGATCACAATCATGGGGTTGCAGTTAGGCGGCATCATCGCCTTCGCGATTGTGACTGAAACCGTGTTTCAGTGGCCTGGCATGGGGTTACTGTTTATTCAAGCTGTGCAGTTTGCTGATATCCCTGTAATGGCGGCTTACCTGTGTTTAATTTCTTTGATTTTTGTGTTGATTAACCTGACGGTTGATTTGTTGTATTTTGCAGTCGACCCGCGCTTAAGAGCCGGCTTAGGCAAACACTCGGGTGGGCACTAATGAGAGCCGCTCTCGCGAAATTTTGGGAAGGTGATCTGGCGTGGTCGTGGCGACATACGCCGGTGGCTATTGTCGCCACAGTGCTGTTAGCGATTTTGCTGATCGCTTCGTTCGGCGCAGATGTGTTGGCACCACATAACCCCTTTGATCTTGCCACAATCAATTTGATTGATGCCTTAAAGCCGCCAGTGTGGCACGCTGATGGCACACAAGAGTACCTGCTCGGTACAGATAGCCAAGGTCGTGATCTGCTCTCTGCACTGATGTACGGCACGCGCGTGTCTTTGCTGATTGGCTTGGCAGCCGTGATCGGGGCGATGTTTTTAGGTATCGTGCTAGGTTTGATCTCAGGCTATGCCGGCGGTCGAATCGATGCCTTGATTATGCGTATTGCTGATGTCCAGTTATCGTTTCCGGCAATTTTGATTGCATTGCTGATTGACGGTGTGGCGCGCGTCGTGGTGCCGGGCGACATGCATGAGGTGATTGCGTTTCCAGTGTTGGTCGGTGCGATTGCGCTGGCCGGCTGGCCTCAATATGCACGTACCGTGCGCGGTTCAACGCTGGTTGAAAAAAATCGTGAATACGTGCAAGCGGCTCGTGTGATCGGGATCTCATCACCGGTCATTATGTTCAGACACGTACTGCCCAACGTGCTGGGGCCCGTCTTGGTATTGGCAACCGTGCACTTGGCCACTGCGATCATCACCGAGGCGACTTTATCCTTTTTAGGCGTGGGTGTGCCTCCGACGTCGCCCTCTTTGGGTACCTTGATTCGCGTCGGTAACGATTTTTTGTTTTCAGGTGAGTGGTGGAT
>CAMBZR010000104.1 GCA_945872285.1 Bordetella parapertussis | reverse complement strand
ATAAATCGTATTTCCTTGACCCCAGGTTGCCCCAAGGCCGGTTATACGTCGCTGCTCAAAGGAAGTGAGGTTATGACTCATCTAGGCTTTAACACCTAAACTTTTATTTCCTAACTTCTTTGTGAGCACTTGATTTCGTTTGCAATTTGATGACCTGTTACAGCCACCAAACCTGCGACACTCATTCCAAGCGCCCACACTTATCGGTTGTCAAATTTTTAAAGAACATGGTATTCGGTACTGCCAAATGCGTATTCGGTAGAATGTATGATAACCGAGTTTTAACTTCTAACTTCGGCTAAGTTCTTGCAATTTTTGCTATCTTTCAGCAACTTGGTGTTAAAACACAAGATTACTGCGACTGGCTTTTGTTGCACCCCTGCTTTGGTAGAAGCAGAGAAACGAGAGTATGCATGGATTATTTTGCCCTGTCAAACGTAAATCCTAAATAACGCCAAATTAATGTCTTTTTTTGACTTATTTTTTTATCCGGCCAAAAAAAGATCTTTAGGTCTTCAATTTGCTTGAAAACTGCTTACGAAACTTGTCAACCTTTGGGGCAATCACGAACTGACAGTAGCCCTGTTCTGGGTGCAGGGCAAAGTACCCCGCGTGATATTGCTCGGCGGGCCAAAACCTTGCTGCAGCGTGTAGCTCGGTACAGATTGGAGCGTGATACGCCCGGGCTTGTTCTAATTGCCCCATGTATTGCTCACACGCTGCGAGTTGGGTCGCGTCTTGATAGAAAACCGCGGATTGGTACTGTGGGCCCACGTCATTACCTTGACGCCCAGGCGTTGTTGGGTCGTGCGTGGCAAAAAAGACTTCAAGCAAAGATACAAACTCGACCTGTTTGGGGTCGTAGACAATTTTGACAACCTCGATATGCCCAGTCTCTTTGCCACAGACTTGTTCGTAGGTTGGGTGCTGCACCGAGCCGCCACAATAGCCCGACTGCACTGAGAGCACGCCGGTCATGGCGCTAAAAACGGCTTCGGTGCACCAAAAACAGCCTCCACCAAAGACTGCTGTTTGTGTATCGGCGGTCTGAGTCACCGCTTGTTTGTTCTGTTGCATTGACTAACCTCATTCGTTTATTGATTGATCGGCAGGCCTAAAAGAGCCCGAGGCCTTTGGGCAGCTCTAACTTTTGGTTATTTAAGTGTAAGAATCCACTGCGCGAGTTGCAGTGCCTCTTGAGGGTTGACCTGAGGCTGCGCCGGCATTGGAACGGCACCCCAACGCCCGCGTCCACCTTGGCGGATGGCGCTCGCAAGGTACTGCTCTGCGCCTTGCTGGCCGTCATGTCGCTGCGCCACCGCTCCAAAGCTGGGACCCACCCGCTTAGCGTCAAGCTGATGGCAACCCAAACACGTTTTGGCGCGCGCCAAAGCCGTGCCAGCTGCCATACTCAGCGCCGGGCTTGTCGCGTCTGCTGCGGCAAGCGGCTGCGCGCCTAAAACCATAGGCGCAGCCCAAGCAGCACAACACAGCAAGCTAACAAGGCGCCAAGGCTGCCTACTCGTCAAACGCATCCGTCACAGCTCCGCGACTTGCTGTGCTGGCCAGACGTCCGAACTTGGCGAGTACGCCGCGGTTGTAACGCGGCTTGGGCTGCACCCAGAGCTTGCGACGGGCCTCAAGCTCGGCCTGCGGGACGTTTAATTGCAGCAGTAGCTTGTGTGCATCGATGGTGACAGAGTCACCCTCTTCGATCAGGCCAATCAAGCCGCCCACAAACGCCTCGGGCGCAACGTGACCAACCACCATCCCCCAGGTGCCGCCAGAAAAACGCCCGTCAGTAATCAAACCGACGGTCTCGCCCAAACCTTGGCCGACTAGCGCGGAGGTTGGCGCCAGCATTTCGCGCATCCCAGGCCCACCTTTAGGGCCCTCATAGCGAATGATTACGATATCGCCATGTGTAATCTTGCGTTCCATGATCGCAGCCATTGCGTCGTCTTCTGAATCAAATACGCGGGCGGGCCCTGTGATCACAGGATTTTTAAGGCCAGTAATTTTGGCGACCGCACCCTCAGGCGAGAGGTTTCCCTTCAAAATAGCCAAGTGACCTTGCTTGTACATCGCGTTGCTAATGGGTCGGATCACTTGCTGACCGGCGGGCGGCTGATCGGGCACATCTTTTAAAACTTCGGCGATGGTCTTGCCCGAAATTGTCATGCAGTCGCCGTGCAGCAACCCAGCATTGAGCAAAATCTTCATCACCTGTGGCACACCGCCTGCGCGGTGCAGGTCGACCGTCAAAAATTGGCCTGATGGCTTCAAATCGCACAGTACTGGTACGCGTTGACGCACCACTTCAAAATCGTCGATGGTCCAGGGCACTTCGGCCGCGTGCGCGATGGCAAGAAAATGCAGCACAGCGTTGGTTGAGCCGCCAATCGCCATAATTACGGCCACGGCATTTTCGAGCGACTTGCGTGTGATGATGTCGCGAGGTCTGCGATTGTTTCGTACGGCGTCAACTAACACTCGCGCCGCTTCGGCTGCGTTATCGATCGCAACCCGGTCTTCGTTGGCTAGCGTGCTTGAGTAAGGCAGCGCCATGCCAATCGCTTCGAACGCTGAGCTCATTGTGTTGGCCGTGTACATCCCACCGCACGAACCCGAGCCCGGAATCGCTTTTTGCTCGATCGCTTTGAAGTCTTCTTGGCTCATGCGACCCATGGTGAATTCACCCACGGCTTCGAACACCGAGACAATATTCAGATCGCGCCCCTTGTGCGAGCCCGGCTTGATGGTGCCACCATACACATAGATACCTGGCACGTTCATGCGCGCGATCCCAATCATGCCGCCGGGCATATTTTTGTCGCAACCACCTACGACCACGACGCCATCCATCCATTGGCCTTGCACCGCGGTTTCGATACAGTCGGCAATGACTTCACGCGACACGAGCGAATATTTCATCCCCTCAGTGCCCATCGACATACCGTCTGAAATCGTTGGCGTACCAAATACCTGCGGGTTGGCCTTGGCCTCACGAATCGCTGTAATCGCGGCATCGACCAATGGTTGCAAGCCGCTATTGCAAGGAGTGATTGTCGAATGCCCGTTGGCCACCCCAATCATGGGGTTTTCGAAGTCAGTTTCTTTATAGCCCATGCCGTAATACATCGAACGATTGGGCGCGCGCGTCACGCCCTCGGTGATATGTTTTGAACGCTCGTTATTTGCCATGAATAAACACCTAAGGATGGATACTAAAAAAGTTGCGGTTAGCCCTGCAAGCTAACCTCTGTTCGGCCTGTCTGTCAAAGGAGATGCCCTGTCGTTTTCAAGGGTTATTATCGGACATCTTTTAACTGGTGGTTTGCGATGCTGCAATTTCCTGATTTTGACCCTGTTGCGCTGCGCTTAGGGCCTTTGGCTATCCACTGGTATGGTTTGATGTACCTGGTGGGGTTTGGCTCGGCTTGGCTGCTAGGCCGCTGGCGCATTGCTCACAACCAAACGCGACTGACGACCCGAGACCTCGAGGATCTTATTTTTTATGGTGTTTTAGGGGTGGTAGCAGGCGGACGCCTGGGTTACGTGCTGTTTTATAAGCCTGCCTATTACTTGGCACACCCAATCGAAATCGCCTATTTATGGGAAGGAGGCATGTCTTTTCACGGCGGTTTGCTCGGTGTTTTAGTCATGATGCTGTGGCTTGCCCGAAGCCGAGGCTATCGATTTTTTGAGGTAAGTGATTTTGTCGCCCCGCTCATCCCCCTAGCGTTAGCTGCCGGCAGACTCGGCAATTTTATCAATGGCGAACTCTGGGGAAGACCAAGTACGCTACCTTGGGCGATGGTGTTCAGGCAAAGTGGCGATGGCGTAGCGCGGCACCCCTCTCAGCTGTATCAATTAGGACTTGAAGGCTTGGCGCTGTTCGTTTTGGTTTGGTGGTTTGCAAACAAACCGCGGCCGACCGCGCAGGTGAGTGCGGTGTTTTTGATCGGCTATGGCGTCTTTAGATTTATCGCAGAATTTGCCAGAGAACCAGACGATTTTTTAGGCTTGTTAGCTGCGGGTTGGTCGATGGGGCAGTGGTTGTCTTTACCAATGATTGCGGCAGGGCTTGGGCTCTTTTTTTGGGCACGTACGCAACGTGCTTAGCTTGCCTTGGCAGTCAAACAACAAATCTGTGTTGTCACAGACTCGTTGTTATAGATGCCCCGCTTGTGCCGTTTAGGCCGGCATCTCGAACCGTAAGTTCAAGTTGGCCGCGCTCTGTTGACTTTGAGCGAATCTGCTAGAGACTCGCATGCCCGTCGAACTATCCCGCAACCTATGTATGCCATAAGCATTGGTTCTGAGAATATATGACCTAGTCACGAACACAGCAGGGACAAACTTTACTCTGGCAGGCGCTGGTTAAAGGCAAAGTACCTGCTCAGTTTGCTTTGGACACAGCCTTCAGTGGCACTGCATCCAGCATCGAATTCATGCTATCAATTCTACGCTTGAAGTCGCCAACTGCCAAACCCCCTAAGGGGCCATCCGGCGCTTTCACCGACAATAACTCAACCGCCACCTGAATCGCCGCCATGACAGCGATGCGCTCGTTACCCGAAATCTTGCCAGCTCCCTGAATGCGCCCAGCCAGTTGGCTGACGTGTTGAGCGGCCGCCATGAGTGCTTGTTTTTCTTCTGGTGGGCAGGCCAAGGAATAATCCCGACCCAAAATAGAGATATCAACGCGTTCCATTAGAGGCCTCTTTGGCTGGAACCGCGCCTGGCAGACGCTCAAGCACGGCTTCAATACGTTCTCGCGCCTGCTCCGTTGCCGCACGCAAGGTTGTGACCTCGTGTTCTCGCGATTGCAACTGCGCTTGCAGGGAGGACTGTTCTTGCTTGAACAGATCAAGCGAGCCTTGTAACGACGCCTGCTCTGAGGCATAGGCATCGACTTTACGGGTGAGGGCTTTGGCTTGCGTTCCCTCCTGTGTCAGCCGGGATAACAAGCCGTCTCTTTCTGTCTGAACCTGAGCCAAGCTCACGCGCAAAGCATCCGCTTCAGCCGTAAGCTGTTGCGTATGAGAGATCAGCGCAGCCAGGCGCACTAAAAGCAGGTCAAGGTCTTCAAGCATAGCGCTATCGTAAAGCAAAAGTGAGAGACAAGCAGAGTCATTGAGGACAAGACAACCTGCTTGCGGCGTGATCGCAACAAACCGACCCTCGAGATACCAGCAAACTGCTTTTTTGTCAGCTAGCGTTCAGAAAAGTATGTTGCGCCCAGAACCGAGGCTGTCGAGTTGTGTCCATATGTTAATGATTTGCACAATGCGGCACCTTTTGTGGGCAAATTAACACAGGTCTAGGGAAAACCCCATTCTCTAGGGGTAAGTTCAGGGTTTGCTTTGTGCCCGCTCTCCATTACCATGCAACCCTTGCTGTCTCACTGTCGAAAAAACACAAACCTTGGCAGATATTCAGCAGACCAGCGAGGCATACAAACATGCACCGCTTATTTCAATCATAAATTTATTAGCCGCGCAGTCAAGGAGCTATCCGCCATGCAGCTTAGAAATAAACAGGACTTCTGGTCAGGGGTGATGTTCACCCTCCTTGGCCTTGGATTCGCTTGGAAGGCCACCAGTTACTCAATGGGCACAGCCGCCCGAATGGGCCCCGGCTACTTTCCGCATTGGCTCGGTATCATCATGGCGGTCTTAGGCGCAGTCATCCTCTTAGGTTCGTTGCGCCCTAAGGCAGAAAAAACAGAAATCGCCAAGTTTGATTTTAAAATTCTGGCCATCATCATTTCAGCGATCGTAGTCTTTGGCTTGCTGCTACGGCCGATGGGTTTGATCATTTCTTTGGCTTTGCTGGTAGTGATCAGTAGTTTTGCCAGTCATGAGCACAATTGGAAAATCACCGCTGGTAATGCGATCTTCTTGACGTTGCTCTGCTGGCTGTCTTTTGTGAAAGGCCTCAAATTGGTATTCCCAATTTGGCCGGCCTTTCTCGGTCTGAACTAAGGAGCACCTGTTCATGGACTTACTCAACAACTTGTACTTAGGTTTTGGCGTCGCATTTCAGGTAGAAAACCTAACCTATGCGTTACTTGGCTGTTTACTTGGCACACTCGTAGGCGTTTTACCTGGTTTGGGGCCCGTCCCGACCATCGCAATGTTATTACCGATCACCTACGTCCTTCCTCCGATCGCCGGTCTGATTATGTTGGCTGGTATCTATTACGGCGCCCAATACGGTGGCTCAACAACCGCCATTCTGGTGAATCTGCCTGGTGAAACCTCTTCGGTGGTGACCACACTTGACGGGCATGCCATGGCCAAGAATGGTCGGGCAGGTGCCGCGTTGTCAATCGCAGGATTAGCCTCGTTTTTTGCGGGCACTGTTGCCACCATTCTGCTGGCGGCTTTTGCACCTCCGCTCGCAGAAGTTGCCTTCAAATTTGGTCCTGCTGAGTACTTCTCGCTAATGGTGCTGGGCTTAGTTGGTGCGGTTGTGCTAGCCTCTGGCTCGCTGGTCAAGGCGATCTGCATGATCTTGCTGGGCTTGCTCATGGGCATGGTCGGTACCGACGTCAACTCTGGTGTCGCTCGTTTTGACTTTGGCGTACCCGAACTACAAGACGGCTTAGACTTTGCCATCGTTGCCATGGGTGTGTTTGGTTTTGCTGAAATCATGAGCAATCTCGAGCTCAGAGAAAACCGCGTTGAAATCTCGTCAAAGATCGGCTCGCTTTATCCCAATCTTCAAGAATTTAAGGAGGCTTGGCCGGCGGTGATTCGCGGCACGGCTTTGGGTTCAATGCTTGGAATTCTGCCAGGCGGTGGCGCTGTACTGTCTTCATTTGCGTCATACACGCTTGAAAAGAAAGTCTCTCGTAACCCAGAACGTTTTGGTAAGGGTCACCCTGCTGGCGTTGCAGGCCCTGAGGCTGCCAACAATGCAGGCGCTCAAACATCGTTCATCCCGTTGTTGACACTTGGTATCCCAAGCAACGCTGTGATGGCACTGATGGTTGGGGCAATGACGATTCATAACATTCAACCTGGCCCGCAGGTGATGACCAGCAATCCACAGTTGTTTTGGGGCTTGATTGCCTCGATGTGGATCGGTAATCTGATGTTGATCGTGCTGAACCTGCCGCTTGTAGGGATCTGGGTGAAGCTGCTCAAAGTCCCTTACAAGATTTTGTTCCCTGCGATTCTGGTGTTTTGTACCATTGGTGTGTATTCACTGAACTACAACACCTTTGACATCATGACGACCAGTTGCTTTGGCATCGTCGGTTATGTCTGGGCCAAACTGAAGTGCGAAGGTGCACCGTTATTGCTAGGCTTGGTGCTTGGCCCACTGATGGAAGAAAACTTCCGTCGTGCCTTGCTATTGTCACGCGGTAACTACGGCACGTTTCTCGAGCGTCCGCTCTCGGCCTCGCTGCTTGGTGTTGCTGCACTTCTGGTGATTATCGTTGCGTTGCCTTCCATCAAGAAGAAGCGCCAAGAAGCCTTTGTCGAAGAGTAACTAGATGTCTAGCATCAACAGCAAAACCTACGAGCCCTCTACCCCCACCAAGGTCGCTTTTATCGGACTGGGGGTAATGGGGCAACCCATGGCCGGACATTTGGCCACAGCAGGCCATAACGTCACGGTTTACAACCGCAATACACAAAAGGCACAAGCCTGGGTCAAAGAGTTTGGGGGTCGTGCGTGCGCCACTCCTCGTGAAGCTGCTCAGGGCGCGCAAATCGTGTTTGCGTGCGTTGGCAATGACAACGACTTGCGTAGTATCGTCCTAGGCGCTGACGGTGCCTTTGCAGGCATGTCAGCGGGCGCAACCTTTGTCGATCACACCACCGCGTCGGCTTTGATTGCGCGCGAACTCAGCGCTTTAGCGAAGCAGAAGTCGCTTCGCTTTATTGATGCTCCTGTCTCGGGTGGACAAGCCGGTGCGGTCAATGGCATGCTGACCGTCATGTGCGGCGGTGACGCAGCAGAGTTTGATGCTGTCAAAACCGTCATTACCGTGATGGCACGCGCCGTTACCCTCGTTGGCCCTGCTGGTGCGGGTCAGTTGGCCAAAATGGTGAACCAAATTTGTATCGCTGGCCTAGTGCAAGGCCTGTCTGAAGGCATCGCTTTTGGGCAAGCTGCGGGCTTAGACATGAAACAAGTGATCGAGGTCATCGGTAAAGGTGCGGCACAAAGTTGGCAAATGGATAATCGTGGTACCACCATGGTCGACGACAAGTTTGAGTTTGGCTTTGCAGTAGATTGGATGCGTAAAGATTTGGGTCTAGTGATGGACGAGTGCGACCGAAATGGCGCACGGGTTCCGAGCATTGCCTTGATTGATCAGTTTTATGCCGACGTTCAGAAAATGGGTGGCGGCCGCTGGGATACTTCTAGCTTGATTAAGCGCTTACGTTAAAAAAGGCTGCAGTCATCAGCTAGAGTGAGCAGTGCAGAAATGCACTGCTTTTTTTTGCTCAAAATCTTTGCTAGGGGTTTTGTTCAGGCCAGGCTTGTGTCGCAGTTTGCTCTGCAAGATCTTGCCCACGCTTAAAAATCAAAGGGGATAGCTCGTTAAGCGCTTGGGTGTAGACCTCACGCTTAAACTCGATGACATCATCAAGGGACACCCAATAGGGGCTCCAGCGCCAGGCATCAAAC
>CAMBZR010000103.1 GCA_945872285.1 Bordetella parapertussis | reverse complement strand
GGCCACGCCTGAAGTGAACAAACGCATTAGCGACATGGCAACCGAGGTGGTGGGCAGCACGCCTGAGTTTTATACCGCCTTTATCAAAAGCGAAACCGCAAAGTGGAAAGAAGTCATCATAAAAGCCAAGATGACACCCGAGTAAGCTTGCGCGCAGCCCGCCCAGCGTGGCGGGCGGTGATGCGTGCGCCGCGACTCAACAGAGCCGCGCTCGCAAACTTTCGCCACGCGCTGACTATTTACTTTTTAGCAGCTGCTGCCTCAACTCAACGCCCAGTCCTTTATTCACAAACTGCAAGGTAGCGACTTGCGTAAGATCGACGTCTTTGTCTTTATACAGGCCAGCCTTGATCATCTGCGCATAAAAATCTTGTATACGCTCAGCCCGCATAGCACCAATCCCTAAGGTCTGCGCGATGCCCGAGTCGACGATACCCTGCTGCTTCATCAGTTCAACCGAGGCTTGTACCTCTGCTGCCGAGAGCTCGGGGTTATCCTTGAGCATCAACGCTGTTGCCGCCTGGCGATCGCCGTACATGAAATTTACCCAGCCAAGAATCGAGGCATCGACAAATTTTTGCACCATCTCTGGTTTGTTTTTGACGGTGTCGGCGCGGGTTTCAATCAACGTACTGTAGGTTGAGAAGCCATGGTCGGCAAGCAAGTGCACCACCGGTGCGAACTTACCCTGTTCTTTGATATAAATCGGCTCAGCAACCGAGTAGCCCTGCTGAATCGACTTAGGATTGGATAGAAACGGACCTAAGTTGTAGTTATAAGGTTTAAGCGCTTCGTCTTTGAAACCGTGCGTCACCTTCAACCATTGCCACCATGTGAACTGCCCGTCTTTTGCGATGAAGGCAACTGGCGCTTTTTTAAGCTCAGCAAAGTTTTCATAGCCCTGCCCTGGGTGCGCCATTAAGGCCTGTGGGTCTTTTTGGAATATCGCCGCGACCGTCACGACGGGCACTTTATTTTTAACGCTATCAAAACTGTGTAGCAGATTGCCCGTCATTAAAAAATCAATGCGCCCTGCGGGCAAGAGCGGACGATTATTGACTTGTGGGCCGCCCTGAATAATTTTGACGTCGAGTCCGTATTTTTTATAGGTGCCGTCAGCGACAGCCTGATAAAAGCCACCATGCGCGGCCTGCGCTTTCCAGTTGGTTGCGAACGTGACAGCTTGCTGCGCTTGGGCCAAGCCACTGCTAAGAAGCACAACGACCAGCACCTTGAATAGTTTTTGATACACGATCATTTTCCTTTGTAACGGTACGATTAAAGCCTTGCGTGACGATTCAGTCAGCTCTTGAGTGCCGCGGCAACAACGCTCTAGACAAGAGATTTAAAATCAAAAACACCAAGACACCTGTTGCGACAAGTAACACCAACGCTGCAAACATTTTAGGGGTCTCGGTACGAAAGCTCGCTTCAAGAATACGCGACGCCAAGCCAGTATCCCGACCCGCCGCACCCGCCACCATTTCGGCTGTCACCGCGCCAATCAAACTCAACCCGCCTGAGATTTTTACCCCCGCTAAAAAGTACGGCAATGCTGAGGGTGCCCGCAATAGGGCCAGACGCTGCCAAGGTGTCGCTCGGTACAGCCGAAAAAGATCGACCAGATTCGCATCAAGCGACCTTAAACCAATGACGGTGTTCGACAGAATCGGGAAAAACGCCACAATCCAAGCACACAACAGCAGCGCGGCCATGGTGCTTTCGACATAAATCAAAATCAACGGCGCCACGGCCACGATCGGCGTCACCTGCAACACCACCGCCAGCGGAAAGAGCGCCCGTTCGAGTTGAGGCGACAACGCAAACACAGACGCAATCAAGACACCCCCGGCACAGGCCAGAGCCAATGCACTGAGTGTGATTTTGACCGTGAACCACCAACTTGCCGCCAACGAGCTCCAATTGGCGACTAGCGCTTCGAGTACCGCCGAGGGGGCGGGCAGCGTGTAGGCTGGTATTTGTGCCCAGCGCACAAGGAGCTCCCAGCCCAACAGCAGACTCACGCAAACAGCGGCCGGTAGCAGTATTTTTTCAATGTTCACAGGCGCGTGCTTTGAGTTGAATTTGCGCTATCCAGCGCAGCACTCAGGCGCTGACAGTGACGCAAGAAGGCTGGCGTTTCTCGAAATGTCGCCGCGCGCGGGTACGCCTCTTCGATCGTGACTTCGGCCATGATTTTGCCGGGTCGCGAGCCTAACACCACGACCCGTTGGCTTAAAAAGACAGCCTCGGCGACGTTGTGGGTCACAAACAGGGTGGCCATCGAACAGGCTTGCCACCATTTGAGCAGATCAACATTTAAGCGTTGCCGCGTGAGGTCGTCTAACGCCGCAAAAGGTTCATCCATCAATAAAACCTGTGGCTGAGACACCAAGGCGCGGGCGATCGAGACGCGCATTTTCATACCTCCCGAGAGTTCAGCCGGATTACTTTCTAAGAAGTCACTCAGGCCGACCTGAGCGAGCACCCGACTCACCACCGGCATCGCCTCGACGCGCGTCTGGCCTTGCAAACGCAAAGGTAACCAGACGTTCTCGAAGACGGATGCCCAAGGCATTAGGGTGGGCTCTTGAAACACAAAGGCCGTCGAGCGGCCGGTGGGGTCTGTTTGGGCTGGCGAAGATACCGTGCCTTCTGTTGGCTCGGTCAAACCCGCCACCAATTTTAAAACGGTACTTTTTCCACAGCCTGAGGGCCCCAAGAGAGCCACAAACTCGCCGGGCGCAATCGTCAGAGAAAGCCCCTGTAAAGCAAGCAATCCCGTTTCAAAACGCTTCGCGAGTTGATGCAGTGCGATCAAGGGCTCAGCGACTGTCACCATAGAAGTCTTCACCACGAGTCAAAAGGCACGATAGCTACGACAAGATTAGCATGAACGAGTCAATCCTTACTCGCCACAAGCCACCCCTCGTTGCGCACCAAAATAATGCAAATGCACCTTATTGGTGCGATTATTATTTGGCGCTGATCCCACCGTTGCTTGCGCGCCCAGTCCTACAAAACCCCCTCTTTTGTTAGGCGTAGCTTGGCACGTTTATTGCTGCTCGTCACCCAAGCAAATATTTTTAACAAATGATCGCTTATATCGGCACCAACGCAAGGAAAGGCGCATACATCAACTCGCAGGGCAAAGCCTTGGGTGGCGATACCGTCTTAGCGACTTTAACTAAAACCTTTTAATCCTTAAGGGGACCGCCGTGAAATTGATCACAGCCATCATCAAGCACTTCAAACTCGACGAAGTGCGCACAGCGCTGACAGCCATTGGTGTGTCAGGCGTCACCGTGACCGAGGTTAAAGGGTTTGGGCGTCAAAAAGGCCACACCGAGCTCTACCGCGGCGCAGAATACGTTGTCGATTTTTTGCCCAAAATTAAGCTCGAAGCCGCAGTGTCTGAAGAGCTTCTTGACCAAGCTTTAGAGGCCATCGAGAAAGCCGCTCGTACGGGAAAGATTGGAGACGGAAAAATATTTGTCACCTCAATCGATCATGTCATTCGCATTCGCACCGGTGAAACCGGTGCGGCGGCAATTTAAAGAAGAGGTGTACTGTGTCAAATTGGATCAATAAACTTTTAGTGTCAGGCCTCTTGGCGGTCATTGTCTGTGTCGCTGGGATTGCCTCCACGAGCCCAGTCTACGCGCAAGCGGCGACAACCGCCTCTGCTCCGGCCGCGGCAGCCCCTGCAGCGCCGGCTGCAGCACCCGTAGCCATTGTGCCAAACAAAGGCGATACGGCCTGGATGCTCGTCTGTACCGCACTCGTGATGTTGATGACGCTGCCTGGTCTAGCCTTGTTTTACGGCGGCTTGACCCGCAGTAAAAACGTCTTGTCGATCTTGATGCAGTGTTTGGTCGTGTTCTCGCTGATCGTCGTACTGTGGTCGATTTATGGCTACAGCTTGGCTTTTACAGAAGGTAACGCCTTTATCGGCAAGTTCGATCGGCTGTTTTTAGCGGGCCTAAACCCTGACGCTGTTGCGGCAACCTTTAGTAAAGGTGTTGCAATCCCTGAATACGTATTCATGGCGTTTCAGGGTGTGTTTGCGACCATTACTTGCTGCCTGATTGTGGGTGCTTTCGCCGAACGAGCAAAATTTTCTGCAATTCTGCTGTTCATGATTCTGTGGTTCACCTTTGCCTACTTGCCAATCGCTCACATGGTTTGGTTCTGGCCTGGTCCGGACGACATCAAAGACGCCGCTTCGCTTGAAGCCATGAGTGCGAAAGCCGGTTGGCTGTTTCAAAAAGGTGTCCTCGATTTTGCGGGCGGAACCGTGGTTCACATCAACGCCGCGATTGCTGGTTTGGTGGGTTCGTTTGTTATTGGCAAGCGTTTAGGCTTAGGCAAAGAGTCGATGAAACCGCACAACATGGTGCACGTCATGACCGGTGCTGCGCTGCTTTGGTTTGGCTGGTTTGGCTTTAATGCTGGCTCAGCGCTCGAAGCTAATGGCACCGCCGCGCTGGCCTTTGCGAACACCTTGCTGGCAACAGCCGCAGCGGTGCTAGCCTGGACCTCTGCCGAGTGGCTCTTAAAAAGTAAGCCCTCACTGTTGGGTGCAGCCTCTGGTTGTGTGGCAGGTTTAGTGGGAATCACACCAGCGGCTGGCTTTGTTGGCCCAATGGGTGCACTGGCCATTGGTGGCGCTGCCGGAATCGTTTGTATCTGGGGCGTGAGTGGATTGAAGAAAATCTTCGGTTCAGACGACAGTCTTGACGTTTTTGGTATCCATGGTGTGGCTGGTATTTTGGGCGCTTTGCTCACCGCCGTCTTTGCCTCACCAAGCTTGGGTGGAACGGGCGTGTATGACTATGTCACAAATGCTGTCACGCCCGGCTATTCCATTGTCGATCAGTTCTTGATCCAAGGCCAAAGTGTTCTGGTCACCTTGGTCTGGTCAGGGGTTGTCGCCTACGTTGCCTTCAAAATCGCGGATCTAGTATTTGGTTTACGCGTGCCTGAAGATCAAGAGCGTGAAGGGTTGGACATCACCTCACACGGCGAATCGGCCTACGAAAACTAAATATATCTTTAATAAAATAGGATGGTGATGGCACAACAACTTTGTTGCATACGCACTCATTTTTATAATTTTCAAAAATATTTATTTTTTTACAAAAATCCACACACTTTTGCATTTTTAAAGCACAATTTAACAAGTCTATTTTGTTAAATTAATATTTACTATTCGAAGGGGCCCCCTCAGTCAATAATAGACATTTAGCAAACTCTAGAGAAAATTATGTCAGATGCTTCACCATTAGGAATGCTCACTAACGGCGTGAAATTAGTTGGTGAGACAATGTTACCCGGTGCCAGCCTTTTGATGGACGGCAACCTGGTGAACGGTGCTGCTCATGCTGCAATTGGCGTTGCCGCCGCAACGTTTGTGGCTCCTTGGGCCGTTTTATTAGTCGTCGCTGACTCGTTTTCAAAGTCAGTGTCAGGTAAAAATCTCTGGGATCACATCAACATCCGTAAAAAAACGACAGAAGCTGAAGTCGTTGCTGCCTAATATGTGATTGCACTATCCTGAACGAAAAAACGCCCCGCTTGCGGGGCGTTTTTATTCGACGCAAATCGGTTACCACGCATACGCGAGGCGCGTACCTTCATCGATCGCGCGCATCGCATCTAACTCTGTGGCAATACGAGCGCCGCCTATCAAATTTAAATGCAAGACCTTTCCAGCCAGTCCATCGGCCAAGGCTTGCTCAGAATCCTGGCCTGCACACAACACAATGGTGTCAACTTCTAGCACATGTCGCTCGCCGCTCACGCTGTAATGCAAGCCTTGATCATCGATTTTGTCGTAGGTACAACCTGACACCGCAGTGACGCCTCGTTTGGTGAGCTTAGTGCGATGTATCCAGCCTGTACTCTTGCCTAAACGTGCCCCTGGTTTTTTTGTGCCTCGCTGCAACATCACCACTTTGCGTTGGGCACCGTGCGTAACGGACGCCTGCAAGCCGCCTGCTGAGCGCAGCGTTGGATCCACCCCCCAAGCCTTTAAAAATTCTTCGGCCGTCTGTGGCTCGCCAGGCGCAGAGGTCAACAACTCAGCAACGTCGTGCCCAATCCCGCCAGTACCAATGATCGCCACACGTTCGCCGACTTGCGCTCGACCTAGAATCACGTCGGTGTAGCTGACCACCTTCGCATGTTCAATTCCGGCTATTGCAGGCGTGCGTGGCTTGATACCCGTCGCGATCACAATGCGTTCAAAGCCCTGCTCGACCAGCGTTGCAGCCTCGACTCGTTGGTTCAGATGAACGTTCACACCGGTCGTAGTCAGACGCGTCTTAAAGTAGCGAACCAACTCTGCAAATTCTTGCTCTTTGCCCGGTATACGCCGCGCCAAGTTCAATTGACCACCCACTTCATTACCCGCTTCAAAGAGCTGCACCTGATGACCACGCTCGGCCGCAGTGATCGCGCACGCTAGGCCCGCAGGACCTGCCCCTACCACCGCCACCTTCAATTTTTTTAACGGTGGCGCAGCCGTAAATTCAGTTTCGTGGCAGGCCTTGGGGTTCACTAGGCAAGAGGCAATCCGATCTGTAAAAATATAATCCAAGCAAGCTTGGTTGCAACCAATACAGGTATTGATTTCGTCGGTACGTCCATTTGCCGCTTTAATCACAAAATCTGGATCGGCCAAAAATGCGCGTGCAAGCGACACCATATCAGCCTGCCCGCGTTCAAGAATCTCTTCGGCAACCGAGGGCATATTGATTCGATTTGAAGCCACGACCGGAATCGAAACTACCTTTTTAAGTCGCGCCGCGGCAAACGCAAAAGCAGCACGAGGGACACTCGTCGCTATGGTGGGCACCACCGACTCGTGCCAGCCGATTCCGGTGTTCAAGACGTCTGCTCCCGCTTGCTCAAGGGCTTGGGCGAGTCGATCGATTTCGTCGCCGCTTAACCCACCTTCAACTAAATCAATGGCAGAAATGCGATACATGATCAACAGCCCGGGGCCCACACGCTCGCGCGTGCGACGCACGACTTCTACAGGGAAACGGATTCGGTTTTCAAGCGAGCCACCCCACTCATCCTCACGCTTGTTGGTGCGTGAGGCTGTGAACTGAGTCATTAGGTAACCCTCAGACCCCATCACCTCGACACCGTCGTAACCCGCCTGCTGAGCGAGTACCGCGCAATTCACAAAGTCTTCAATTGTTTGTTCGATCTGCTCAGCAGTGAAGGCGCGAGGCTGGCGCGGATTGATCACCGAGCGAAGCGCGCTAGGCCCGATGATCTCATCATGCTTGGCATAAATGCCAGTGTGAAGAATTTGCAAGGCGATTTTTGCACCGGCCGCATGCACCGCTTGCACGATCGGCATGTGCTGACTGAGCTGCTCCGCCGAGTCCAAGACCCAAGCGCCTTGTTCCACACGCCCCTCAAAGTTCGGGGATACACCGCCCGTCACGATCAGTCCTACACCCCCACGCGCGCGCGCGGCATAAAACTCAGCAAGACGATGCACGCCGTCTGTCTCATTTTCAAGGCGCGTGTGCAGCGACCCCATAATGACGCGGTTGGCTAGCGTGTGTGCGCCGACCTTGATCGGAGCCAACAAAAGCGGATACTGCCGATGAACGATTTGCGACATACCAGACAAACTCTTTTTTAGAATGACAATTTTTTAAGACTCTAATTAATCAACGGGATACCAAGATCTCGAATCAAGAAATGAAATTGGTCACGCTGGGTTTTGACAAATGCGCCCATCCGTTCAAGACCCATCGGGTTATAAGATAAACCAGCTTGCGCAAGCTGTTTTTGCGTTTCAGCATCCAACAGCGCTTTACCAAAAGACTGGTGTAAGACCTTGACTGTCTCTGGGTTCATTTCTGCGGGACCGAAGATGCCTAGCCAGCCGCCTGCCGGTGAAAACGGAAACTCCGGATACCCACTTTCTTTCATCGTTGCTACTTCAGGCAACAAAGGGGTGCGTTGCGGCAAAGTCGTCACCAACACTTTGAGTCGCCCTTCTTTGGCGTGCATTAAAGGCGCACTGGTCGCAAACATTGCCTGCACTCGCCCGGATAACAAGTCGGCAGTCGCGGCCGTTTCTCCTTTATAGGCCACCTGCACAATGTCAAGGTTCAGGCTTTTTTTCAAATACGCAAACGTTAATAGGCCTTGGTTATTACCCGTTGCGTAGTTAATTTTTCCTGGATTTGCGTGTGCATACGCGACAAACTCTTTTAAATTCTTGACCGGCAAATCAGGATGTACGTATAAGAAAAATGAAAAATCGACCGTGCCTGCAATGGGTGTGAATTGCGTGCCCGGATCGAAGGGTGGGGTCCGCCTAAGGGCTGGAACAACAATCATCGAACCCGCACCACCAAACAAAATACGATAGCCATCTGCCGCAGATTTCATGACGTCAAGCGACCCAATCATCCCCTCTGCCCCAGCTTTATTTTCAACCACCACCTGCTGACCAAGATCTTTGCCTACCAAACGTGCCATCGTACGCGCAATGGCATCTGAGCTGCCACCCGCTTGGTAGGGCACCAAAAGAGTGATCGGCTTGACCGGAAAGCTTTGCGCGTAGGTCAAGGGTGCTATTACAAGCGCACAAAGAGCGAGCGCCTGACATATTTTTTTAATGCATGGTGAAACTGTCTTGTGTGAGGCAAACGCACGCATGTCACAATCCCCTTTTATTTTTTCTTTTTGTTCGATACTTTTTTGGTGGACACCTCGTCCAGCTGCGAAACGTCGATACGCTCTTCTTTTAACACCCGTCGCGCAATCGCAAAGGCGTCTCGACCGATTGGAATCCCACAATACATTCCAATGTGTAGCAAAATTTCACGCAACTGGATCAATGGAACTTTTGTTCGAGTTAAAGCAATTCGAAAATGTAATTCAAATTCTTCCATGCGCCCAAGGCCCGCCAACATGGACAAGTTCACTAAACTTAACTG